>JAJDTT010000037.1 GCA_022827025.1 Acidobacteriota bacterium
CCCTTGTGGGTGCCCTGCGGGGTCGCATCGTCCCCCGGCTGAGTCGCCGCTCCACGTCGCCATTCCCGGCGCCCGGAAGGACGCCGATCCCAGTCGGCGACTAGAAAGTCGCCGCTCCACGCCGTCGCTCCACCCCCCGGCCAAGTAGGGACCGAGTCGTTGGACAGCGGCAACGCGGTGGGCGCCGCTGATGGACAATCCCCGCCCAGTTTCTCGCAGGATCATGCGGGAGGCCCGGCGGTGGGGGACTTCTGAAACGTTTTCACGGCCTTGATTATGCGACCAAAGTGACAGGAGGGAGTCCCTCGATCCACCGAGGATCATGTTGAGATAATGAGCTAATCATGCTAGAAGCATGATTGATGAATCTGCAAGTCAAGAATGTTCCGTCTGAATTGCATGAGCGCCTGCGGCGTCATGCCCATTCCCTCAACTGCACCATGAGCGATGTCGTGCTCACCGCGATCCGGCACGAGTTGGCCCGCCACGATTGGCGCAAACGCCATACGGGACGATCGAGAGTCGATTTGGGCGTTTCTGCGGCATCACTGCTTGAAGACGTGCGGGGAACCCGTTCCCAGGAGCTGGGGTGACGCGATACGTCGTGGACGCCTCGGTGGCGGTCGAGTACCTGTTGAAGACCAATTTGGGTGAAAGCGTTGCACCCCTGATAGACGGTGCTTTTCTGGTGGCTCCGGAGTTGATGGACGCCGAGGTGCTCGCAGTGCTGCGCCGGGCCGTTCTGAAGGGGCGCCTTGAGGAGCGCCGTGCCCGGTTGGCTGTCGAGGACCTGGTCCTCTGGCCGGTTGAGCGGATCCCTCACCGCATCCTGGCCGAGTTGGCCTGGGAGCATCGGCACAACCTGAGCGCGTACGATTCATTCTACGTGGCGGCCGCTCGCTGCTACGGTGTCCCACTGTTGACGGCGGACGGTCCCCTGTCGCGTGCCCCCGGGATCGGTGTGCCGGTCCACAATGTTCGTTGCGGTTGATTCAGGCCCTGGTCGCTAGTGTGCCGTCCCTCAAATAGACGTAGGGGCGACCCTTGTGGTCGCCCGCCCGGCACCGGTGGCCGAGATCGTTCCGGAGGGTGTTTTGGTCCTGGTGGCGTGACTTGGACCGAAGAGGGCACCCACAAGGGGTGCCCCTACGGAGATTCGAAATCGAGGCTCGATCCGTTACGAACACATGTATTTGCGGGACAGCACACTAGGCCAAAGCGTGCCCTTCCGGTGTGGGCGAGATCATGAGACAATGAGCGCAAATCATTCTGGAGATTGAAGCCATGTTCCACCCGCCACAACCTCCGCCTCTGGACCGCCGCGACATGCTGCATCGGCTGGGTGCGGGATTCGGCGTCCTGGGACTCGCGGGCGTCCTGGCTGAGGAGCGCGTTCTGGGGACCGGGGACTCGGGAGCGCCGCTCTCGGCGACGGGTTCACCTCTGGCTCCCAAGGCGCCCCATTTCGCTCCCCGGGCCAAGCACGTGATCCAGCTCTTCATGCCCGGCGGACCCTCCCAGGTCGACACCTTCGACTACAAGCCGGAGATCCGGAAGTACCAGGGGCAGCGTCCCGCCATCGTGGACCGGAAGTCCCTTCGCAATACCAAGAACGGGCTCTTCCCCTCGCCTTTCGGATTCAAGCAATACGGCGAGTGCGGCAAGTGGGTCAGCGACATCTTTCCCCATGTAGGTGAGTGCGTCGACGACATCAGCTTCATCCATTCCATGCACACGGACATCCCGGAGCACGCCGGGGCCATCCTGATGATGAACCTGGGCCACCTGCAGCCGAGCCGGCCCAGCATGGGTTCCTGGCTGGTCTACGGCCTGGGTTCCGACAACCAGGATCTTCCCGGGTTCGTGGCCATGAGTCCGCGGGGCCAGCCGCGCGGCAAGCTGGCCAACTGGGGAAACTCCTTCCTCCCGGGAGCCTACTCCGGAACCTACGTGAACCTGCACGAGATGAAGCCGGACCGCATCGTGAGCGATCTCAAGAACAACTGGCTGCCCCGGGCGGAACAGCGCCGGCAGGTCGATCTTCTGACTCGGCTCAATCGCATGGACCTGGACCGGCAGCAACAGGACCAGCACCTGGAAAGCAGCATCCAGGCCATGGAGATGGCCTTCCGGATGCAGTTCGCGGCGCCTGAGGCCTTCGATCTCTCGCAGGAGAGCAAGGCCATTCGGGAGCTCTACGGCGACAGCGAGTACGCCAAGGGTTGCCTGCTGGCGCGGCGGCTCGTGGAACGGGGTGTGCGGATGGTCCAGGTGTCCCATTCCATCGACCACTACGACATCGCCTGGGACACGGGCCACAGCGATATCGTCGGGGGCCACAAGAAGCTGGCGGATGCCTGCGACCGGGGGATCGCGGCCCTGATCAAGGATCTGAAGCAGCGGGGCATGCTGGACGAGACCCTGGTGATCTGGGGCGGCGAGTTCGGCCGGGCTCCCACGTCGGAGGGGCAAAAAGGAAGGGACCACGACCACTACGGCTTCACCGTCTGGATGGCCGGCGGCGGCGTCAAGGGAGGCTTCAGCTACGGCGCCACCGACCAGTTCGGGCTCACGGCGGTGGAGAACCGGGTGCACGTCCATGACCTCCACGCCACCATCCTCCACCTCATGGGCATCGACCACGAACGGCTCACCTACCGTTACTCGGGCCGGGACTTCCGCCTGACCGACGTGCACGGGAAGGTGGTCCACGACATCATCGCTTGAGCGTCCGCGGCGGCCGCTGCCGCGGTTTTCCCACGGAGCTGGCCATGATCGCTGACACGGATCGCAGACACTTCCTCAAGACCCTCGGGGCCGCCGCCGGAACGGCCGCCCTGGGCCTTTCCAAGGCCGGATGCGCGACGTCGCCGCCGGACGCCGGCCCGGAACGTCCCTCCCACCTGGTGAGATTCGGCCACACCGACCTGTGGGTCTCCCGGCTGTGTCAGGGAACCGCCTTCCGGACCCATCTCTCCCGCAAAGGGGAAAGCAAAGAGGCGCACGATTTCTTGCGCCACTGCATCGACGTGGGGATCAACTTCTTCGATACAGCCGAGGCCTATGGCTCCGGCGAGTCGGAGATCGCCCTGGGCCACGGCATTGCGGGCCGGCGGCACGAGGTCGTCATCTCCACCAAGGCGTATCCGCGTGTCGACGGTGAGAGGATCGCCCTGACCGAGTCGATCCTGAGAACCCGGGTGGAAGGCAGTCTCAAGCGCCTGGGAACCGACTACATCGACCTCTATTTCATCCACGGTCCCGACAAGAAAACTCCCTCCTTTCATGAAGAGGCACCGGACCGGGAGGCTCCGACGCGGGCGCACATGGAGGAGATCGCAGCCGCCATGACCGCCCTGGTGGAGTCGGGGAAGATCCGCTATTGGGGAGTCTCCAATCACCTCCCGAGGCAGGTGGAGGAACTGATGGAAGCGGGGAATCAACCCGGCAGACTACCTCTGGCCGGGCTCCAGGACTACTTGACCGTCGTGGCCGGAGATCGCCTGAGCCTCATGGTTGATGGATTGTTCCCTCTGATTCGGCGGGGAAACCTGGGACTCATGGCCTTCAGTCCGTTGGGAGGAGGCAGCCTGGTGCCGGGACGGGAGGATCAGCAAACGTCCGCGGTCAGGGACGTGGTGACGGTATTGGATGACGTGGCCGGCGAGTTGGGTGTGACCCGTCCCCAGGTCTGCGTCGCCTGGGTCGCCGCCCATTCCGAGGTCGCCAGCGTCCTCTCCGGCGCCGAGAAACCGGAGCATGTGGAGGAGAATCTCAAGGGGACCGGTTTGACCCTGCCGGCCTCGGCCATGGCCAGGCTCAACGCCGCAGCGGCCATCTACGCGGTCCGAATGAGCCAGGAGAAGACGGCCCGCCACTCCACCGGCGGCAGGAATGCGGCGCCTGCGCGTCTATGAGACCCGCCACCGGACCACGCCCATGTGGTAGCGCTGGTGCATGGGGATCCGCTGGCAGTAGTAGGCGGTGACGATGGTGCCGTCCTTCAGTTGCACGCTGGAGGGGTAGCCGCCGTCGACGCCGCCGGGCCGCGTGTTCGCCCGCCGCACCGTCGTGTTGAAGAGCACCCTCGGCGCGCCCCAGGTCAGCCCCTCATCTCGGCTGATGCGGGCGAAGACACCCAACATGCCTCGCAGCCGGGATCCATAGGTGAGGAGGATCCCCCCGTCCTGCAGCCGGATGAGGTTGGCCGGCACCTGTCCCGGCAGGGACGCGGGACCCAGATGCTTCCAGGTCTGTCCGGCGTCTTCCGAGACCGAGATGTGGGTATGACTGTTCCGGTGGGTCCGGGTGGCGGCCAGGAGACGTTTTCCTCCGGTGACGAGCAGAGTCGACTCGTTGAAGTCGTCCTCCCCCAGGGGGCGGGGGTAGCCCCAGGTGCGGCCGTCGTCATCGCTGAAGAAGACCCAGGCCGTGTTGGTCCGGATGTGGTCCCCCGTGTAGCCCGTAACGGCCAGGCGTCCGTCGTGCAGGGCGGCGATGTCGCCGAAGGGGATGACGTGGTCCGCGCCCGGCGGCAACTCCAGGCTGCTCCGGCAGGTCCAGGTCTTGAGGCCGTCGGTGGAGCGGCAGACCACCGATTGAATGATGGGCCTCAACTTGGTGACCGGATCCGGAGGCGCCACCTTGGAGCCGCTGCAGAGCACCACGAAGGAGCCCTTCGGCGTGAGGCCGGCCGCCAGGTCCTTCCGGTTGGTGCCCGGTTCGTTGGGGGCCGGAATGCTCACGAATTTCCACATGCGGCCGCCGTCGTCACTTCTCCAGCACTCGGCGGCTCCGTCGCAGAAGCCGTGACAGGGACTCCCGAAGATGGTGGCCACGATGGAATCGTCGGGCATGAGGGTGAGATTGGGCCAGGCGCACTTGTTGTCGACGGCGACGAACCGCTCGACCTGGTCCATGTGGACGAGGTGGCCGGTATCCTCACTTTCGGCTGATGCCGGCGCTGGCGCTCCCAACGGAGATGCCTTCGCCGTGCCGAGGCCAGCCAGGCCAAGGAGGGTAGAGCCCACCATTCCGCGGCGGCTGAGTACTCGGGCACGGAAGCGTCGTTTCATGATGGACCTCCGGTGAGAAATGCGGATCAATGGCGGCCGAGTCCGAACTCGTTCCCCATGGTGACGACCTTGCCGTCCCGGAAATGCACCTCGATGAACTTGGAGCTGGCGAAGGGGCGGCCGTCTTCGTCCCGGAAGACTCCGACACGCTTCTTGGTCCTGGCGTCGAAGATGTCGGGCGCGTGGGAATAGGCGTACTTGCCGTCCAGGCTGAAGGTGACCCAGCCGTGGCCTCCCATGGAGAGGTTCACGTGGCCCATTTCCCGGGGCGGCATCTGCGTGGCGTCGAAGTAGAAGAGCTTCCGGCCCGCCTGGTCGCTGATCCACAGTTCCTTGTGGTCGGGCGTCAGGCCGGCGCCGTGGGTCCGATGGCGGATCTTCTCCTTGCCGGCGAAGACCCGGTGCAGCAACTTGCCCTGTTTCAGATCGACCACGTCGAACCCCACGTGTCTCCCCAGGCAGACGAAGGCCAGGCTGTGGTCGCGGGTGACGGTGTACGGAAAGATCATGTACTCGCCCACTTCGGGTACCTGGCGGACGATGCTGTCGTCCCGGATGTCGAACATGGTCAGCATGGTCCGGGTTCCCAGGAAGAAGTGCCGTCCGTCCAGGCCCACGATGCTGTTGTGGGCGTTGGGCCCCACGGGAATCCGCTTGATGAAATCCCCGTTTTGCGCGTTGATCACCACGAAGCCGGCGTCTTCCTCCGTGTACCAGAATCCGGTGGGAGCGTAGATCTTCTTGCCGTCCATGGTGATGGAGGACCGGTCGCAGCATCCCGGCGCGAACGTGTTCTCCCAGAGGACCTTCTCCGCCTCCAGGTCGAAAGCGCCCAGGCGGTGGTTGGTCGTGGAGTAGTAGACGGCGTGGTTGATCAGGCTCCCGGTGAAGCCTCGAAGTCCTTCCTGGAAGATGGGGATGTGGATCCTCCGGACGAACTTGTGGCCGTTTTCGATATCGAAGATGAGGATTCCGGTGCCCGATCGGCCTTCCACCTGAGCTCCGTCCGGAGTGCTCATGTAGAGGTAGCGCCGGGTTTCGGTTTGGCCCGGGAGCATGGTCCCGAGCGCCAGAAAAATTGCAACGATGAAATTCAAGCGAGACATGGCCGAAATTCTACTTCTCCGGCCCGGAGACTGTCCATTCGGGCCACGGCGCCATACGGCGGGCACCGTTTCTCCTTGATGACGGACTCCCCATATCCCTCCCGGGGCGCCTGCCGCGCAATTTGCTTGTCAATGGCCCTCGAAATTTGACGCTGGTGATAGTCTGGTTCCGCGACCCGGAGGTCAGTTGGGTGAAGTGCAGAAGGGGAGACACGCCATGAACAGGCAGTTGACTGCGATCATCGAACGCGAAGGAGATGGATACGTTGCCCTGTGCCCGGAAGTGGATGTCGTCAGCCAAGGCAACACCGTGTCCGAAGCACGCGACAACCTCGCCGAAGCGCTGACTCTGTTTTTCGAGACCGCCTCTGCCGGGGAAATCGCCAAGCGCTTGCGTGGCGAAGTCTACATAACGCGCGTCGAGGTCGCCGTTGGGTAGGCTCCGCGTTCTTTCGGGCCGGGAGGTCTTGCCGGATCCTCGAGTTACATGGTTTCGTGAAGGCTAGAAGGCGTGGCAGCCACGTGGCAATGCAAAAGGCTGGCGCCGACGGTACGGTCACAGTCCCGGTGCCCGATCATAGAGAGCTGCGTGTCGGCACGTTGATGTCGATTATCCGGCAGTCTGGCCTGCCTCGTTCGAGATTTGAATGAACATCATGAAGAGGACTGGCGAAGCCGCGTTCGAGACAGTCATCGAGGCGCACCTGCTGTATCATAGCTATACGTCCGTCTCGGGAGAGGGCTTCGAACGTAAACGCGCCATTTTTCTCGATTGACGCCGTGCAAACGCTGGTGGAGGTTCTCGTATCGGAAGGGCTTCCCCGCGACTCGGTCGGACGAAAGACGACAAAGCCATACGCACTCCGACGCCAACCGTCGTGGGGCGGATAGGTCCGATGACCGGCCGGAAGACAGTCCCGTTGTAATATGGGTTGAATTGATTCCAAGAGGCGTGACGCTAACCGCGGGGCGGTGTTCCGGCAGGAGGAAGGATCACAGTGAACAGTTTGGTGGGACAACCCCGGGAGGCGCTCGACACGCCGGCCCTGATGGTGGATCTGGATGTTCTTCAGCGCAACATCGACCGCATGACGGCCACCATCATTCGCGAGGCCAAGGTGGGATGGCGCCCCCACACCAAGGCGATGAAGACGCCGGCCCTGGCGAATCTGTGTCTTGAAGCGGGGGCCCACGGAATCACCTGCGCCAAGCTGGGGGAGGCGGAGGTCATGGCCGCCGCCGGGATCCGCGACATCCTGGTGGCCAACCAGATCGTGGGGCCGACCAAGATCGACCGGCTGGTCAAGGTCTGCCGGCAGGCTGACGTGATGGTCTGCGTGGACCAGTTCGAGAATGTCCGGGAGATCGACCGCGCAGCCGAAGCCGGGGGCGTCCGTCCCCGGGTCCTGATCGAGGTGGACGTGGGGATGCAGCGTGCCGGAGTGCTGCCGGGAGAACCTGCCGTGTCCCTGGCCCGCCGGATCGCCCGGTTGCGGCACGTCCGCTTCGCCGGGTTGCAGACCTGGGAGGCCCATGCGCTGTTCGAACCGGACATGGGAAAGAAGAAACGGATGATCGAGGAGTCGCTGGGGAAGCTGACGGACACCGCCCAGGCCATCCGGGACTCGGGGATTCCGGTCGAGATCGTCAGTTGCGGCGGGACCGGGACCTACTGGATCAGCGCTTTCGTTCCCGGCGTCACCGAGATCGAGGCGGGAGGCGGCATCTACTGCGACATCTCCTACCGCCGCCAGTTCGGCGTGGAGCATGAATTCGCGCTGACGATCCTGTCCACCGTGACCAGCCGTCCCCAGCCCTCACGCATCATCTGCGACGCCGGGTTCAAGACCATGGGCCGAGTCGACGCCGCTCCCGAGGTCCTGGGAGGAATCGATGCCAAGGAGTTCGTGATGTCGGCGGAGCACGGAATCATCCGGTTGGCCGAACCCGGCGAATCGCCCCGGGTCGGGGACAAGATCGAGATCATCCCCGGCTATTCCGACTCGACGGTCTTCCTGCACGATGTCCTGTACGGGATCCGCAGCGGCCGCGTGGAGACGGTCTGGCCGCTCGTGGGCCGGGGGAAACTCCAGTAACCGGCCGGAGTCCGGTCAGTTCCGGCCGATGCAGAACAGGGTCCCGTTGGTCCGGACGAACAGGTGGCCCTGGGCTGCGATCACGGTGGCGCGGACCGGCGCGTCCTCGGCGTCGCCCATGGCGATGTTGTTTAGGATCTCTCCTCCCGCCACGTCCACGATCACCACGTCTCCGTCGAAATTGATCAGGTAGATCTTGCCGTCACCGGCCAGGGGTGAAGCCTCGTACTTGCTGCGGCCCGGCGTCTGGATCGTCCACTTCACCTTGCCCGTCTTGGGTTCGACTCGCGAGAGGGACTTCCGCACGTCGCTCAGGACGAAGAAGTCTCCGTCGTAGTACGCGGGTGTGGGCACGTCGGAGGTCACGGCCCGAACGTCCTTGCTGACCCAGGCGATGGAGCTGTCGTCCAGCCTGCCGACCCCGCCCGTCCTGATGGCGTAGATGGGGTCCCGCTTGGGGGCGCAGGCCAGGATCACGTCCTCGTTGGCCACGGGGGAGGGGACCAGGCGCCAGTGCCCGATGCGCGTGGGATTCCAGGTTCCCCAGCGCCACAACTCCTTTCCCGTCTCCAGGTCGTGGCCGCTGAGGTCGTCGCCTCCCGCCACCAGCAGCTCGCGGCGCCCGTTGTGAACGAAGGGGACCGGGGTGGTGAAGGCCTCGCGGGACTCGGCCACCGCCTGGCTGGGGCGGAAGCTGCGCCACAGGGTCTCGCCGGTCTCCGGCTTCATGGCCAGGATGTACGACCGGTTCTTGCGGTCCTTCAGGCCGCGTCCCTCGATGGGGACGTCCCTCTGCAGGACCTGGAGGTAGAGCTTCCCGTCGAAGATCAGGGGGCTGGAGGAGAAGGTCCAGAAGAACGCGAATTCACCGTAGTCTTTCTCGATGTGCCGCCGCCAGAGCTGGTGCCCCGAAAAGTCGAACGCCGCCATGTCTCCGTTGCCGTAGAAGAAGACGACCACGTTGCCGTCGGTGGTGGGCGACGGCGAGGCGAAATCGCTCCGGGTGTCCCGGTTGATGCCGGTGGAGATCTCCCGCTGCCAGAGCAGCTTGCCGCTGGCCCGGTCGAAGCAGAGGGCTTTCAGCGAATTGGAATCCGGGTCCGTGCTGGAAACGAAGACGTGATTGTCCCAGACGGCGGGCGTGGCCGCGCTGGGTCCGGGCAGGACGGCGCGCCACGCGATGTTCTCGGTCGGCGACCACTGAGTGGGCAGGCCCTTCTCAGGGGTCGATCCGTTGTAGCTCGGTCCCCGGAACTGAGGCCAGTTGCCGGAGTGGACGGGGACAACGGTGGTGAGAATCAGCACCAGTGAAGGCAGATATTTCATGGTCTTGAACTCCCAAGTCGTCGGGTCGGATCACTTGCATCATAACAGTCTGCGGCAAAGGTCGTCACGGCGTTGGGCCGGGTCCGCACCCCGGCATGCCCATTCAGAACTTGTAGGCGAAGATCTTGGCCTGGAACATCCGGATGCGGATTGCCGCCGTCTCCCCGATCCCCGAGAGATCGCTCTTGCCCTTCCAGGTCACGACTCGATCGGACTCGTCGCCCGTGAGACGGTCGGATTCGGCGAAGGTGAAACCCTCGATGGGCGGCAGATCGGCCTGGTTCATGGAGGGGCTCTTCGTCATCAACTCCACGCTGATCCAGCCGCCGGGAGCGCACCGGTAGTTCAGCCGCAGCTCGTTCCCGTGCCGGTAGATGGTGGGAATCGTGAACCGGCCTTCGCTTTCCGCCTCGATCCCGCAGAAGCGGTGCGGTTTCCACAACATGTATCGGATCTGAATGGGCCGGCCCTGGGCAAAGAGATGGTCCTGTCCGTAGACGTTGTGGAGGCTGGACATTCCCGTGTAGGGCACCGCCCAGAGTCCGTCGGGGAGCTCCAGCATGCCGTTGCGCCAGGTGTGCACCTGGCAATCGTCCCCGCTACCGGGCGGTCCGACGGCGTGGACCGGCCGGCGCTCCGGTCTCTGCCAGAAGAGGCCGTCCCGGCTGAAGGCGATCTGGGTGTCCACGTGGTCGTTTTGCTGGTGGTAGACGGGGATGACCATGACGTGAAGATCGGTGCGCCCCGGATAGGGGAAGTAGTTGGCCCCGTAGAAGGAAATGTCCAGGTCGTCCTGGGCGTCGGGAGCCAGGATCAGCTTGGGGGCCGGCCAGGTCCGGAAGTCCTTGGTCCGCGAGAACCCGATGACCCGCCGCTGCGTCTCCTCCTCGATCCGGGCGGTGCCGATCCCCGGCATTAGCTCGGCCGTGTTGCCCATGATCTGCTGGTAAGCGATGTACTCGCCGTTGGCCTCGTCGTAGTGGGCGGAGATGCCGCCGTTGACGGGGCGCATGCCCAGGGCCTTCTCCAGCGGCTTCCAGTCCCGGCCGTCCGGCGAGATCCAGCCCAGGGTGCGTCCCCAGATCTCCGCTCGAGGTCCCTTGTACGCGTCCTTCTCGTAGGTCTCCCGGTTCCAACGGCGCATGGCCTCCTCGCCTTCCAGCGGCTGCAGCGTCTCCGGGTCGTACCAGGCCATGTCGCCCCCCATGGCCTTGAAGCGTTCCGCCGCCGGCGCCTGGGGGTCGATGAAGACGCCGGTGGCGCCCCGGATGCCGTTTCGCAGGAGGTTGTTGGCGGACGACCCGTCGAAATCGACCTGGCCCAGCTCCGGACGCGTCCAGTTGTAGCCGTCGGTGCTGGTGGCGTAGGCCGTGGCCTCGGCCCGCGAGCACTCGTAGATCATGTGGAGCCGTCCGTCGGCTCTCCAGATGAACAGGGGGCCGATGAACTTCCCCTGCTCCCACTTCGCCGTCGCCTCCAGCAGGGGGTCGGAACTCTCTGCCTGTTCGACTCGGAGCTTGACCCCGATGGCGCCGTCGAACAGCCTGAAAACACCCTGGCGGTCCAACGCCCGGTTTCCCGGAAACACGTCGGTCACGTCGACGACGGGGTTCCACGCTCCCGTGTTGACGCGGATCCGTTTGGACCGTTTCTGGGGTTCGGTGAAGGGAGAGGTCTTGATCTTCTCCTCAGCCACGGCTTCTGAGACGGGGCCCAACAGCAGTGCGATCACAAGCAGCCTGTTCATGGTTCGACCTTTCCAAGAAAAAATGAAGACATGGGTTGTTATTGAAATCCATAGGAGATTCGCATGCCCTCGAAGGCAAATTCAACAACCGGCCTCGACCAGTTCAACATCGCCATGGGCTACAAATTCTGAGGGAGCGGCGACTTTCTAGTCGCCGACTGGGATCGGCGTCCTTCCGGGCGCCGGGAATGGCGACGTGGAGCGGCGACTCAGCCGGGGGGAACGATGCGACCCCGCAGGGCACCCACAAGGGGTGCCCCTACGGTCATCGGGGAGGGGAGGTTTCGAAGAAGCGCACCACTTCGGCAAAGAGCACGGGGCGCCTAAAGACGCCCCTCCAGTCGGCGCGTGAAACACGCCGCTCCGACGCCCGTCCCGGTCGGTGTGCCCGGAAGGGCGCCGGTGCTCGTTTGGAGGGGCGTCATTCTTGGCGCCCTCTTTCGAGCGTTGGGTGTGCTCGAAGCTCGGCGGCTGGACGTCTTGGGGCTTTTCTTCGGAGCTCCCCCACCGGCCCCGGTCCGGCGAAATCCTGCGTGAAAAGGAGTGGGGGTTTTCCTACCCCCACTCCCTCGGGGGGACTAAAAGTCCCCCCTCCTATTCGCCCAACTCCGGCCCCGCCGGAGACCAGCGAAGGCAACCGTGGCGAAGAGGGGGACAAGAATGTCCCCCCTCCGGGTGCCCCATGGTTTTCTCAGACGAAGGGAGATCGGTCCTTCCGTTCGTTTTCGGGCTGGGGGAGGGGTGAGGAAGAACACGGGCGGGGAGAGCCGATGCGGCCGTCCGGTTTTTCTTGAATGCGAGGTCGTAAGACGGCGCCAGGGATGACGCCGCTCCTTCACTTGCAACATGGATACTCCGGACGCCGGTCCCAGTCGGCGACTGGAAAGTCGCCGCTCCACCCCCCCGGTTCGGTATTGCCCAGGCAATGGCGGGCGGACGGTGGCGCCGTTCGGGGGAGGGCGACCACAAGGGTCGCCCCTACGAGTCGTTCGACAGCGGCAACGCGGTGGGTGCCGCTGATGGACAATCCCCGCCCGGTTTCTCGCGGGATCATGCCGGAGGCCCGGAGGGGCGACTTCCAGTCGCCCACTGGAAGGGCAGTTTCTCGCGGGATCATGCCGGGGGCCCGGCGGTGGGGGACTTCTGAGAAATGCGGGTTAACCGGAGTAAAACACGGCCAATTCAAGATCCGGGAGACGGTGATACTAACTGGCGCCGCGGCCCCAGACGACGGCCGGGATGGTCTTGAGCAGAATCCAGAGATCGAGCTTCAGGGACCACTGGTCGATGTACTGGAGATCCAGCTTCATCCATTTCTGGAAATCCAGCTCGTTGCGGCCGGAGATCTGCCAGAGACAGGTGATGCCCGGCTTGACGCTCAGCCGCCGCCGCTGGCTCCGGGAATAGTGGCGGACCTCCTCGGGCAACGGCGCCCGGGGGCCGACCAGGCTCATCTCGCCTCTCACCACGTTGGCCAGTTGCGGCAACTCGTCGATGCTGTACCGGCGCAGAATGCGCCCCACGGGAGTCACCCGTGGATCTTTGCGCATCTTGAACACCGGGCCATCCATCTCGTTGAGATGCCGGATCTCCTGGAGCTGGTCTTCGGCCCCCTCCACCATGGTGCGAAATTTGACCAGCCTGAACTCCCGGCCGTAGAGACCACGCCTGACCTGGCGGTAGAAGACCGATCCGGATGAGGTGAACTTGATCAGGGCCATGATCAGGAGCATGAAGGGAGCCGCCACCGCCAGGAGAGCCGAGGCCAGCACACAGTCCATGACCCTCTTGACCACCAGGGCCACGCTCTGGTCGGGGGCCGTCGAGAAGGTGATGAGGGGAAGCTCTTCCAGGTAATCGAGCGATAGCCTGGAAATGGACGTGGGGAAAAAGTCCGCGGCGATACGGGTCCGGATTCCGAGCTCCTCACAAAGCCCCAGCACCTCCTGAAACTGCCGGTTGTCCTCCGGCTGCGCGCCCACGAATATGATCTCGTCCACGACCAGACGGTCCGTGAGCAGACCGGGAAGATCCTCCAGCGAGCCCAGGATCCGGATTCCGGGAACCTCGTTCCAGGTTTCTTCCGGGGCCAGATGTCCGACGACACGGTAGCCCCACTTTCGGAACCGGCTCAGAACCTGGCTGACGGACTTGGCCCTGGAGTCGATTCCCACGATCAGGATCCGGACCTGATGGTGCTCGTTGACGTTCCGGGTCCTCAAGATCCAATGCAGAACGATGCGGTTCAGACCCATGAAGAAGCCGGAGAGTCCGATGAAGATGAAGAAGACGGGCCGGCTCACCTCCAGGTTGAACACGAAGACGAAGAAGCCCACCGCGAAACCGGCGGCACAGAGGAAGCGGGCGATGCGGAAAAGGTGCTGGAAGGCGGAGATCTGGTAGAAGCGGGAGTATCGTTGGGTGATCCGGAGGATGGGAATCCAAATCGGCAACGCGGCCAGCAGATAGAGCAGATACAGGGAATAGTCCAGCAGCTTCGGATGGAAAGCGGACTCGATCGAGGCCGGCGCCCATGCCATAAGCAGGGATCGGGAGAAATACGCCAGGGTCAAGGCCAGAAAGGCGACGGCGATGTCCGCTGCCTGAAGCAGGTTGCCGTAGACTCGAGACTGGCGATCGAACATCTCAGTGTCGTCCCCGCAGCGGCCGGACGGACTTGGCCGGGTGGCGGCGGTCGTTCAATTCAGCAATCGGCCAGATCCCCGATCCGGGGCGGCCGGGACATGAGGAAACCCTCCGCCAAGGAGCATCCTACTAGACTCCCCACGTGCGTGTGGAAACTCCGGATCCGTTCCAGGAACCGGGGATCGCTCAGATAGGTTGCGGGCTCGCTCGAGTCCGGGCGATGCAACTGCGACGCGAAGGCCTTCAAAGCGCGCTCTTTCCGCTCGTAGTGTTCCGAAATGTCCACGCCGACGTGGGGTGCAGCCGGCTGATCGAAATGGGTCCAGAAGGCGATCCGCCGGGGACGGAAACGCGGTTGCGACGTGTCGATGGCCGCCAGTCCGGCGTGATGAACCGCCTCCTCGACCAGGATGGCCGCCTTGCCATGGTCGGGATGGCCCCACTTGGAGTGTGTCAAGACCAGTTTGGGCCGGCACTGCCGGATCACTCGAATCAACGCCAACCGGCTCTCTTCATCGAGACTCAGGTCCCCGTCCTTCAGGCCCAGGTTCAGCCGGAAGTCCAGACCCAGGAGAGCCGCCGCGCGGCGGGCTTCCAGGGCCCGGGTCTCCATGGTGCCGCGGGTTCCCAGCTCGCCCCGCGTCAGATCCACGACGCCCGTACGGCGGCCCAGCGACTTCAGGCGAAGCAGCGTCCCGCCGCAACCCAGCTCGATGTCGTCGGGATGCGCCCCCACGGCGAGAACGTCGACCGGTTCACACATGGATCACCTGGTGGTCCATGCAGAAAGGATCGATCGCTTCCAACAGGCCGTCGACGAACCCGGGTCCCTCCTCCATCAGGAACTGGTTGAAGTTGACGACCCGTTCCTGCAGCTTCCCCTGGGGATGAAGACGGGTCTGGAGATGGTCCAGATGGCGGCCGGCGACGCGGTCGCGGGTCCGGTAGTTTTCCAGGAATCGCTTCTCCACCCGTTCCATCTGATAGAAGACCCGTTTCCAAGCCCGTGGGACCATCTTTTCGAGACTCGGGTCCACGCGGACAATGTCCCCCTGCAGCCGGGTCAGGCTCTCCCGGACCACGTCGGAAATCCGGTCGAACTCGTCCAGGACTTCCTTTGATGCCCCGGTCCTGGCGACGCGTTCGGTGATTCGGGAGGCGCCCAGGGAGAGCAGCTCGACCAGGTCCAGCGAGTGCTTCTTCAGCAGCCGCTGGGACTTCCGGTCCACGACCGTGACCCCGGCCCTGGGGAAGACGCAGCATTGAATCCCCCAGTAGCGACTGATGGCGCCGACCTGGCTGAAGTAGGCGACCTCCGCCGGCCCTCCCACGTAGGCCACGGTGGGGAAAAGGTGGTCCTGAACGATGGGCCGCAACAACACGTTGGGGCCGAACTCTCCGGTCCCGGTTCGTATCCGGTCCAGCAGTTCCTCCGGCGGCAGCCGGAGCGAGCGGCTTCCGCGACTCCAATAGGCTCCTGACCGGTAGTCCAACTTGTAACGCCGTCTTTCCTCGAGCCAGAAGAGGAGTGACTCGGAGGCATCCACGGGCACCTGCACCCGGTGACCCTCCGCCTCCAGCTTTCGTCCGCGGGCCTGCAGGGAGCGGATCAGGCGCTTCCGCTCCAGGACGGCCGTCTCGAAGACCTGTCTCAACGCACCCTTGTATCCGGGGTGGAGCGCGTCGAAGAGAACGAGTCCCTGGTTTCGAAAGAGGCGGGCGAGCCACCGGCCCTGGGCATCGGTAAAGAACGTCCCAGGCGCGTAGGCCGATTCGAGAGTTTGGAGGATCGCTTCCTGATATTCGGAAACGGGAGCGCCGTCCCGGAGCCTCTTCAGGGGATCACCGGTCGCTTCCAAAGAAACCGTGCCCACCATGGTTGCCGAAGCGGGGGAGGGACCCGAATACCCCAGCCGAAGCAGCGATCCTCGCGGACCAAAGAAGGCGGTGGAGCGAGACTCCAGAAAATCGGAGTCATCGGAAGGAAGCCAGAAGACGGGAACCGCCGGGCACCCTCCCGCCTCCAGGGTCCGGGCCAGGCTCACGGCGGTCAGCGCCTTGTAGACGGAGAGTGCCGGTCCGCCGAAGAGGCCCAGTTGCTGGCCCGTGACCACGGCCACGGTCCCGGAGTCCCGCAGCTTCTCGATGTTCTCGCGCGTGGAGGGGCCCGAGCCCACCCGGGCATTGAAATCGAGGAGTATCCGGACGAGGTCCTCGCGGGGCAACCGGGAGTCCCGTCGTCGCGCGTCCCCGGCTCGCTCACCCAGAGCCTCCGGGCCGGTGTGCGCCGGTCCGGCCGGATAGAGAGGCGCGACCTGGTCGAAATCGTACAGGTACTGGAGAAAAAGCCGACTCTGCCCCGGCAACCGGCGGCGGTCGAGACGCTCGAGTCTCATGCGGCCGCCAGTTTAACAGCCCGTGGCAAAAGTCATCGCGGACTGTTAACCCGCATTTCTCACCAGGTCGCTACGCGTATGATGAAAAATAATCTGTTTTTGAGCATTTACGCGGACTTTGCCAAGGTTTCTCCGGAACAGACTGCGCGCCCCCTGGTGAGAAATGCGGGTCAACCCGAAAGTCCCGCGCGGCACCGGGTCCGATGCCGCGCGGGATTTTCCTCAGGGACCGCCGAATTCAGCGTCCGCGGGACTCCGCGCCTTGAGAAGACCGGAACGTTGCGGCACAGCCCGCTATGTGCGCTTCGCCTGTTCCTCGGAAGGCGGGGGGGAAGCCTTGACCATGATCCGGTCCCTGAGCCTCAGAAAGGTCTTCTCGCCGATGCCCCGAACATTCATCAGGTCTTCAATCCGCTTGAAGGCTCCGTTCTTCTCCCGGAACGCCACGATTCGCCTGGCGATGGCCGGTCCGACGCCGGGGAGGGCGTCCAACTCCTCCACCGTCGCCTGATTCAGATCCAGCTTGTCCGCAGCCGCCACATCCGGACACCAGAGCCAGGGCATGGCCATCATCAAGGTCGAGAACAACAAAATCTTTCGCATGTGCACCTCCTTATGGTTTGGGTTTTCGCTTCCTATCTGGGCCTAACGCTCCGGTTGGAAAAAACGCGAAAGATCAGGAAAGGAGGAGAGAGGAAAGAGAAGGTGGAGAACCGTTCAACCCGGTGGCACCTGGTGGAGTCCGTGGACAGTCAGGGCATAGATCGCCGCGACGAGATCACTCCCCGATCGGAGCCCTGCTGCGCGTCGGCAACCCGATTTTCTTCACTCTTTCCACTTTCCTGCTCTGTCTTGGACACCGTTGCAGAGGTAGTCGAAGATTTCGTAGTTCCGGGCTCCCTGGGCTGCCCGGGCCTCGTACTCGCCGCTCAGCGGTTCCGAAAGCAGCATGGGAACCATCACCTCATGGCGTCCGCCGTGGGACCTCAGAGGCTCGTTCAGGACGCTGAGATCATGGTCGGCAGGACTCCTCCCGATGACGGCGCCAGCGTCCGCCATCACGACCAGATCGCCGATGCGGTCGGCCGGCAAGTCCAGCTCTCTCGACGCCGCAGTGCGATCGTAGACCCGATCGATGCCGGGGAGCCGGCGGATCCAATCGGCCACGGCAGCGGTCTCCAGGGACTCGGCCAAGTGCACCATGACCGACGAACCCAGGGAGCCGTGGTGAACGACGTACGGATCGGTGATGGGACAGACGACTCGTGTTCCCTCTCCGAAACGATCTCTCAACAGTGATTCGAGATAGACGACATTGGGGCTCCCGTCGGGCCTTGTCTTGGCATTCATTCCGTGGTCGGCGGTCACTCCGACCCGGGCGCCGGTCTCCAGCAGGGCGCCGATCTCCCGGTCCAGCGCCTGATGGAAATCGAGTGACCGGGCAGACTCGGGAGAACATTTGTGCTGCATGTAATCGGTCAGGGACAGGAAGAGAAAATCGGCCAGATTCCTCCGGATGAGGCGGGCGCCGGCCGCCAGTACGAAGAGGCTGGCGTCGGCGCTGTAGATTTCCGGCTGCGGCCTGCCCACCAGGTCCTCCAGGTTCTCAATGCCGTGGGTCTCGACGGTGGCGGCCGCGGCCCGCTCCGATGAAAAGGCGATCCCATCCAGGTCCTTCGTCAACAGGTCCCGAAGTTTCTCCTTGGCCGTCACCATCGCCACCTTCCTGCCGGCACGGGCCGCGGCCGCCAGAATCGTGTCGCATCGGACGTAGCGGGACGAATTCATCATCAGCTGCCGGCCGGTCCGGGGATCGAGAAAGAAGTTGCCGCTGATCCCGGTGACCGAAGGGGGGACCCCGGAGACGATGCAGGCATTGTTCACGTTGGTGAAGGAGGGCAGGGCGCCCCGGACCACGGTCTCGAACCCGCCCTCGGCCAGACCGTCCAGATGAGGCATGCGGCCGTGATACCTGGAAACCTCCAGGTACTCAGGGCCGCATCCGTCGATGCAGACCACCGCCAGCGGCTTGGCGGGAGGCCGATATCGCAGCCCGTTGACTCGGAAAGGCGTCGTGCTGATCCGCATCAGGCCGCCGTCAATCGGAAAAGTACCAGCGCAGAATCCCGGGACCCCAAAAGGCGGCCGCGGCCGATGCCACTCCCAGGAACGTCCCGAACGGCAACGGGTAGCTCCGTCCCTTGGAGCGGGCCCGCATGTAGATGGAGCCGGCGACGGCACCGATCACCGAACCCACGAAGACACTCAGCAAGGCACACCTCCAGCCCAGGAAGGCGCCCAGCATGGCAGTCATCTTGACGTCGCCGAATCCCATCCCGTCCACCCCCGAAAAACGGCGGTAGAGCGCGGCGACCAGCCACAGAAAGCCACCTCCCAGCCCGGCTCCCAGGAGAGAGAATCCCAGGTGGTCCCAGGCCGGGAGCGACGCCGGCCCCATCTTCCAGTGGAAGAAACCCGGATCCTGTAGAGGCGACAGGAGGACACCGGCCGCCAAGCCTCCCAGCGTCAGGACATCGGGCAGGATCCGATGGTAGAGGTCGATGACGGTGAGAGTCAGGACCAGCGCCAGGAAGAGGCAGCAGATGACAAAGGCCGAGGACCATTCAAACCGAATCCAGGCGCCAAGAAACAGAGCCGCCGCCGCGGCCTCCACCAACGGATAGCGGAGTGAGATGGGTGCGTGGCACGCGCGGCAGCGACCCTTGAGCAGCAGGAAGCTCAAGATGGGAATGTTGTCCACGGCCGGGATCGGTTTCGAGCAGCCGGGGCAGTGGGAACGGGGCCGGATGACCGACAAACCGCGTGGGATGCGGTGAATACAGACGTTGAGAAAGCTTCCGATCACCAATCCGGCCAGTGCCGGCACGACTGCAATCCAGTCCATCTTTCGCCATTATACGGGCGAAGCGAAAGGAACCGGGTGTCCCCGGATCCCACTTGCCTTCCTGGACCGTAGGGGCGCCCCTTGTGGTCGCCCGCCCGGTGTCGGATGCCGAGATCGTCTGGACGGTGTGTCAGAAGCCCCGCGCCACGTCTCTCCCGCTGGCATGGTCCCGGCCTGGTTCGGACCGAAGAGGGCACCCACAAGGGGTGCCCCTACGGTTCCAATACCATGTATTCGTGGGACAGCACACTAGTCACGGCGGGCCAGAACGATGTCGTTGCTGTCGACGATGGTGTACATGGCCTTCTCCAGGTCGGTCACGGCCTGCTGGTAGTCCACCCGCGCCCTCAGTTCCTGCACCTGCGACTGGCTCAGGTCCCTCTGATAGCGCAGCACCTCGAAGTTGGTGGACAGCCCGGCCTGGAAACGCTTGTTCTCGCCCTCCAACTGAGCCTCCGAGAGCTCGCGTGCCACTCGGGCCGCCTCCAGGCGCTTCCCCTGGGTGGCGATGCTCTCATAGGCATTGCGCACTTCCACGATGATCATCTGCTGCTGGTTCTTCAACTGGCTGGCGAGGCGGCGCTCGCGGATCAGGAGGCTGGCCCTCTCCGCCTCATTGGCCCTGTTTTTCAGGGGGATCTCCACGCTCACGCCAACCGTGTAGTTGATGTAGTTGAACCCGAAGACCTGGCCCCACGAATTCCCGAAACCGCCGAAGAAAGGACTCGACGGCTGGGCCACGTTCTGCATCCGGGTATCCGGAACACCGTCCCCATCCGTATCGACGAACTGACTCCCGAATATTTCTCCAGCCCGTCCCGTATTGGTCAAACTCGCCACCAGGTCCACAGTGGGTCTTCCATCCTGGCGGTAGTACTCCCGGTCCACCTCCACCTGTTCCCGGAGCAACCGATTCTGGTCCAGTTCGGGGCGTCCCTCCATGGCCCTGGCGATGGCCTCGTCCAGGGTGATGGTCAGGTCATGGACCCGGGGAAGCTGGGTGGGAATCAGGGTCAGATTCCAGAGCGGCGCCCTCGGGTCCGGCGCCAAGTGGCGTTTGAGTCCGTTCTGGGAGGTGATGATCTGGACCTCGGACTGGATCATCTCCTGCTCGCGCGTGGCCACTTCGGCGCGGGAGGCGGTGATCTCGATAGGCGCCATGACGCCGATCCGGACCCGCTTCTGATTGTTCTCATGTTGAATGATGGCCAGTTCCATGGACTTGCGAATGGCCTCGTAGCTCTCGATGGCGAAGACAAGTTCCCAGTACTGGTTCTGGACCTGCTGGACGATCTCCGACACCTTCTGCTGAAACTGGCTGTCGCTGATTTCGATCTCCAGGTTGTAGAGCTTGAGCTGACGCCGGGTCTGGGTCTTGCGGAATCCCCTCCACAGCGGCTGGCGCAGACCGACGGCGAAGTTGGATCCGAACGACGGGTTCATGAAGGAGAAGGTGCTGTTGGTGCTGAAACGGTTGTTGTTGAAGCTCAAGGAGAGGCTGCTGCCGTTGGGCAGATTCTGTATCAGAGCGGTATCGAAATAGATCCGGTCCGTCGTGTTCACCGGTATCCCCTGACCCGCGTCCAGGATGGACCGGGCGGGATTCTCAGTGGCCGTCCACCCCACCTCGAACTGGAGCCTGGGATCGTAGAACCCCCTGGTCCCGAAGATCTGCTGGCGGTTCAGGTCCTCGTTGTAGTCCTCGATGGCGATCTCCAGGTTGTTGAGCAACGCCAGCCGGATGGCGTCCTTGACACTCAACTCCCGGACCGGTCTCTCGCGGCGCATCCGATCCGCCCACGATTCGGGCCGATCGATTTTCGGCATCTGCGGACCGGCCTGATCAGGGGCGGGCTCCTCCTGGGGGACAGCCCGCAAAAAGGGCACCGCAATCACGACAAAAACCGGCAGGATAATTCCCTTGACGCTCTTCATGGCATCTCCTGGAAAAGGCTCTGGACCAGACAAACCGCGGCAATGACCCGGGCACAACCAGCCCGGACTGTACCACGAGGGTTCATCCTATCGTGTACGAACGAACGCGGAAGATTGTTTCAAGAAGGCGGAAGATCGAAAGGAGCGGTGTGGCTCCCTGCGGTGAGGAAATCCCGGAGTTTCCGGCAATTGGGGTGCGGCGTTGGAAGGGAGCTGTGCGGGACGGCTGACAGCCGCCCCGCAACCTGCCGTCATTCCTCGGATTCGGACTCGCTCGGGCGCTTCCTCTTCAGAGAGGGCCGTTTCAGCGTCGGACGATCGCCCTTCAAGGTGGGCTCTTCCCGATCGTCCCTGTCGTTGGTCCGGCGCTTCAAGGTGGGCCGCGCCGCGCCGCTCTTGGTCCCGCCCTGTCCCGGACGGATCTCCGCGCGGTCAATCTGGATCAGGCGCGCCTTCACGCGGTCGAACTCGGAGGTGCTGACCACGTACTCCTCCTTGGCCGGCAAATAGGCGATCTCCTCGTTCACCTTGGCGATCCGGTTCTCGAAGGACGGGTGAGTCCGGAAGAAGCTGGCGAACTTGCCGGGACGGCTCTTGTCCTTGGCCTGCATCTTTTCGAAGAAGGAGATGAATCCCTGGGGATCGTATCCCGTGTTCCAGAGATACTGGGTGCCCAATTGATCGGCTTCGGCCTCCGACTTGCGGGTGATGCCCAGAACCGCCAGGTTCATGCCCATCCCCAGCCCCTGGTAGAGCGCATACTGAGTCCAGCCGCCGGTGAGGATCAGGGCCGGCAGGGCCGCAAACTGCATGAGGTTGCCCTTGGTCATCCTCTCCGTGGCATGCCGGGCCGTCACGTGGGCGATCTCGTGAGCCATGACTCCGGCCAGCTCCGCCTCGTCCTCGGCCTCCAGGATCAGCCCCTTGTTCACGAAGAAGTACCCGCCGGGCAAGGCGAAGGCGTTCACCTCTTCGGAATCGAGCACGCGGATCACGAAGGGGACCTTCGCGTCCGAATTCTTCACGATGAGCTGGCCCAGCCCGTCGACGTACTCGTTCACGACGGGATCTTCCACCAGCCGCGCGGTCTGCTCGATCTGCTGGGCGTACTGAGCGCCCAACTGGATCTCTTTCTCCAGCGATATGAAGTTGGGGAAGATCAGGGCCACCTTACCGTTGATATCCCGGTTGCCGATATTTTCCACATCCCCGTGTTTGCGCCCGGATTGTGTCGGCACGGTCGCCAGCAACACCAAGGTGGCGGTCAAGAGAGTCAATGAGATACGGATTCTTTTCGTCATGGTTGCGCCCTCATAAGGGTTGGAAACTGGTATTCAGTATATCCATTGCCGGGCAGATCTGCCAAGAACGCTCCAGAGCCGTCTCCAGCTTCCCTTGTGCGCCGCATCTCTGCTAACTTCCTTCACCATATTCCGATGCTTCCGCCAGCTTCCGGGTTCAATAGCTCAGGGCCGCCCGTCTTCCTCGGCGGAGAGGTCCGCTCCTGGGCCAAGATACTGACCGCGTCCCAGATGGGGGCCGTGGACCGTCTCACCACCCGGGACTGCGGACTCCCCAGCCTGCTGTTGATGGAAAATGCCGGGCTGAACCTGTACCAGGTCCTGAAGTCCCGATTCGGGGAACGGCTTGCCGGGCGCGCCACCGTGATTCTCTGCGGCAAAGGAAACAACGGTGGGGACGGTCTGGTCCTGGCCCGCCAATTGGCGCGCCGCGAATCTTCTCCGGCGGTGATTCTGCTCTGCCGTCCCGAACAAATGCGGGGAGACGCCGCCGTCCAGTTGGAGGCCTATCGAAAATCGGGCGGCCAGGTGGCTTCGGTGACCTCCCGGGAGGAGTGGGCGGAGGCAGCGCCCATCCTCGGCGGCTGCCGGATCCTGGTGGACGCCCTGCTGGGAACCGGGCTCGGACGTCCCGTCACGGGTCTGCTGGCGCAGGTGGTTCGGGACGTCAACGGCAGCGGCGCCTTCGTGCTGGCCGTGGACATCCCCACAGGCACACCGTCGGACGGCATCCGGTCCATCGGACCGTCGGTCCGGGCTCACGCCACCGTCACCTTCACCGCCCCCAAGATCGCCCACGTTCTTCACCGGGAGCCGGAGACGTTCGGGCAGATCTACGTCACTCCCATCGGGACGCCCTCCCAGGTGCTGGACACGCCGGACCACTTCCTGAACCTGATGACGCCGGCCCGGATTCGGGCGGTCCTGCCGGCCCGGAAGACCTTCTCTCACAAGGGCACGTTCGGGCATGTGGCGGTCATTGCGGGAAGCCGGGGCAAGACCGGGGCCGGCGCCTTGGCCTCGCGGGCTGCGTTGAGATCCGGGTCCGGCCTGGTGACGGGCCTGGCGCCCGACGCCGTCCAACCCCTGATGGCCTCCTTCCAGCCTGAGATCATGACCGAAGGGGTGCCGTCCACGCCCGCCGGAACCTTGGCCTCGTCCGGGACCGATCGCATTCTGGAACTATTGGCGGGCAAGGACGCCGCCGGCCTGGGGCCGGGCCTGACCACGGAGAAGGAGACCGTCGACGTGGTCCGCCGGCTGACACGGGAGGCCGAGGTTCCCCTGGTCCTGGATGCCGACGCCTTGAACGCCTATGCCGGTCAGGCCCGCGATTTGGTCAACCTGAAGGGCCAACCCCTGGTCCTCACTCCCCACCCGGGCGAGTTCGCCCGGCTGACGGCCCATCCGGTTCCGCAAATCACCGAAAACGGGATCTCAATCGCCCGGGAATTCGCCCGGAACCGGAACCTCTGGCTGGTGCTCAAGGGATTCCGGACCCTGGTGGCGTCGCCCGACGGCCAAGTCTACGCCTGTCCGCTGGGAAACCCGGGAATGGCGACCGCAGGCTGCGGCGATGTCCTCACCGGCGTGATCACTTCGTTCCTGGGCCAGTATCGGGCCCAGGCCCGGGTCTCTCCGTCGCAGACCACCGACGCCGTGGTCTCCGCCGTATACCTCCATTCCCTGGCCGGCGACCTGGCGGCCCGACATCGGGGGATGGACTCGCTGACGGCCGGAGACCTCCTCGATCACCTGGGACCGGCCTTCCTCCAGTTGCGCGGCCGTGGGGGGCGGTCCAGCGACCCGGTGGAAAATGCGGGCTGACCGGATCCTTCGCTCCGGCAGCGAAGAGGAGACCCGGAGCATCGGCCTCAGGCTGGGCCGGAAGCTGCAGCCTCCGCGAGTGGTCCTCCTCACCGGAGAACTGGGCGCCGGAAAGACGGTGCTCACCCAGGCCATGGCGGCCGGTCTTCAGGTCGAAGATCCCTCCCTGGTCAGAAGTCCCTCCTTCACCCTGATCAACGAGTACCCATCGGCTCGCGGCCGCATCTACCACGTCGACCTGTACCGCCTGGAGGGAGCCGACGACTTCCATTCCATCGGTCTCGAGGAGATCCTGGAACGGGAAGCGGTCGTCATCATCGAATGGGGCGAAAAGCTCGACTTGCCCGTAAACGACCCCGTCCGCGTCCGAATCCTGGTGGACCCGGTGAGCGACGAGCGCCTGCTGGAGATCGACGCCGGAGAGGAAGGAGTAAGGAGGAAGGAGTAAAGAGAGCGGAAACTGCAATTGGATTCACAATTTCTTGAATGGCGGCGTTTGGAGGGGGTGTGAGAACAACACGAGAAAAGAGGTGAGATGATCGCCGCCGCACCCTCGAATCGTATCCCGATCGTTCCGGCAACCCCGTTTCCGACTCCATGTCCTGGAGTGCCCCCCAATGCCGAGCGTGTCCGAACCGGATCCCCAGCGCCTGGTAACGCTCACGGCTATCAGTTACTGGAAGTCACGCTGACCTGCCTGCTCATCGGCTTTCTGGCCTCGCTGGCATGGCCGGCCTATCAGCAGGTGCGGGATCACTGGAGACTGTCGCAGGGATCCCATCTGTTTCTCTCGCTCCTGGAGCAGGGGCGGACCGCGGCCATCGGACGGAATCTGACCGTGCAGGTCCGAGTCTCGCGCGACGGCGGACGCACGACGATCGCGCCGGAGGGCGAAGAACCCGGACATTGGGTGGCCCTCCCCAGCGGGGTCCTGGTCGTCCGCAGGCCAAATCGCGAAGTCACCTTCTATTCCCGCGGAACCGCCGCTCCGGGCGGGACGTTCGTACTGGGCAACGCCGCCGGCAAGATCCGCATCGTGATTTCACCGGCCGGGAGGATACGATGGGAAAAAGGATAGCCGGGGGCGGCGGCGCGGAGGGGTTTGCCCTCCTGGAGTACCTGATGGCCACAACGATTCTGACCGTCGCCCTTCTTTCCCTGATCCAGACCCTGGCTCTGACTCTGGGCAACTACGCCATCATGGAAAAACGGCGCCAGGAAGTTCTCGAACGGTGGAACCGGAGCGAAGAGGCCCGCTCCCGGAAGCCGGAAGGGGAGAGGATCGTCCTGGTTCCGGACGGACCCTCGTTGTGGCGCCTGAACGTCTCGGGCTCCGAGGAAGAGAACGCCTCGAAGTGGGAGGTGCTCCGATCGCTACCCTGAAAGACGGCTTCCGGATGAACCCCATTGACTCGCCTGCGGGACCGCGCGGGGCCGGGACAAAAGAGGGGGAACGGGGATTCAGCCTGATCGAGTCGCTTCTGGCCACCGCCGCCTCAGCGCTCCTTTTCTCTCTGTTTCTGGGAGTGTTCGACCAGGCCCAGACCACCGTCACCAACCTCACGCGCTTGATGGAACGGGACCGGAACCTGATCCTGGCCCCCGTCCTGCTGGGTGGGTGGATCCTGGGTGCGGGCAACCGGGAGTGGAACCGGACCGGGGACGGAATCCTGATCCAGTCCGGAATCCTCCGGATGGAGTCCGACCTGGACGGGAGACGCGGGTTCCCCGACGGGCGGGTCGACGGCAATTTCGAGAGCCTGTCGCTCCGCTGCCGGACGGACCATTTGCAACTCAAGAGCGGAGGGGGGAACTTTCAATCAGTCCTGAAACAGATCCGGCAATGGGAAATCCGGATGAACGGACGGTTGCTGAACCTTCGCCTCACCGGCGCCGTGAGCCCGGATTTGCTGCACTGGAAATCGGACGGGCAGACCACTGAGACAATCCGTTACACGCTTCGGAACTACCGGACCAACCTCTTCCCTCCCCGGAATGGATGAACTTCGGAAATCCGAACCGGAGGCGGGACTCGCCCTGTTGGCCGCCCTGTTCACGACGGCTCTGGTCGCGACCCTGGTCTGGGTCCTGAGCGTGCAGAATCTGATCCAGTGGAGGCTGCTCCAAGAAGTCGAGGCACGACTCTACAGCATGGTTCTGGCTCAGAACGGAATCGAGTTCGCTCGCGGACTTCTTCCCCTGGTCGAGGTGGACGAACTCCTGGCCGGTCCCGACGGCTCCTTCTCCGGAACCGACCTTGCCGAATGGAGAAATCCTCTCCCCTTTGCGGAGGCTCGCCGCCTGGACCCGGAGAGTTGGACACCCGGCCGCGACGACGGACTTCCGGCTCGCGGCCGGGACTCGTTGCTGCCGAACGGTTACTCGGATCCCGGAGGCGGCCGTTTCTACTTGAGGTTTTCCAATAATCCCGAGGAGCCGGCCCACCAGGACCGGGACGGAGTGGTCCTGGTCCGGAGCATGGGGGTGGCTCCTCTGAAACTACGGAACCCCTTCCTGGCTTCGACCCGCAACAGCGTGACCCTGATCGAAACCCGCCTTCTGCAAGAGACTGCATTTCGCCTGCGGAGCGCGATCACCCTGGCGGGAGACAGCGGAGACTTCCAGTGGTCGGGAAGTCAGTTTCTCCTAGACGGTGGACACCGGGAGCCGGCGGTCCGCTTTCTCTCCCTGGGAGGCGACGGACTCGGCGCCGACTTTCGACGGAACCTCAGTCGGGCCCAGGCCAGACGGATCCGCGGCGCCGGATCGGAACCTTCTCTCCGGGACTCGACTGGTGCATACCGAGGGGACCCCCGTTATCGATCCCTCTTCCAAGCTGTCTTCTGGAGACATTTCCAGGATCAACTTCCGATCCTGTCATCCGCCACCGGCATTGTTCATCTTCCGGAGGGGGGCAGCCTGCCGGCCGCGGCGTCGGGAGTCGTCGTCGCACGAGGGAACCTGATCCTGCAGGGAGATGTCCGGTTCCGCGGAATCCTGCTTCATCTGGGTGGGGGCGCCGTCATTCTGAAAGACCGGGCCCAGATCGCAGGCGGACTCTGGCTTTCCAACCTGAGCCTGGACGGAGACACGGTCCGCGGCGGCCCCTTGAGCCTTCATCTCTCGGACTTGGCCAGAATCCGATACGACGCGGACGCCATCCGGTCGGGACTGCGCAGCTTTCCGCCGACTCAACTTGGCTGGCGGCTGCTTTTTCCGGAGATGACGCCGTGACCGGCTGGACTGTTACCGCAAACCACCCGAATTCGGTTTTCGGCCCAGGTGAAGGCACGCGATCCCCGCGGACAGGGTTCGGTGGCGGATCTCATGGAACCCCGCCTTCCCCAGCAACCGGTCCAGATCCTCGGGCGCCAGGAACTGCCGCACCGAGCGGGAGAGATAATCGTAGGCCCGACCGTGTCCCGTGATCCAACCGCCCAGCCGGGGCAGGACCCGGACGAAATAGAACAGGTAGATCGACCGGAACAGCGGAACCGTGGGGAGCGTGAACTCCAGGATGGCCAACACGCCCCGGGGGCGGAGCACCCGATGCATTTCCGCCAGACCCCGGCGGTAGCTCTCCAGGTTCCTCAATCCGAAGGCAATGCTGACGGCGTCGAAAGTCCGGTCCGGAAACGGGAGTCTCAGGGCGTCCCCTTCAGTGAATGAGATCCGGCGGCCGGCGGCGGAACGGGACGCTTTCTTCATGCCCAAAACCAGCATGGGATGAGCGAAATCGCACGCCACCACCGAACCCAGGCTGGAGAGTTCCAGGGCCAGGTCCCCGGTCCCGGTGCAGAGGTCCAGGATCCGCGGGTCCGGCGGCAGCCGGCCTTCCAGCTCGCGCCTCGTCAGCCGTCTCCAATACCGGTCCACGGACAGCGAGAGAAGACGGTTGGCCCGGTCGTATCGGGGGGCAATGGCGCCGAACATCCGGCGGATCCGCCCCGGTTCCTTGTCCCCCATTTGAATCCCTGGAATCTGCGGCGTGCCTACTTCAGTTGCTTCACCTGATCCCAGGCCCGCGCCAAGTCCCGGTCCGGGATGTCGTCCCGGATTTCGGTGATCCCGATCGCCGCCAGCAACACCACAACCGTGCGTTGATTCCGGCGTTTCTTGTCCCGCTTCATGGCCTCCACGACGCGGCTCGTGGGCACCGCATCGATGGCGGGCAAAGGGCCGATCTCCCGGATCGACTGCACCGCCCGGTCGCGTGACTCCCGAGACAGCCCGGTGCGCCAATGCGAGAGATGAGCCGCGGCCATCATTCCGTAAGCTATCGCCTCCCCGTGGGTCACCCCCTCAAATCGGACGGCGGATTCCAGTCCGTGGCCGAAGGTGTGCCCCAGGTTCAGTATTCGCCGCAGATCCGATTCGCGCTCGTCCCGGGCGGTGACCTCGGCCTTGATCTGGCAGCAGCGCCGGATCAGCCGCTGCATCACCGGGGCGTTCCGGGCCTGGATCTCTTCCAGCGACGCGTTCAGCCAATCGAAGAATCCGGCGTCCCGGATGAGGCCGTACTTGAAAACCTCGTAGAGTCCGGACTGAAACTCCCGCTGAGGCAAGGAGAGGAGGGTCTCGGGATCGATGCAGACCAGGCTCGGCTGCCAGAAGGAACCGACCATGTTCTTGGCCAGGCCGTGATTGACTCCGGTCTTGCCTCCGACCGAACTGTCCACCTGAGCCACCACCGTCGTCGGGATCTGAATGTAAGGAATTCCCCGCATGAAGGTGGCGGCGGCAAATCCGGCGATGTCCCCGGTCACGCCGCCCCCCAGGGCCACCAGGGCCGAGGAGCGATCCGCGCCCCCGCTCACCAGCTGCCCGTAGATCTGCTCGACGGTCCGAAGCGTCTTGTGGGACTCACCGTCCGGGATCAGGATTTCCGACACCCGGAACCCGGAGTCCGCCAGACCCCGCATCAGCGTCCCGCCGTAGAGTTCGTGGACCGCGGGATTGGAGACCAGGAACAGCCTCCGGGCCGTCTTGCGGTCTCTCAGCAGCTTCGGGAAATCGGCCAGGAGACCGGAACCGATCAGGATGTCATAGCTGCGGCCGGGAAGGCTGACCTGAACCGTCTTCACCGGGCTCCTTTCCTGCCATCCGCGGGTTTCGGAAAACGCGGAGGCATCGCTGCGGCTGGTGTGGACTTGGGGAAAACCGGTCCCAGGCTAACTCAACACGCCTTCCAGGGGACTGCTGGCCGTGGCGTAGAGCTTGCGGGGAATTCGTCCCGCCTTGTAGGCCAGTCGGCCCGACTCCACGGCCAGCTTCATGCTCCTGGCCATGGATACGGGATCTCTGGCGCCGGCAATCCCGGTATTCATGAGGACTCCGTCCACACCCAGCTCCATGGCCAGGGTGGCGTCGGAAGCGGTCCCGACTCCGGCGTCGACGATGACGGGGACCGAGGCGAACTCCAGGATGATGCGGATGTTGTTGGGATTCTGGATGCCGAGGCCCGAACCGATGGGGGCGCCCAGCGGCATCACGGCCGCCGCTCCCTCATCCTCCAACCGCTTGCAGACGATGGGATCGTCGTTGGTGTACGGGAGCACCACGAATCCATCCTTGACCAGGACTCGCGTGGCGTCCAGCAGGGCCTCGTTGTCGGGAAAAAGCGTGCGCTCGTCTCCGATCACCTCCAGCTTGACCAGATTCGACAGGCCCGCCTCCCGGCCCAACCGGGCGTATCGGATCGCCTCGGCCGCCGTGTAGCAGCCGGCCGTGTTGGGCAGCAGTCGGTAGCGTTTGGGGTCGATGTAGTCCAGGAGCGATTCCCGGCTGCGGTCGGAGATATTGACGCGCCGCACGGCTACCGTCACCATCTCGGCTCCGCTGGCCTCCAGGGCCTGCTCCATCTGGCTGAAGGTCGCGTACTTCCCCGTTCCCACCAGCAAGCGGGAGCGATACTCGCGTCCGGCTATGGTCAACGTATCTTCCACGGCCCCTCCTCCCACGAAATGGACGATTTCGATCCGGTCGCCGCTCCGGATCTCCTGCCCGGCCCACCGGTTGCGGCGGACGATCCGCTCATTGACCTCAACCGCGACCCGGCCCCCGTCAAGCTCCAGATCCTGAACCAGATCCGCCACGCTGCGGCCCGGTTCCACCTGGTGCTTCAGGCCATTCAAAAGGACTTGGATCTTGCCCATGGGTCCATCGTTTTCGGGCCCAGTCTACTACGACGCCGCGCCCGTCTGCCAGCCGAACGGAGCCACCGTTCGGCTCGGATGGAACTGCTATCGATGCCGGTCGGATGCTGTTGCCACCTTTGTCGGAGGAGCCTACCCCTCCTGGGCGTCGTCGCGCCTTTCCTGCTGTTTGCCTGCTTTTTCCTGCTGAAAGAGTTTGTATGCCCGAGGGAGGAAAACTCGGGCGGAGGAGATCTCGGTCATGGGGATCACAACTCGAAAATCTTCATACACCAATCCGAATGACTCTTCGAGTGACTTCCGAATAACGGGAGCATAGTTGGTCGTGATTTCCAGATCTTGCGTATCTCCATCGCGGTAGCCACTCATCATTGGGACGATCTCGACATCGGATTTACCATGACTGACTTTGCCGCTCTTGAGGGCGAAGCCAACGTACACCTTCCTGTTTTTCAGCGAAATCTCGACAAGCTTCTGGTGTTCGATGGATTCGGCGACGAGCAGTTCGATGAGATTTCCGGCTCTTTCGTCGGATCGTCGAGCGGCTCTTTCTTCGCTGTAGAAACGGTTACCAACACACGGCAACGCGAACCCCAAAACGGCACTCAGCAGTATGGCCCTTGGCGAGTAGGAGATTGAGGCATAGGACTCCCATGCCGGGTCCACCCAAGGAAAATACCGATTCAGAAAAAGAAAGATCAGGTGCGCCGCACCCGCGAGAATGCCGCCAGCAAACGCAGCCCGAAAGAAGACATGGTACCCGGAATCACGCAGAGCTTCGTAGCGTGTGAAATGGAGATGCGTCAGAAACCAGTATCCACCAAGAGTCGAAACGAGAAAAAGACCAAGACCCAAGGGATAAAGTTCCTGACGGGTGAACCCGCTGATCCTTACGGCCGTTTTTTCAGAGCTGCGCCAGACCGTGAGGCTCCGAAGTCGAGTTCCGCCACTTGGTCGATGACGGCGCGCGCCCTTTTACTACGGAGCAACTCACCCGCTTTGACGTAGCGGGCACCCCTTGGCGTAACGTACACGGTCGGACGGTCATGGTCAGTCGACGGATGTGCTTTCGGTGACGTTTTCGCCATGGCGTCTCCTCCATGTTATTAGCGTCCTGGATCCAGAGTACACGATTAAGGAACTGCCGCGCTTGAAGCTGTCCCTGCGAACCCAGGAGAAATCGGCGGACTCAGGCTGTCTTGTACTTTTCTCTTCTCAGAAGGGAGAAAGTGTTGCTGGTTGCTCAAAGCAAGCTGGTCATTCGTTGTGCAAGGAAATCTTCCAGGCGATTTCACGGCCAGAGTAAGCATACCAGCCCACAGCAGAACTCGCCACGGATCTCGATCGAGATGGATTCCATGCGAAACGAGAAGAAAAACGGGCCATGGAAGGGTATCCCAGCAGCGTTATTCCGTCGACGAGAACTCGTCCCCGGAGCTGGTTCGATACGGAGTCTTCGTCCCGAAACGCTAGCGCAACAGATACGCCAACGCCAAACCGACTTGGGCCGTCAGGGTCAGGAGATACATCTGCCGCCAACTGGGATGGTTCTCCCAGTCCAATTTCCCCTCCCATTCCCGGGAGGACCTCACGAGCAGCCGGATGATCCAACCGCCCCAACCGGCGAGAAGCAGTCCCAGGCCCGCCAGCAGCGACGGCTGTCCGGACAGGAGCCCGAAGACCGCGCCGGGGACGAGGGCCAGAAACGGCAGGACGAAGAAAGGAGCGATGATCCGGATCGACCGGCGCACGCCATAGATGACGGGAAGGGTCCGGCAGCCGCCCCGCCGGTCTCCCTCCACGTCGGAGAAGTCCTTGGTGGTGACGGCCCCCAGGAAATAGACGCCCAGGATCGCGCCGAGAACCCAGGGCTCCGGCTGCAGCACATGCTTCACGGTGGACCAACCGGCCACCGGCAGCAGCGTTCCCCGGACCAGGGCGATGGTCAGGTTGGCCCAGACGCCCCGGGACTTGGTCCGAATCGGAGGCACCGAGTAGAGGAAAGTTCCCAGCGCGCCTCCCAGAACGACGAAGAAACACTGGAGATTGATCCAGGCGGCCAGCAGCAGGGCGATGCCCAGGAAGGCCACGCTCAGGCACCAGGCTTCCGGCCTGGAGATGCGTCCTGACGGCAGCAGGCGGCGAGGCTTGTTGATCCGGTCGATCTCCAGGTCGAAGATCTGGTTGAGGCCGTTGGAAAAGGCGTTCAACGCCGCCGCCAGAACGGCCCCGGCCACGATCCGCAGGATGATTCCCCCGGCCCCCGGACTCCAGTCGGAAACCCCTTTCGGATCCGCTGAGAGTCCCATGAGGGCGCCGCAGACCATCCCCAGCGCCGGCACCAGGAGGGTGAAGGGTCGGATGAACCGGAAGTAACGGACGATGGATTCAGACATGACGCGGCGGGCGCACTGCTTCGAGTCCCGGAGGACATGGACAACCGGCAACGATCCCGTGCCGTGGTGACCCGGTCCGCGCCGATCCGTTTCTCAAGGGGTTGCCGGTGAACAAAAAAGGATCCAGATTCCGCCGCTGACGCAGGCTCCCGCCAGCGAATTGTACAAGTTGAGCACCTGGTGCCGGCCCGGGGCATCCCGTCCGGCGCCGGCCAAACAGGACTCGATTCCATTCCCCGCACTGGCTCCGGCTGCCGCCGCCGCCAGCGCCGACGCAGGGACCCAGCTCCACAGGACCGGAACCGACGAAACCGCAAGGGCCGCGGCCAATCCCGCCAGAGTTCCTGCGAGTGAAACGGCGCCGGGGGTCCCTACCGGCACCGGTTTGAAGGAGCGGAGATCCCGGGGAGACCGTCCCAACCACTGCCCGATCTCGGTGGCGACCGTGTCCATGGTGGCGGCGGCCAGGGCGCCGGTGTAGGCCACCCGCAACACGGTGCTGTCGGTCCAGAAAAACAAAAACGCCAGGATGCCGGCGACCAGACCCTTGGACAACACGTTGCCCACGCCTCTCCGTCCCAGATTTTCTTCCGCGACCCCCAGCGCCTCCTTGTGTCCCATCCCCAACCAGGTGCTGAACCCGCCCAGGAAGAAGAAGCAGCAGAGGACGGTGTAGCCCGCAGGACCCGCCGAGAGAAAAACGCCGATCCCCAGGACCACGCCGACGGCAGCGCCGCGCCAGGAGATCCAACCCACCATCACGGCGAGGCCGGCCAGAAGGAAGTTGATTCCGACCGCGTGGGACCAGGGCGCGGCCAACTCGGGAATCAGGTCGGGGACGCCCAGGAGCAAGGGGAAGACCCCGGCGCCCACCACCACGATGACCAGGTTGTCGTCCACCAGATTCGGCAGCGACTCGGCCAAGGCGCAGACCAGGGACCCGAAGAGGCAACAGGCGGCCAGCTTGAGATTGGAACCTCCGTCGGCTTGCGGCAGATTCCAGACCAGGAGGGTCCAGGATCCCACCGCCGCCGCCAGGAAAAAGCCGATGGAACCCCCCAGGCTCTTCTCCCGATTGTAAGGGAGCGGGACCCAGGGCCACCGCCGCCCCGCCAGGTTGGAAACCGCGTCTCCCACCGCCAGAACCGCCCAGACCGCCGCCGCGACGTGAAGGCGCTCCCGAAACAGGAGAAGCAGCATCATGATCCCGAAGGCGTAGTAGAGCTTGCCGGGGGAAAATCCCGTTTCCCGTTCCGATTCCCGAGTCGTCACCCGGATCCAACGGGGCGAGATGAACGCGGCGTAGAAGAATGAAAAGAGGCTCAGGAGAAGGATCAGGCCGTAGTCCACGTAGGGAAGGAGAAAGGCGAACGCCAGGGGCAGCACATGTTCCAACTGCCTCAGGTCTTCGCCTTTGTCCCTCATGACTCCAGCCACCGGTTCGTGCGGATCAAGCCCTCCTCCAGGGAGCGGGGCGAGTAACCGAGATGGGCGCGGGCCTTGCCCGAGGAAAATCGCCAGTTCCGGAGAAAGAACTCCGCCGTCGACGGGACCAGCAACGGCGACTTGCGCCGCAGCCGCGCGCTCCAGTCCTCCAGCCGGGCTGCGGCGCGAAACAGCCCATCGGGAAGACCCAGGGGAACGATCGGCTCATTCGCAACCCTCCGGAAGGTCGCCCACAGGTCCCGGAGCGTCCGGTTTTCGCCTCCCAGGACGAAGTCCTCCCCGGGGTCGGCATCCAGGCATCGAATCAGGGCGTCGGCGACGTCGTCCACATAGACGAAGTTCCAACAAGGAGCCCCCCGGCCCGGTAATGCCGCCATGCGAAGCTTCTTCCAGCGCCGGAGCAGCCGCACCAAAAGGTTTCCCTCGGTCATCGGGCCGGGGCCGTACACGACGGTGGGGAAGACCGTGTTCATGGGGAGCCGGCCCTTCCACCGGTCGGCCAGTCGAAAGGCCTCGTATTTGCTCCGGTCGTACCCGTGGAAGAATCGGTTGCGGTCCGGTATGCGTTCCTCGGTATGGACCCCGTCGCCGCTGGGGCCGAAAACGGTGAACGAGGAGACGTGGACCAGCCTGGCAACTCGATGGCGCCGGGCCAGTTCCAGGACATTTCTCAGTCCGTCGACGTTGACCCGAAGGAACGGTCCGGGCCGGGACTGGACCAGGGCGGCCAGGTGAAACACCACCTGGACTTCCCGGAAGCTCGGCTCCAAGGTGGGGACGCGGGTCACATCCTGGCCCCGGGACCGCGAAGCGACGGTCACGTCGTGCCCCCGTTCCCGGAGCCTGCGTACGAGAACGCTCCCCAGGAAGCCGGTCCCGCCCGTAACCAGGCACCTCATGGCGAGTCGAACGACCAGGCGCGGCCGTCCAGCGGTTCGGGGTCCTCGACCCGAAACAACCGGTACAGAGTCGGGGCCACGTCCATGAGGTGCGGGTTCTCCGCGAGAATCGTTCGATTGGAGACCGCGAAACCCTCGGTGTCCGAAGGATCGGAAGCACAGTGGTCGCCGCTCCATTTCCTGAGGTTGGCGACGAGGACGTGCTCCGGCACGGCGCCCAGGGCCGTCTGCCACGAGGTCCGGTAACCGGTTCGGAAGCTGAGCTGGATGTCCCCGGCATGCTCGATTTCGTCGCCGGAGTAGATCTCGTCCCTGAAATAGGCGTTCTGCACCACCGATTCTCCGGTTTCCGGGTCGCGATACTCAAGGATCTCCCGAGAAATGTCCCGGATCAGGTCGATGTAGTCTTGGCCGGGATCGACGGCGCCCTGACCCTCCCGCCCCTTCAGGTTCACGTAGATATGGCCCAGGCCCAGGGCATACGCTTGGGTCCGGCTCCAGTCCACGTTGGGAAAGAAGCTGCCGCCCCGATAGACCTGCTCCATCCGTTTCATTTCGGTGCCGGACTGTCCGTCCTTGAGGCGCAGGTATCCGTTCTCCAGGAGCCAGGTATTGGTATTGAATTCCTTGCGCCAGGAATGAAACCCGTGATCGGAAAGCACCAGCAGCAGATCCTGGGGATCCAGGCGCTCCAGGACCCGTGAGACGATGGAGTCCATCTTCCGGTAGACGTTCAACAGGGCCCTGCCATAGGCCTGAGCGCCCTTCGCGTCATAACGGGGATGGTGGGGATCGATGAAGCGGTAGAACATGTGGGCGGCGCTGTCGGTGGCGGTGAAGACGGCCGTGTACAGGGACGCCTCATCCCGGTCCAGCTCATGCATCAGGAGCCGCTCCAGGTGGTTCATGTTTCGGAAGAGGTCCTCCAGAAAAATCTGTTCGTCGATCTGCTCCTCGTTGAGGCCCCAGGTCTCATGGATCCAACCCAGGGTCTTGAACGGGGCGAGCCAGGAGACGAGGTCCTCCGAATAGCTGGCCGGCGTCGAGAGTGGCAGGACGGGGTCGGCCGGATCGAGGCTGATGGGCATCAGATAGAGCCTCACTTCGGGGAAGGTCTCCAGGACATAGAATCGGCTGATTCCCCGTATCTTGACCAGGGGTCCCGCGGAAAATTCGAACCGGAACCAGTCGCTCCACTGCCCCTCGTCGACCTCCTCTTCCTGGTCCTGGAGCCGGATCGTCAGGGCAGTCGACTGGGGGTCCAACTCCACCGACAGCGGGATCGTCAGACGAACCAGCTCCTCCTCTCTGGGGTCGGCGGGTCCGTCGATCAGCGCTTGAAAACGTCCGTCCTCTCCTTCCAGGCGAATCACCCGGCCGCCGAACTCCGTGTCCTGCAGGTCCCAGCGGCTGACGTCGGTGGAGAGATAGAAGTAGGTGCCCCAGGTCCCCCGGACGTCGGGAACCCCGAGCCCCGAAAGCGTGGTCCCATGGTCCAGGGACCGGGGCGGGAACTCCAGGGGGATCCGCAGGTTGGCGGTGACGATGCCGGCCCGGTCCAGGTGCTCCCAGAAGGGGACGCCCTTGCGGTTGTTGGTCAACCGGGCTCCCCGGATGGGGATGGTCTTGAACAGAAAGCGGGGCTTTTCCACCTTCACGAGGCCGATGTCGGGCATGTAGGTGGCGGGGTCCCGCCGGAGAAAGTCGAAGATTCCGTGGCGGCCCGGATTGAGTCCGGTGGCGAAGCTGGCCCAGGCCACGGGGGATTCGGGCGGATTGGTGGTGCCCAGGGTCGACAGGGTCCCCTGCTCCCCCAGGCGGCGGATGGTGGGAAGCTCTTCGATCCATTGATCCACCAGATCGGGGTCCACGCCGTCGAAGCCCAGGATCACGACCTTGAAGCCGGGGCGCTTGGGGGCAGGTGTACAGAATGAGCCCAGCAGGACCATCAGAACGAGCGCCAGCCGGGGGAAGATCACTCCCGATTCTCCAGACTGCCGTGGATGACCCCCAAGTCTCGTTTCAAATCTTCGAGATCGTATTGAGCCGATACCTTCCTGGCACGGGCATAGTCGATCATTTCCCACAACGAGACTCCGGCATCCCGAGCCGCTCGTGCCAGCGTAACCCTTCCCTCACCGTACTGACGGACGTAGTGCTCAAGCTTCCAGTGCCGGATACCTCTCGACAGCAGCCGGCGCACTGTCGTCGAGCGATCACACTGTTCGACGTCTTCGATGAGTTCCAGCTCGCGGACCAACTCCGAGGGAACCCGCGCACCCACCATGTACTCCTTTCTCATCTCGTCGTCTCCCGGTAGCGTCGCGCAAGCCCCAATAACTCCGCTACGACTGTTGGGGGAACCCCTTAACACTATATTCGATTGTTTTCATAAGGGTCTCGAACACCGGAGGCATCACCGAAACGGGAGCCGGCACGCGACGTTCCGTTGCTCCTCAAGAGGAAAACGAGGAACTCGCCGCGGCCCCGATGCCGGGTCCTTCAGGAGTTTCCCCAAGAAATGAGGAGGAGACACCTCAAGCGATTGATAACAGGAGAGTAAGAGGATCTGACAAGTGGAATGGGTCCAGCCTCGAATTGGAATTCCGTAGGGGCACCCCTTGTGGGTGCCCTCTTTGGTCGGAACCGACCCGAACCCGGTCGACCGCCGGGACTTGGCGTCGGAGTAACGGGGTGACCCCCGGTCGATCTCGGTTGCCTGCACCGGGAGGGCGACCACAAGGGTCGCCCCTACGAACCGGAAGCCGTCCCACCGGAACGGGACCCTTGCTACCCGACTTCCGCTCCAACTCTCCGTCTGCTTCTGTGACTCTACGAAAAGTGGGGAAAGTCCAGGGGTCCATTCGTTGACACCATCCGGGCCCTTCACTAAGATTCATTTTCCGCAAGCGGGGGAGCCAAGTGTGGAGCAGATCGTTTTTTACGTCTTTGCAGCCGTAGCCGTCGGCTCCGCCCTTCTCGTGGTGCTCCAGCAGCGCGCCGTCTACAGCGCCTTCTCGCTGATCGTCTGTTTCGGCGCTCTGGCCGTTCTCTACTTCCAGTTGGGAGCCGCCCTCGTCGCCGCGCTTCAGGTCATCGTCTATGCCGGGGCCATCATGGTCCTGTTCCTCTTCGTAATCATGCTTCTGGACCCGCAGGCGGAGAGGTTCGGTCCCGACCGGTTCAAGAAAACGGCCCTGGCGGGTCTGCCCATGGCCGCCTTTCTGGCGTTCGTTCTGCTGCGCGTCTTCCCGGCGTGGAGTCCCCGGGGATCAGGCGAACCGATCGGATCAGTCGAAGGGCCGAAAAGAATCGCCCATATTCTCTTCCAGGACTATCTGCTCCCCTTCGAGGTCACCTCCATCCTGATCCTGGTGGCCATTCTGGGCGCCGTCGTCCTGGTCAAGCATCGTCCCGATTGATGGGTATGGTCCCTGCCACTCACTACCTGGCGCTGGGCGCGGTTCTCTTCGTCATCGGCGTCGCCGGCTTCATCGTCAGACGCAACGTCATCACCATGTTCATGTCGGTGGAACTGATGCTCAACGCGGTCAACCTGACGTTTCTGGCCTATGCGCGGACGTGGAACCAGGTGGACGCCCATATCTTCGTCTTCTTCGTCATGACCGTGGCTGCGGCGGAGGCGGCGGTAGGTCTGGCGCTGATCCTGGGTCTCGACCGGCATTCGCAGACCCTGGACATCGATTCCGCCGACAAGCTGCAGGGCTGACCATGATCGAGTACTTCTGGCTGGCCCTGGTCCCACCCCTCGCCGGATTCCTGTTCAACGGCCTGGCGGGAAAGCGGCTTCCGGCTCGCATCGTTTCCGGCGCCGGCTGCGCGGCCATCGGAGCCAGCTTCCTGTTTCTGCTGGCCGTCTTTGCCGAGTTCATCCGGCTGCCGGCATCGGAGCAGCAGATCGTCCACCGCCTCTTTACCTGGATTCAGGCGGGGACCTTTACCGCCGAGTGCAGCTTCCTGCTGGACCCTCTCTCCATGATCATGCTCCTGGTCATTACGGGGGTCGGATTTCTGATTCACGTCTACTCCACCGCCTACATGAAGGGCGAGTCGGGTCTGTACCGCTATTTCGCCTATCTCAATCTCTTCATCTTCATGATGTCCCTGCTGGTGATGGCGGGGAACTACCTGTTGCTGTTCGTGGGGTGGGAAGGAGTGGGCCTCTGCTCCTATCTCCTGATCGGCTACTACATCGAACGGAGGAGCGCCGGCGACGCGGCCAAGAAGGCCTTCGTGGTGAATCGGGTGGGGGACGCCTGTTTTCTCCTGGGCGTCTTTCTCATCTTCAAGACCTTCGGGACCCTGGAGTTCGGATCCCTCTTCGAAACCGTGAGCCGGACCCATCCCCAGCCCGAGGGCGGCTTCACCGTGCTGGCGGCCATCACCCTGCTCCTGTTCCTGGGAGCGACGGGCAAGAGCGCCCAGATCCCGCTGCAGGTCTGGCTGCCGGACGCCATGGAGGGTCCCACTCCGGTGAGCGCCCTGATCCACGCCGCCACCATGGTGACCGCCGGCGTCTACCTGGTGGTGCGTTCGGCCGCGCTCTACAGCCGGGCTCCCGACGTGCTCCTGCTGGTGGCCGTCGTCGGAGTCTTGACGGCCCTTCTGGCGGCCCTGACGGCGCTGGTCCAGCGGGACATCAAGAAGGTCCTGGCCTACTCCACCATCAGCCAACTGGGCTACATGTTCATGGCGCTGGGGGTGGGCGCCTTCAGCACCGGGATCTTTCACCTGTTCACCCACGCCTTCTTCAAGGCCCTGCTCTTCCTGGGGGCGGGCAGCGTCCTGCTGCGGCTCCACCACGAACTGGACCTGTTCCGGATGGGGGGGCTGAAGAACTCACTGAGAGTGACCTGTTGGACCATGTGGGTGGGAACCGCGGCCCTGGCCGGGATCGTCCCCCTTTCCGGGTTCTTCTCCAAAGACGAGATCCTGTGGAGAGCGCTCGACAGTCCCCTGGGGCATCCGGTCTTCTGGGTGGCGGGCCTGGTGGTGGCCGGCCTCACCGCCTTCTACATGTGCCGGCTCATGTTCCTGGCTTTCTACGGTTCGCCCGCCCACGGGCACGGAGAATCGGGCTCGGAAGCCGGAACCGCCGTCACGGCGCCCCTGACCCTGCTGGCCGGGGCGGCGGCGGTCGCCGGACTCATCGGTCTGCCGGCCTACCTGGGCGACCATCGCCTGGACCGCTTCCTGGAGCCCGTGTTCCGGTACTCCTACGACCACGGCGTCTCGGCCAGCCACGCCTCCCACAGCCTGGAATTGCTGGCGGCTGGCGCGGCCCTGGCCATCAGCCTGTTGGGCGGCGCCCTGGCCTACCGGCTATACGCCCGGGACCGGTCACTCCCCCGGCGGCTGGCCGACCGGTTCCCGGCGATCCACGGAACGCTCCAGCGGCAGTTCCGGATCGACGAGGCCTATTCCCTCTTCGTGGTCGGCGGTCTCAAGGCGCTGTCCCGGCGGGTGCTGTGGAGAGTCGTCGACGTGGGTGTCGTGGACGGGGCGGTCAACGGCACCGCCTCCCTGTTTCGGCGATGGAGCGGCGTGGCGGCGCGGATGCAGAGCGGGAACACCCGCACCTACGCGGCGTGGATCGTGACCGGGGCCGCACTGGTTTTCCTGTATCTCCTTAGCGTGATCGGTTGATGCCCGTGGCTGCTTATCCTCTGAGCCTGTTGCTGTTGATTCCGGCGATCGGAGCCGCCGTGGTCTGCCTGCTCCCGTCCGGACGGGACCGGCTCCTGAAATGGGCCGCTCTCATCGCTTCCCTGGCGACGTTTCTCTGGTCGGCCGTGCTCTTCAGGAATTTCGACAACCAGTCCGGTTCCTTCCAGATGGTGGAGCAGGCCGACTGGTTCCGCGCCGCCGGTTTCCAGGTCCAGTACATCCTGGGCCTGGACGGCATCAGCCTGCTCCTGGTGCTCCTGACCACGGTCCTGATTCCCCTGGCGCTGCTGTCGAGCTGGAATGTCAAGGACAAGCTCAAGCTCTACCTGGCCTCCATCCTGCTGCTGGAAGTGGGGATTCTGGGCGTCTTCCTGGCTCTGGACCTGATCCTCTTCTATGTCTTCTGGGAGGTCTCCCTGATTCCCATGTATTTCCTGATCGGAATCTGGGGGTCGCGACGGCGCATCTACGCGGCGGTGAAATTCTTCATCTACACCATGGCCGGTTCGCTGCTGATGTTGGCGGGAATCGTCATCCTCTACTTCCTGCTGGGAACCGGCAACTTCGATCTGGTGGAGATGATCGGAGTCCTGAGAGGTGGCGAGCCGGCTCTCTCCCCCGGCATGGAATACGCCCTCTTCGCCATGTTCTTCCTGGCGTTCGCCGTCAAGGTGCCCGTCTTTCCGCTGCACACCTGGTTGCCGGACGCCCACACGGAAGCCCCCACGGCCGCTTCCGTGATCCTGGCCGGCGTCCTGCTCAAGATGGGGGCCTACGGGCTCCTGCGCTTCTGCCTTCCCCTCTTTCCCTGGGCGTCGGCCCAGTTGGCGCCGGCGATCTGCATCCTGGCGCTGATCGGAATCATCTACGGCGCCCTGGTGGCCATGGTGCAGCCCGACCTGAAGCGGCTCGTGGCCTATTCGTCCGTCAGCCACCTGGGATTCGTGGTGTTGGGAATCTTCTCCTTCAGCTTTCAGTCCATGGAGGGAGCCGCCTACCAGATGGTCAATCACGGAGTCTCCACCGGAGCCCTGTTCCTCCTGGTGGGCATCCTCTACGATCGCCGCCACACCCGCCGGATCGACGAGTTCGGGGGGCTGGCCCATTCCATGCCGCGCTACTCGGCCTGCTTCTTCGTCGTGCTGCTGGGAAGCATCGGCCTGCCCGGCCTCGGCGGGTTCGTAGGCGAGTTCCTCATTCTCCAGGGGACCTTTCTCACCAGTGTCCCGGCCGCCGCGGTTGCGGTCTGCGGGGTGGTCCTGTCGGCAGCGTACATGCTCTGGATGTACCAGCGGGTCTTCCTGGGACGAGTCGAAAAGGAAGCGAACCGCCGGCTCCCGGACCTGAGCTTCCGGGAGGGGGCGATGTTGATTCCGGCCATCGCGCTTTCGCTCTGGATGGGGATCGGCTCCGGCACCTTTCTGAGAACCATGGACAGCAGCATTCAACTGCTGGTGGACCGTTTGGACCAGGTTCAGAACGTTCAGGTCGTTCAAAACGATGGATCTTAACTACGCTGCCCTGCTCCCGGAGATCCTTCTGGCCGTGGCCGGCATTCTGCTCATGTTGGCCATCCCGGTCCTGCCGTCCCGCCAACAGGTTCGGCTTGGATACGCCGCCTCGCTGGCCCTGGCCGCAGCGTTGGTCACCGCTCTGCTCCAATGGGGCGACCATGGCCCCGCCTTCTTCGGCATGGTGTCCATGGACGCTTTGGGCGGAGCCGCCAGGATCCTGTTCCTGGTCTCCAGCGCAGCCGTTGCCCTGATTTCGGTCTCCTACCTGAAGCGGGAACGGTTGCGGCACGGCGAATATTTCCCTCTCCTGCTGATGGCCACGGTGGGAATGTCGCTCATGGCCGTGAGCGCCGACCTCATCATGACCTTCCTGGGACTGGAGATTCTTTCCATCTCCAGCTACGTCCTGGCCGGCTACCGGCGGGGAGACCCCAGATCGAACGAGTCGGCCCTCAAGTACTTCCTCCTGGGCGCTTTCTCCACGGCCTTCATGCTCTACGGGATCGCCCTCCTGTACGGAGCGGCGGGTTCGACCAAGTATGCGGGGATCGCCGAGGCGGCGACTCAGGGACAGGCGGAAACCGCCACCTTCCTGTTGGGCCTTGGACTGCTTCTCGTGGGATTCGGCTTCAAGGCGGCCCTGGCGCCATTGCACGTCTGGACTCCGGACGTCTACCAGGGGGCTCCCGTCCCCATCACCGCCCACTTGGCGGTGGGCTCCAAGGCGGCGGTCCTGATCACGCTGCTGCGCCTCCTTCACCAGGTGTTCCCAGCGAGCGCCGACCAATGGCAGACCCTGCTCTGGATCGCCAGCGCCGCGACCATGATCATCGGCAACGTGGCGGCGCTGACCCAGACCGACGTCAAGCGCCTCCTGGCCTATTCCTCCATCGCCCACGCCGGATACATCCTGCTCGGCGTCATCGCCAACAGCCCGCGAGGCGCCCAGGGGGTTCTCTTCTATCTGGCGGCGTACTCGCTGATGACGCTGGGAGCGTTCGCCGTGGTGCAGGTCTTTGCGCGCCGGGAAGAGCGGTTCACCAAGCTGGAGGACTTCCGGGGAATCGGCTACCGCCATCCGCTCCTGAGCGTCTCCCTGACCATCTTTCTCCTCTCCCTGATCGGGATTCCGCCGACAGCGGGATTCTACGGAAAGCTTTTCCTCTTCTCGGCCGCCGTCGAAGCGGACCTGGTCGCCCTGGTGATTCTGGCGGTGCTGGCTTCGGCCGTGGGTCTCTACTACTACCTCCAGCTCATCGTCCTGATGTTCATGAAGGAGGCGGCCTCGCCGCCGGAGCCCGTTCCCGTACCTCTGGCGGCACGAATCGTGATACTACTAATGGCCGCCGGCACCCTCTACCTGGGGGTCTACCCGGCGCAGGTTCTCTCGATTGCCGGGGAGGCGGCAGGACTGTGAAGCAGGCCAAGGCGAAGCTGGAAAAAGAGATCCGAAAGCTGGAGCGTGAGTTGCGGGAGGAGCTTCCCGCGGCGCTCAAGAAAGCGTTGCAACTGGGCGACCTCCGGGAGAACGCCGAGTACCAGACCGCCAAGGAGCGGCAATCCTACGTCCAGGCCCAGCTCGCCAACCTGCAGCAGCGGCTGGCCAACCTCTCCCTCATCAACCTGAGCAAGATCCCCACCGACCGCGTCTCCTACGGCTCCACCGTGGTCCTGTTCGACCTGGACACCGAGGCCGAGGTGACCTACCGGCTGGTCACCAGCGAGGAGTCGGACGTCAAGGCCGGGTTGATCTCCACCACCTCTCCCATCGGGCGCAGCCTGATGAGCCGGGAAGAAGGGGACGAGGTGCAGATCCGGACCCCCGGCGGGAACAAGCACTACGAGATCGTCGAGCTGACCACCATCCACGACGAGTAGTTCCGGGAAAGCGGCATGCTCAGTTGTTGTGCCGTACCCGATCGACCGGTGCCTCAGCCCCACCTGACCCGTTCGTGGATCGCCGTCACCGCGGCCTGGGCCGCCAGGGCGGCCCCTTCCTGCCAGCCGGGCAAGGCGCTCAATTGATCGCCGGCGAAAAAGACCCTTCCATCAGGCTGCCGGAGTCTTGCCGGCGGCTCGTAGCTCTCCGGCCAGCCCCCCCGCTGGAACGGGACCTTGGCCCAGGCGCGGCTAACGCCCGATTCCATCTCGTCGCCATAGCCCGGGTGGATAAGCTCGCCCTCGGCGACGGCGGCCTGCAAGCGTTCGGACGGTGTCATTTCCGAGTAGCGCAGCCCGGGCTCGGGATCCCAGATATAGGCTCCGAGGACGATCCGCTTTTCACGAATATAGCCGTAGGCCGGATACCAGATCTGCGTGATGTCCTGGTCGGTCCAGGAAATGCCGCCATAGATGGCGTGGTCCTCCTCCCAGAAACGCCGCTGAGCCTGGAAACCGATCTTGACCGCGCTGGTGAACTCGATCGAATCGATCGCTCTTTGCGTCCTCGACGAGAAATCGTTGGGGATGTCCCGAAGGACCGGAGCCGGTATGGTGCAGATTGCGAAGTCCGCATCCAAGGCTCGTACATGGCCGCTGTGGGTCCCATATAAGGGAGGAACGCTGCCGGGCGTTTCCTGGCTGCCGATCGGGGTCCGATACACGATACGAACGCCATCAGGCGTTTTTCGAATCTCCTCGACGACGGCCCGATACGCGATGAGAGACTCCACCCGCTCTTTGAAGGCAGCCACAATGGCGTCCATCCCGCCGACAGGTTGCAGCAAGGTGGGGTTCTGGTCGAGGAATTGGCTGAAATGGAGCTTGTATCTCCAGAAGTCCGACCTGAGCAATTGACTCAGATCGAGGGGATCGTTCACCGCCCCCGGCGACAGACCGGCATGGACCTGCGACCCCCAATACCCTCCGCGACTCGATCCCACGTAGAGGTCATCCGGGTCCAGATCGCCATAGCTCCGGAGCAGGTCAAGGATCATTTCCTTGTCCTCGCCCGTCAGTTCACTGTCCAGGGCGTTGCGATTCACCGCCTTGGCCAGGAGTTCGGCAATATATCCGCGGGTATCCGTTATCACCTGCCGGGCCACGACCGGCCCGTCGAAGCCATCCCGGTTGTGGAAAAAAGCCGCCCGGTTGTCGTTGGTGAAGACTTCGAGGTCGACTCCAAAATCCCGGCAATAGCCGAGTATGGTCGTGTGGTGGTAGGGGATGCGCGCCGGACCGAGGTTCGCGTAGAGATGGTCTTCGGCGTCGAAGTCCACCCATTGCCGACTGTCCTCCTCATCGATCACGTCTCCGCTGCGGGCCGTGAGGTTACGCCCGCCGGCGCGGCCGGTGGCTTCCAGAATCGTGCAGTCGTAACCCGCCTTCGACAATTCGTAGGCAGCGACCAGGCCGGAGACACCGGCCCCCAGGATGACGACACTTGTCCCTTCTCCCAACGCCGGGGACAACTCGAACGGTCCCGGCCGAGCCGTAGCGGGACTCGCCATGCCCAGCGCGTTCATGCTCCGGTACATGGCGGCAACCCCGGAGACGGCGCCGACGGATTGCAGGAATTGGCGTTTGGTCATTTTCCCTTGCAAGGTTTCACCTCCGTCGAGTCTCTGAGAAACGAGGGACCGCCCACCACAGTCCGGGTCGTTGGGGAAGTTTGATAAGAAAACATTTCAATCCGTGAACTATACCGATTTCACCTTGCATTCGGCACCCCGCAGAGAGATTCGGTCCAATCCGGCGGCGGGGTCGGGTTCGTGACTGATCCTCTTGGATTCAAGGAGCTATCTTCTCTCCATGGCTGCAACTTCGGTCTGGACCTCGCCGTAGACCTCCGCCAGAGCCTGATTCTCGATCCGGATGCGCGTGCGTAGCGCCAGAAGGTTCAGCACGGATGCGACCAATGCCAGCGGCCACGCGCCGAACATGAGCGGCACCACCGCGATCTCGCCGCAGACGATCAGGTAGTTCGGGTGGTCCAGGTACCGGTACGGCCCGGTCCGGATGCGTTTGGCGCCGGGCACGACCATGATGCGAGTCGTCCAACGCGAACCCAGGGTCGCGATGACCCACACCCGTCCGCACTCCAGCAAGACGAAGACAGCGAGCAGCGGGACCGACACCGGCGTCTTCGGATCGATGGTGACAAGAAGCGCCACCAACCAGCCGGCGTGCAGGGCGACAAGCGCGGGATAGTGACGCCATCCGAACTCGACCGCCCCCTTGGCCGCCAGCACCCGGTGGTTCCGCTGTGCGAGGACCAATTCGACGAGCCGCTGTAACACGAGAACCCCGACGACCAGGTACAGCGGACTCACGAGAAACGAGGTGCGCATCACATCGACTGCAACAGCAGGAATCCGGCCGAAAAACCGGGGCCCAGGCTGGTCAACAAGTGACGATCCGCCGTGCCGTCCCGGAGGATGCGTTCGAGCACGAACAGCACGGTGGCGGCCGACATGTTGCCATAGTCGCGCAAGATCGACCGTGACTGCTCCAAACCCCCGGCCGGGAGGCCGAACACTTCTTCGAGGGCGTCGAGCACCTTGGCGCCGCCGGGATGACAGACGAAGCTGTCGATATCTCGAAGGCGCAAACCCTGGGAGGAGAGGAATTCCTCCGTTGCCTGCCGCATGTTGGAACGCACGAGGTCGGGAATGCTGCGCGAGAACACGACTCCGAACCCGTCATCGGCCACGTCCCAGCCCATGATATCGAGCGAATCGGGCCACGTGTATTCACCCCACGACGCGATGGCCGGGCCCGGTCCGTCATCGGTCAGCAACAGCGCGGAGGCGCCGTCACGGAACAGCGCCGTGGCGACGAGGTTGCGCGCGGATCGATCGCGGCTACGGAAGGTGAGCGTACAGAGCTCCACGACCAGGAACAGAACACGGCTGCCCGGAGCAGCGCGCGCGCATGCGGCGGCGCGGGCCAGCCCCAGCACGCCTCCCGCGCACCCCAGGCCGAAGATCGGCAGTCTCTGCACGTCCCGGCGAAACGGCAATTCGGTCATGAGCCTGGCATCCAGGCTGGGCGTGGCGATGCCGGTCGTCGAGACGGTGACGATGAGGTCGATGTCGCCCGGGTCGGTGCCGCCGTCGGACAGGCAGCCGATGGCCGCCTCTTTCAGCAGCGCCACCGCGTGTTCGAGGAAGAGGCGGTTCTTCTCCTCGAAGCCGTGTCCGTCCTCCGCGTACCAGCTCTTGGGCAGGCAGCAATACCCCTCTCCGATCGCCGCGTTGTCGTAGACATCCAGCAGGCGGTCCAGACCCGCGACATCGCCGGCAAAGAACCTGGCGCCGAAATCCCTGACCTCGTCCTGGGTGATCCGGTGGGACGGAACCGCCGTTGCGATGGAACTGATCCGCGGACCCGGTTCTGCCGTCACCGGTAACCCTCCTCTCGTTCGGTTCTCATCGGGAAAATCCGCAAGTCATTGGAGGTCAAACCACCACTCACCAGCACGTTGCCCGATCACGAACCGCACAAGAGCTGGTTGCCGTTTCCATGAGCCTCGATCGCACCCCTGGGTATTGAATCCACCTTATGGGTTGGGGACGGGCAGCATGTCGCTCACAGACGTTCGGTTTTCAGGTTCTTGAATCGATCGAAATCGCGATCCTCGGTGACTAGCCGAAAGATGCCCCACTCGCGGCAAAGAGCGACGATCTGAGCGTCGAATACAAGATTGCCAATTGCGTTTGACTCGCGTATCGCCTCCGAGAAGAGTACGGGATACTCAGGACCGGGGCAAAGCACGACTGCGCTCGGTGAGGCAAGCACCCTTGCCAAGGCTTCACATGCTTCTTCGGCCGTGTAGGGTGGATCGAATACTTTGGGGTGAGTGATGATGCGGACGAACTCTCCGAGACAGAAAACAGGGATTCCCCATGGGGAAGGAGCCTCCGCAAGCGCAACGACGCGGGCGTGTGCGAGCCGGTGCTTAGGTGAGTCCGGCCGGTGCGCGTGGACGAGAATGTTCGTGTCAATCGCGATCAACTCGGTACATCCATGCGCTCGTAGAGTGAGACTCGATCATCCAGGTCGATTCCCGGCATTGTCCGTCCCCACTTGGTCAACAGTCGAGCACGGAAGTTACGATTAGGGGCAGGTGGGGGTTGAAGGTAGTTGCGTAGTGCGCACTCGATCAGGCGCGTGAGCGTTATATCCTCTTCGGTGGCTCGTTGTTTTGCCGCTCGTATCAGACGATCATCGAAGTTGAGGGTCGTTTTCATACAGATATCTGTATCATTGGCGTCAGGTTGCCGTCAATGATGGACTCGTTCCACCGTGATGATCCGACAGGTCGAGACGATCTTAGCCGCTTCGGTGGCTCCGCCGTAGCGGCGTTACGGCGCGCGAAGTCCGACGTTTTCAACGACTTTGACCTTTGACGACACCTGTCGACTACTTCGGCGGCGGGCTCCAGATCGTGGCTCCGATGTAGCGCTCGGGGCCGGAGGCCTCGTCGGTGAAGTAGTAGACCGCGACCACCTTGCCGTCCGGTCTCTGCACGGCCCGGACGTAGCCGATGTCGCGGCTGGCGCCGTCGTCGCGGAGCGTGATGTGGTCGCCCCAGGTCCGGCCGCCGTCGCTGCTGAGCACCGCGCGGATGCTGTAGGGCTCGGCCCGGTAGCCGTAGAGCAGGCAGATGCTTCCGTCCCGCAACTGGATCATGGCCGGCGGGTTTCCAATGCCCGCGTCGGGCACGGCGTCATTGAGGTATTCCCATGACGAACCGTTGTCCGTGGACAGGTACGTGGCGATCCACCGCCGAGGTCCGTCGTGATCGCGGACCGTCACCAGGATGTCCGTCTCGCTGAGCCGAACGGAGGCGGGCATGATGGAAAACCCCTCCCCCTGCTCGGGGGCGATCCAGGAGAGGAACTTCCAGGTCTTCCCGCCGTCGGTGGTGCGGACGCAGAGGGGGCGGCCCTCCAGTCCGTTCGGCTTCGCCGCCGTGATGAACAGGGTGCAGGTGTCCTTGTCATCCACGATGTAGTCGGTCCGCGGTGCGATTCCGGGAGTGTCGAAGCCCGGCAGACGGAACGGTCCGTCCCAGGAGCGCCCCCGGTCGTAGGAGTGGAACACCCGACCGATTCCGGCGTGAATGCTGTTGGTGCGAACCGTCAAGGCGAAGTCGGGATGGGTGAAATCGATGCCGCCTTCGCTGTCGCGCAAGGGTGGAATCGTCAATCCTGGCCGCGTGACGCCGTGCAGATAACCGCCCTCGGTGATCAGGTGCCCGTTGGCCGTCGGATCCTCCAACGCCCAGGTCTCGCCGCCGTCCAGGCTCCTGGCCAGCATGGGAATCTCCGGTTTTTCGCGGTCGATGTGGTGACTCAGACCCTGGTCCTTGTAGTAACCCATGCCGAATCCGACGAGGATCTCCTCACCCCACATCCAGATCCCATGGTTGGCCGGCCAGCCCCCGAACATCCCTTTCTCGAAATAGACCTTGACGTGGCGGGGCTCCTCCGCCGTGTCCGCACCCTCACCGGCCGATCCTGAGTCGTCAGGAGCCGCGCAGCCAATGGCCCCGATCGCCAGCACGCCTGCCGCGGCAATGTTTATCCAAGTCATGGGATCCTCCATCTCGTCTTCGCAATTCACCCGGATACTACATCGGAATACTCGCCGCCGAACATACGGATCCCGGTCCGTGTTGACAAGGCGTGGCGGGTCCCTGTGTTTTGGGGTTGGCCGTAGAACGTCGAGGACCGGGGACGGGAAGAACCCCTGATCACCGTTCCATCGCAAGGAGGACATCCTGCGGCTGCTGGACGACTTCGAGTACGGCGCGACCCGTGTGGAGAAGGAGATCGCGGCGATGCTGAAAGAGATGCGCGTTTGACGCCGGACCATCTGCGGCGGCTGTGGGCCAGGCAGACCGAGTGGAGACTGTTGCTGTTCCCCGTCAGTCCCCTTCGTGCGATTCACAGAAGTTGACGCACGAATTACGCCACAACTCTGTCGAGTCTACATTCTTGACACATATCCTGTGTGGCACTAACATCATGGTTCATGGGAGACGCGCGGCGAATCCAAGTGACGCTCGATGCGAGAGGATACGCGGCGGTGTCGCGGATCGCGCGACGCGAAGGGAAAAAGCTGGCCGCGGTCGTGCGGGAGGCCGTCGAGCAATACTGCGTTCTACCGGAGGCGCGGCAACGCCGACTGGAGGCCATCGACAGGCTGTACGCGAAGGGGGCGGTCCCAGCGCCAGAATCGCTGCCGGAGTGGGAACGCCAGTACAGTCGGCTGAAGGCCGGCCTGGCTACCGGTAGTCTCGACACCACCGAAGATCCGGGGAGTCACGAGGACAGTTGACGAGCGTGCGTGACTCGTTGTTCGTAGACGCCAACGTGTTCATGTACCTCGGGGGCAGTGACGCCCTGTACCGGGAGGCCTGCCGACGGGCTCTGCTGGCCGCAACTGAGCAGGGGGCCATGTTGATCACCAGCACAGAAGTCCTGCAGGAGATCCTCCACTACCATGCCGCCCGAAGGCGGCCCGATGACGCCCGAACCGTGTACCAGGCAGTGACAGACATCTGCGACGAGATCCTGCCGGTGACGGAACACCAAACGGCCCGTGCGCTCGAGCTGCTGGTGCGGCATCCCGGGTTGCCGGCACGAGACGCACTGCACGTCGCGACGATGGAGGCCCACGGCGTCGAGCGGCTGCTGTCGGCAGACCGGCACTTCGATCAGGTCGACACCGTCACGCGTGTTGACCCGCTCGCCCCCCCTTGATCCTCCGCCTGCCCTGGACGGCAAACAGGCGGAGAAGGAGACCGTGATCATGTTGCAGGACATGACGGCGAGTTGATCTCCGGGCGCGAGCGCTTCGGGCACGCGAGATCCCAGCCGAGCGGTTCGAGCCGGACTGAGGCAGCCTCCCTGGCACAGACTGCGCTGAGCGCGCCCCCGCTGGTCTTTTCGCTGTTGCCGGCGCCTCGCTCATGGGGATGGCGGAGCGCGAGCTTCGGCGGCCCGAGCGAAGTAGGAACAAAACGTCGGCACTTGTATTTATGTGCCGACATTTATTACGATTCGTTCATGACTGAACTCACTGCGGCCACGCTCAATGCAGCCGACATTGGAGCCTTTTTCCGGCCGCGAGACATTGAGACGCTCGGTGTCCCGTACCGGCGCCTCCGCGGACTCGTTGCGGCCGGCGCCGTGGAGAACCTCGGCGGCGGCCTTTACCGGCTGGCCGAGGTGGAGCCGACCGAGCTGGAAACGGTCGCCATGGTGGCTGCTGCCGTCCCGCATGCCATCGTCTGCCTGATGACCGCGCTCCGCGTTTACGAAATCGGAACCGAATCCCCTCACGAGGTCTGGATCGCCATCAACCGCAAGGCGCGCCGCCCTGCCCGAGTGCCGGCGCAGATTCGCGTCGTCTGGTTCTCGAAGGCGATGCTCACATACGGCGTCCTGCGCCGCCCGATGCTCGGCGTGCCGGTTGCCATCACATCGCCAGCCCGGACGGTCGTCGACTGCTTTCGGTACCGCAACAAATTCGGCCTTGACACCGCGCTGGAGGCGCTCCGGGACGTGCTGCGCCAACGGCTCGCCACCGTGGACGAGATCATGCGCACAGCCAGCGTCTGCCGGGCTCGCACGGTCCTGCAGCCCTACATGGAAGCAGTTCTGTCTTGACAAGACGCCATCTCAAGAACGTCGCAGCGTCCGTCCGCGACCGGCTGCTCGCCCGCAGCCGCGAAACCGGCGAGGATTTCCAGTTTCTCCTGTGGAGGTATGTGGTCGAACGATTCCTTTTCCGTCTCAGCCATTCCCCCTACCGTGATCGCTTCGTTCTGAAAGGGGCCATGCTCTTTGCTCTCTGGAACGAGGCGTTCCACCGGCAGACCCGAGATATTGACTTCGCCGCCTATGGCGACTCGGAAAACGAGGACGTCGTGAGGGCGTTGCAACAAGTTTGCCGTACCGCCGTTGACGACGACGGAGTCGTCTTCCTCGACGATCAAATTATCAGCAGCAAAATTCGCGGCACAACGGACCAAGGCGGCACCCGATACCGTTTCCCGGCAACTGTTGGGGGAGCACGCTTTACCGTGCAGGCGGACATCGGCGTCGGCGATTCGATTCAGCCACCTCCGACGGATGCCGAGTTCCCAACGCTACTCGACACCGCCAGTTGCCGCGTTCGTGCGTATCCCAGGGAAGCGGTCGTCTCCGAGAAGTTCCACGCCACAGTTGTCCACGGTGCGCAGACGAGCCGGTACAAGGACTTCTTCGACCTGTACGAATTGGCTCGAAGTTTCCGCTTCGATGGTGTTCGACTCGCGCAAGCTCTTGTCGCGACTTTCGAGAACCGTAGTTCACCGACCGACGAGATCCCGCTTTCCCTGACCCGCGGTTTCTATACAGACCCCGGGCGAGGCGATCGCTGGCGCGCGTATCTAGCCAAACGCGGCCGCCTGCCGGCGCCCATGGACTTCGGCGCTGTCGGTGAACTCGTTATGCTCTTTCTTTTACCGCCGTGGCGTTCCTTGTTACATGGCAACCGGTTCGTCGCCATGTGGCCTTCGGGCGGGCCGTGGCGCGCAGGGAGTCAGGCTTGGACGGGAGTTGAGGGCAGTGACTGAGATGGCCGAACGGACCGAGACGCGGTCGCAGCGCTTCCGGCCATACCCTGAGTACAGGGATTCCGGTGTCGAGTGGCTGGGCGAGATCCCGGCACACCGGGAAGTGAAGCGCGCTGATCGTCATATGGCGATTCGGAGGCATCCTATAGCTCCTGATACCAGAACAGGACGTGCTGTGGACTGCCTGTCGGAATGCTGTTGACCGGCTGTGGGCCGGCTGTTGGAAAGCTGTGAATCAGGATCCCGTCAATTCAATGGTTCCAAATCCCCGTCCAACTCGTCCGTCCCGTTACTGACAGGGCAAGTCGTGTAGAATGCAGTCGTGCCCCGTCGGAAAAGACGCTCCTCCCGCAAGAAGCCGTCCCCCCGCCGGCGCCGCTTTCTGGTCTGGGCGACCTGCACCGTCCTGATCGTCGCGGCGGCCGTGACCGGATCCCTCACCGGCCTGATCCTGACCTGGGGATTCGAACTGCCCCAAGTCTGGGAACTGCAGCAGACCCGCCCGGACGTCATCTCAGAGGTCTATTCGGCGGACGGCCGGATTCTGGGCATCTTCGCGAACGAGAAAAGGCAGGCTGTCACCTACGATAAGATTCCGGACACGGTCAAGAACTCGATCCTGGCGGCCGAGGACTCGGGCTTCTTCCAGCACGCCGGCATCGACTTCCGGCGGCTCATCTACACGGTCTTCCGCAACATCGCCTACGGAGAACGAAAAGGCGCCTCCACCATCACCATGCAGTTGAGCAAACTGCTGCTGACCAGTCCCGAGGTGACGATCAAGCGCAAGATTCAGGACATGATCTTCGCCATCCAGATCGAGCGCACCATGTCCAAGGAGCAGATCTTCACCCGCTACGTCAACCAGTTGTACCTGGGGCACGGCAGACACGGATTGGCGGCCGCCTCCGAGTTCTACTTCCAGAAAACCATGGACGCGCTGGAGTGGCACGAAGCGGCCCTGCTGGTGGGACTGTTTCCGAACCCCGCCAGGTATTCCCCGATCAACCATCCCGAGGCGTCGATCATGCGGCGCAACTGGGTCCTGGAACGGGCCTACGAGGAAGGTTTCATCGATGCCAGGACACTGCGCACCCAGATTCAGGAGCCCCTGGCCCTGAAGACATGGGACCGGCAACAGGCGTCGGCCCCCTATTTCGTGGAGTGGGTGCGCCAGTATCTGGAGAAACGGTACCCCGGCGGAGACATCCACAGGCGGGGCCTGAAGATCTACACGACTCTGGACTACGAGTTCCAGGAGGCGGCCGAAAGAGCGCTTCGTAACGGATTGAAGGCGTTCGACAAGAAACGGCGGAGATGGCGCGGCGCGGAAGAGAACATCCTTGAAGCCGGGAAGGAATTGGAGGGGTATTGGCGCACCGACTGGAACACGATTTTCTCTCCCGGTGAAATGGTACATGGCCTCGTTCTTCGGTCGGACGAGCGCACGGCAGCGGTGAAGGTCGGCAGCTACCGGGCCACCGTCCGTCCTGACCACGTGGAATGGACCGGAAAGGAGCGACTGGACCGGATCCTCAAGGCGGGTGACGTCTGCGCCTTCACCCTGGAGAGCATCAACCGCGAGGAACGGACCGTCGAAGTCATGCTGGATCGCGTTCCCGAGGTTCAAGGGGCGCTGATGGCCATCGAGAGCGGAACCGGCGCCATTCGAGCCATGGTCGGGGGATTCGACTTTCGCTACAGCAAGTTCAATCGAGCCACCCAGGCCGAGAGACAACCCGGTTCCGTCTTCAAGCCCTTCACTTATGTGGCCGCAGTGGAAAACGGTTACACGCCGGAGGACACGGTTCTGGACAAACCGGTGGAGTTTCTGGACGGTCTGGGGCGCCCCTACCGGCCGGTGAACGCGGACGAGAAATTCAAGGGCCTCATCCCCATCCGCCAGGCCCTGGCGGAATCCCGAAACGTCCCCACCCTACGTCTGGCCAACGCCATGGGCGTCGAGAGAATCGTCGATGTGGCGCACCGGTTCGGAATCCGACGGGACATCCCACTCTATCTCCCCACCGCTCTGGGAGCCGGCGAGGTCACCCTGGAGGAGATCACGTCCGCCTTCAGCGCCTTCCCCAACGGCGGGGTCCGGGTCCACCCCTATTTCATCGACCGGGTGGAGGACGCCAACGGCGTCCTTTTGGAGCGCCACGAGGCCAACGTGGACGAGGCCATCGAGCGGGAGACCGCCCAAGCGCTGGTGGATCTGTTGAGAAACGTTGTCCTGACCGGAACCGCCCGCAAGGCCCGGAGTCTGCCCATTCCGGTCGCCGGGAAGACGGGCACCACCAACGACTGCACCGACAGTTGGTTCGTGGGATTCAGCAAGCTGCTGACCGGCGGCGTCTGGGTAGGGCACGACACCAAGGTGTCGATGGGGAAAAGGGTCTACGGCAGCACCCTTGCCCTTCCCATCTGGATTGAATTCATGAAGGCCACCGTGGACGAGACTCCGTCGGGAAACTTCGGGTCGGAACTTTACGCCGCCCGCCGGTCCGCGAAAACTCCTGCACCGGTGGAAGAGGCGGCCCCCGATGAACGGGACGCCGATGCGGGAGAGCCCGAACCGCAGCAGCACCCCGCCCCGAAACCGGAGCCGCCGACGACGATTTTGGAGGAGGACATCCCGGCACCCTCCTTCTGACGGGCGCCGGCAAGGGTCGCCGCGTCATTCAATGATCGTATCGGTCCAAAGTTGATCCAGAAACCTCTCCCACGGCAGAATCCAGATGCCGTCTCTGGTGCACCGAGGAGCGGTCGCGTTGCACACGACAACGGCGCGGCGCGGCTCGTGTTCTTCGATATACGCGCGAATCGGGCGAAGGTCGCGAGAACCGGGACTGGCACCGCCCTTGACCTCGATCGCGACGGCTCCTTCCCGTCCCAAGACGAAGTCGCATTCCAGTCCCGACTTGGTGCGCCAGTACCGAATCGGATAATCCCGTTCGCGATAGGTGCGATAGGCCAGCAACTCCATCAACACGAAATGTTCGAGGGCGCGCCCGAAGTCCGGTCCCGAGGCGTTTTCGATCCGGCGTCCGGTGAGGTAGCCGGCCACGCCAACATCGAAGAGATAGAACTTCGGGGCTCGAATGATGACGGCACGAGAACGGCGGCGCCGGAACGGCTCCACGAACACGCCGAGCAGGGTGTCTACGAGGATCTGAAAGTATTCCCGGACGGTCTTTGAATCGACGCCGCAGTCTCTTGCTATGTTGCTGTAGTTCAGCAGTTCCCCGTGGGAGAACGAAAGCGCATCGAAAAACCTCGAGAACGCGGCGGCGTTCCGCGTCAGCCCTTCGTCGAACACCTCCTCCTTCAGGTAATCGTCCACGTATCCGGCGAGTAAACGGCGCGGATTCGGCGTGTCGTAGTGCTGCGGAATCAAGCCCCGACGCAGCGCGCGCAGCAGGTCGAACCCGGGAATCTCGCGCCAGGTCAGGGGATGGAGTCCGAAACGCCAAGCCCGTCCACCCAGCAGGTTGGCCCGACCACGCTTCAGCTTCCTTGCGCTGGACCCGCAGAGCACAAAGCTCAGACCGTGGTCCTCGATCAAACGATGGACCTCATCGAGCAGGGACGGCACTTTCTGCACTTCATCGATGATGAGCGGCCTGGCACGTGTTGCCCCATCCAAAGCCCGTACCCGTTCCGAGAGGGTCCAGGGCGCCCTTGTGAGTTCCAGCATCAGGCGGGTATCGAGCAGGTCGAATCGGGCGGAATGAGGGAATCGCCGACGCAGCAACGTCGACTTTCCGGTCTTGCGGGGTCCCCACAAGAACGCCGAATGCCCAGGTGGGAGGTCGATGTTGAGGATTCGAGTGTAATGCGCCAAATCGTAGTATGCTCCGAAATGGTTAAACTATTTCGGAATATACTCCGAAATAGTTTCCTTTTCCAGGCACTCCCGTGGCTCAAATCCGGTTCCGGGGATCCCGCAAGTTCTCAGTTGTTTCGATTCAGGACGAAGTCGGGCACCTGGAGGAGGGCGTCCCGGTAGATGGAGTCGGGAAAGACCGCAAGCGCATCCCTGGCCTGCTGGGCGTAGCCTCGGGCACGGAGCTTCAGTTCATCCAGAGCTCCGTACTTCCAGACCAGGCCCAGGATCTCCTGCTTGTTGGCATCGCTGAAATCGTGCTCACGAATCACCTGCCGGAGAAAGGCCTTTTCCGTCCGACGGGCACGGCGAAGCATGAAGATGATGGGGAGCGTCATCTTTCCCTCTTCCAGGTCCTTGAGGACCGGCTTGCCCATGTCCTTCTGGGCGGAGGTGTAGTCGAGCTGGTCGTCCACCAGTTGGAAGGCCATCCCCAGGGACCGGCCGTAGAGGGCGAGACCCTCCTCCCGGGCCGGATCCATGTTTCCCAGAATCGCTCCCAGGCGGCCGCAACCGGAAAAAAGGTATGCCGTCTTGTAGAGGCTGATCCGCAACTGTTGCTGCTCGGTGACGTCCATGCGCCCCTCCAGCTCAAGCTGGAGGAGCTCCCCCTCCACCATTTTCCGGGTGATGTCGATGAGGATGTCCAGAATCCTCATCGACCGCTCCTTCATGGCGATTTGAAACGACGTCATGTAGAGCCAGTCGCCCATGAGGACCGTGACCTGATTGCCCCATTTGGCGTTGACCGAGAGCCGCCCGCGACGGACGTCGCTGTTGTCGATGATGTCGTCGTGCACCAGCGTGGCCACGTGGATCAATTCCACCACCACGCTCAGCCGAAGCGCCGCCTCGATGCGGGCCCCGCACAGCTTGGAAGCCAGGAGCAGGACCGCCGGCCGGAGCCGCTTCCCGCCGCTCGTGTGCAGATACCGGTTGATGTCGTTGACCAGCGGAATCGCGCTCTGGATCTCCGAATCGAGGCGGGTCTCCACGTCGGCCAGATCCGATTTCACCAGCAGGAAAATGTCTTTCAGAGTGAGCGGGCGGCTAGTCTGCACGTCCATTCCTGGTCATACGGTCCCGGAATTGCAGGGCCATCGGGGGAAAGCCCCGTTTTCCGGCTGTTTTCATTTCCGTCCGACGGACGACAAACCGCTTCGGCTGCGCCCGCAGCGTCTCCCGGCAAATCAGCTTGGGAACTATATCAACGTCAATTTGAGACTGGCAATCCGGGCGGGACCCCGGAAGACCCGACGCGGAACAACCTCTCGAAGTTGGACCGGGTGTTCTCACCCACCTGTTCCAGGGTCAGGCCACGGATTCTCCCCAGTTCCCGTGCGACTTCCACCACCCGGGATGGCTCGTTGGTCTTTCCCCGAAAGGGGACCGGGGCCAGGTAGGGGGAGTCGGTTTCGATCAGAATCCGGTCCAACGGCAAGAGGCTCGCCAACGCTCGCAGCGAATTCGACTTGCGAAAGGTGAGGATGCCCCCCAGTCCGATGAAAAAACCCCGATCCAGGCAGCGCCGGGCGGTCGACTCACCGGAGGTGAAACAGTGGACCACTCCGTTGAGCCGCTCCCCACTGGGATACTTCTCCTCCAGAATCGCGCAGATCTCATCCTCTGCCTTCCTGGAGTGGATCACGATGGGTTTCCCGGCGGCCTGAGCCAGCTCGATCTGCGCCAGGAACGCCTCCCTCTGAGCATCGGCATCAGAGTTCAGATAGTGGAAGTCGAGACCGATCTCGCCCAGGGCCAGAGCCTTGGGGTGCCGCAACAGATCGGCCAGCTCGGAGGCGATGCCGTCCGAGAAGCAACGGGCGTCGTGGGGATGGACGCCGAAGGCGGCCCAGAGGCCGTCGTAGCGGTCCAACAGGCTCAGCGTGGTGCCGGCGGAATGACGATCTTCTTCCAGGCAACAGATGGTCAGAATCGACTCCACTCCCGCCTGCCGGGCCCGGGACAGGACTCCCTCCAGGTCGGCCTGCAAGACAGGGGAATCGAGATGGGCGTGGGAGTCGACGAACACCGGGAAATCTCCGGAGGGAGCTCAGGTCAGAACCGACCCCAGGCGCACCTCTTCGGTGAAGGTGGCCAGGACCGGTTTTCCTCCGTCCGAAGCCGCCACGATCATCCCGTTGGATTCCACACCCATGAGCTTGGCCGGTTTGAGATTGGTCACGATGACGACCAGGCGGCCCGGCAGAGACTCCGGTGAGTACTGCCCGGCGATTCCCGCCACCACCTGGCGGACCTCCGACCCCAGGTCCACCTTGAGCTTGAGGAGGCGGGTCGACTTGGGAATGGATTCGGCGCTCACGATCCGGGCCACCTGCATCCTGACCTTGGCGAATTCCTTGATGTCGATGCGGGCATCATCCCGGCCACCGGCCTTGGCGGCCGAGGTCTTTTTCGATGCGGCGCCGGCTGCACGTCGATTCTTCACTTTCACACGAAACTCCTTCTTGTCCAAGCGGGGATAGATATGGCTCAACCGCCCGATGGAGGAACCGCTCTCCAGACCGGCCCACTCCATGGAGGGTATCCGATGATCCTCCAGGGGCCGGCGAATGCCGAGCTGCCTCAAAACGGCGGCCGCCCCGCCGGGGACGATGGGCCCCAACATCACCGCGATCACTCGCAACGCCTCGGCGGCATGGTACAGGACACTCCCCAACTGCGTCCTTCGGCTCGGATCCTTGGCCAGAACCCAGGGTTCGTTGACCACCAGGTACTTGTTCACCCGGCCGATCAACTCCCAGACGGCCTCCATGGCCTTGTTGATCTGGAGGTCCCCCAACCGATCCTGGTAGAGCCGCGCAGTCTCGTCACAAGACTTCCGGAGTTCCCGGCCCTTCTCGTCCGATTCTCCCGCCTCCGGAATGACGCCGCCGAAATAGCTGCGGATCATCTTCAGCGTGCGTTGGGCCAAATTTCCCAGATCGTTGACCAGGTCGCTGTTGACCCGCGTTCGCAGCCCGTCGAAGGAGAAGTTTCCGTCGGAGCCCAAGGGGATCTCCCGGAGCAGGAAGTAGCGGAAGTAGTCGGTCCGGACCACGTTCGAGAGCTCGTCGGCGGTGACGAAATTGCCCTTGGACTTGGACATCTTCTCCCCTTCGATGGTCCACCATCCATGGCTCAAGATCCGCTTGGGGGGAGCCAGGCCGGCCGCCATCAGAAACGCCGGCCAGTAGACGGCATGGAACCGAAGGATGTCCTTGCCGATGAGATGGACGTCTACCGGCCACCACTTCTCGAACTTCTCGTCGTCGGCGCCGTAGCCCATGCCCGAGATATACCCGGTGAGGGCGTCGAACCAGACATAGAAGATGTGCTTCTCGTCGCCGGGGACCGGGATGCCCCAGCGAAACGAGGTGCGGCTGATGCTGAGATCCTGAAGACCGCCTTCGACGAACCGGACCACCTCGTTCATCCGGGCGCGGGGGACCACGAAGTCCGGGTTGTCCCGGTAGAACCGCAGCAGCTTCTCCTGGAACGCCGACAGCTTGAAGAAGTAGCTGTCCTCGGTCATGAACTCGGTGAGCCGGCCGCAGTCGGGACAGTTCCGGCCTTCCGCCACGTAGGCCTCGCAGCTCACGCAGTAGTTGCCCTGGTACTGACCGAGATAGACGCTTCCGCTTTTCTTGACCGCCCGGAAGAGCTTGGCGACGGCGCGATAGTGCCTTTTCTGGGTGGTTCGTATGAACTCGTCGAAGTTCAGCCCGAGCCGCTCCCAGGTGCTTCGAAACTTGCCGGCATAGGTGTCCACCAGTTCCTGGGGCTCGATGCCTTGTTGCCGGGCCGACCGCTCGATCTTGAGACCGTGCTCGTCCGTGCCGGTCAGGAAGGAGACGTCGTCGCCGCACATTCGCCGGTAGCGGACGATGGCGTCGGCGATGACGGTGGTGTAGGTATGCCCCACGTGGGGCACGTCGTTGACATAGTAGAGAGGTGTCGTGAGGTAGAAGGTCTTGGACATGGCCCTATTCCGTCTCGGTCGCCTTGCGGATCGCCACCTGTCTCAGACTCTTCAACGGAAGACGGGTCCTCTCGGCGATCCTTTTCAGGTCTTCGTACTCGGGCCAGACGGTGACCGGCTCTCCTCCAAAACGTCCCACTTTGACTCGCACCGTTCCGTGCCCGGTCTCCACCTCCCGGAACTCGCGCTCCAGGACCCACCGCCGCCACGGCTTCCACCGAATCCCCAAGGTCGTCGTCTCCCGGAAGATGAGACTCATCATGCGGTCCCGGTCCCGCGGGCGGCAGAGCACCGAAAGATGGTGTCCGGGCCTTCCCTTCTTCATCTGCTGGGGGACGCAACGGACGTCCAGAGCTCCCCGGCCCAGGGCGGTCTCCATGACGTAGCCGATGGCTTCGGGATCCAGGTCGTCGATGTCGGCCTCCAGGACCAGGACCTCTTCGTCACGCACTCCTTGGGCGGCCGCCGGGGAGGGTCGTTCCTCGGCGGCTTCACGGCCGAGAACCAGCCTCAACATGTTGGGAATTCCGGGCAGTTCCCGGTCTCCGGCCCCGAACCCCCATCGATCCAGTGTCCAGGCGGGGGTCGCGGCGCCGGGCGCCGCCAGCGAGGTGACGATGGCCGCCCCGGTGGGCGTGGTCAGCTCCGCCTGCACGTCTCCCATAACCACGGGAAACCCGCGAACCAGGTGAGCCGTCGCGGGCGCGGGGACGGGCCAGGTGCCGTGGGAGAAGGTCACGGTGCCGCTGCCCAGGTACAGGGGACTCGAGAAAAAACGGCTGGCGCCGAGATAGTGGAATCCGATGCAGGCGCCGACGATATCCACGATGGCGTCCACCGCCCCCACTTCATGAAAGTGGACGTGCTCCACCGACTTCCCATGGACGGCCGCCTCGGCCCTGGCCAGCCGCCGAAACACCGACAGCGCCATCTCCTTGACCGGATCCTCCAGGCGGCTCTCTTCGATCAACCCGTAGATCTGACTGGGCGTGCGGCCATGGGTGTGGGAGTGGGAGTGGGAGTGGGAGTGGGAGTGTCCTCCATGCTCGAGCTCGACACGGAAGTCGGTCCCCGAGAGCCCGTTCCGGTCGATCTTGCGGGCGCTGAGGCGATAGGGCTCCAGCCGCAACGACGCGAGCCGCCGCCGAAGGTGCTCCAGGGGGAGTCCCAGATCCAGCAACCCTCCCAGGATCATGTCCCCGCTCACGCCGTTGAAGGCGTCGAAGTAGAGGATGCGATCCCGGCCGCCGTCCCTGCCCATGCTGCACACAATAGCACGGCCGGAGCCCCTCCGGCGTCTGATATCATGGCCCCATGTTGCTGCGCCGGGCCCGCCAGAGTGAGGCTCTGTTCCGGGACTTCGTGCGCCAACGGTTCTCCCTGGAACTGGGGTCCGCCGCCGCCAAATCGCCGCCCAGAATCGAGTTCGGGGACCTGGCCTTCGCCTTTCCCTTCGAACTGGCGCGGAGCCTGCGCCGGGCGCCCCGCGACATCGCCCTGGAGATCGCCGCAAACTTCCCGGCGCCCCCCTGGATGGCACGGGTCGAGGCGGCGGGAGGTTATGTCAACGTCTTTCTGAAGCGGGATCGATTCCTGGCCGATCTCCGGGACTCCCTCTCCGCCTCGCCGGAACCGCCGCGCGGGCCGAAGATCATCGTCGAGCACACCAACATCAACCCCAACAAGGCGGCTCACATCGGGCACCTCCGCAATGCGGTCCTCGGGGACACCTTCGGGCGCCTGTTGCGATCCCGGGGCCATTCGGTGGAGATCCAGAACTACATCGACGACACCGGCGTCCAGGTCGCCGACGTGGTGGTCGGATTCCGGCACTTGCGAAAGTTGAGCCTGGCGCAGGTCCGGGCGATTCCCGAGCCCTTCGACTACTACTGCTGGGACCTGTACGCCAAGGTCCGCGACTGGTATCGACGGGAGGACTCCCGCCTGGAACATCGGCGCCGCACCCTTCGAGAGATCGAGGAGGGAGAGGGCGAGACCAGCCGAATGGCCGAGCACGTCTCCCTCCGGATCGTGAACGCCCACCTGCGAACCATGTGGCGCGTCGGCGTCCGTTACGACGTCCTTCCCCGGGAGAGCCAGATCCTGAGGGAGAGATTCTGGGACGAGGCCTTCGACCAGCTCAAGCAGCGCAAGGCCATCACCCACGTTGCGGACGGACCCAATCGAGGCTGCTGGGTGATGCGGCTTCCAGGCGAGAACGGTCAGCCTGCGGAGGAGAAGATCATCGTCCGCAGCGACGGGACCGTCACCTACGTGGGCAAGGACATCGCCTATCAACTCTGGAAGTTCGGCTTGCTGGAGAAGAGCTTCCGCTACCGGGTCGTGCACCGTTATCCGGACCGGGACGAGGTCTGGATGACCAGTTCCGACGGAGCCTCCGACGTCGAGAAGGACTTCGGACGCGGCCAGAGTGTCTACAACGTCATCGACGTTCGCCAGTCCTACCTGCAGCGGGTGGTGGTCCACGGACTTCGCAGCCTGGGCCACGAAGTCCCCGCCGACCAGTCCACCCACTTTTCCTATGAAATGGTGGCTCTCTCCCAGAAGTGCAGCCAGGAACTGGGGATCGAGCTCTCGGAAGCGGATCGGGCCAGACCCTACGTGGAGGTCTCCGGGCGCAAGGGATTGGGAGTCAAGGCCGACGACCTGGTGGACAAGCTCATCGAGAAGTCACTTCAGGAGGTGGCCGACCGGCAGCCGGACCTGACCCGCGAGGCGCGCCTGCGGATCGCCACCCGGATCGCCGTCGGCGCCCTGCGTTACTTCCTCCTCAAGTATGCCCGCAACTCGGTCATCGCCTTCGACTTCGGGGAGGCTCTGAGCTTCGAGGGAGAGACCGGGCCCTACCTGCAATATTCGGTGGTGCGCGCCAACAACATCTTCCGCAAGCTGCGCTCCCGGCGGGGCGGCGCGGGGCAACGGGAGCAGGAGAATCGGCAAGAGGATCTTTGGGAGCACCCGGAACGGTTCGCCGATCTGCTCGAGGACGATCAGATCTGGAAGTTGCTGCTTCAGGCCGGAAGGTCGGAAGGCGCCATCGAGCAGTCGTTCAAGACCCTGGAAATGTCCTACCTGGCCAAGCATGCTTTCTCGCTGGCTCAGATATTCAACATCTTCTACCATAGCCATCACATCCTTTCGCAAAAGGACTCGCGCAAGCAGACCTGCTACCTGGCCGTGGCGGACACGGCTCGCCGGGCCATGACTCGGTCTCTCGCACTCCTGGGCATCGAAGTTCCGGAAAGAATGTAGGCATGTCCTGCGTTTCCCAGATTCAGCTCCTGGTGCTGCTGGCGTCGCTTGCCGGCGGACCGGCCTCCGAGACGTTGCCGCCGTTGGAGGAGGTCTTCAGCGTGTCCGAGCTGCGCCTCTACCGGGCGAAGATCGATTACAAGTCCCGCATGAACCTCTTTCGGAAGGCCCTGGAGCGGAATTCCAAGCTTTTGTCGGCCTACGGGAAGAGGTCGGACCTCGGGGCCGTCCTGAAGGTGCTGGCGGACATGAAGGCCCTCTCCGAACATGCTTTGCGGGAAACCCCGGCCCGGGAGAAGGACCGCCGCTCCCGGGAAACGAAACGCCTGGAAATACGGGCGAGGCGCATCGTGGAGTCGATGGAGGATCTCAAGCTCGTCCTGCCCTTTGAATACCGGGACGATTTCGACGACTGCATCCAATCTCTGGAAAAGCTGCGCAAGCACCTGCTGGATCAACTCTTCGGCCGGGCCGCCCCGTCCGGCACCCGGTCCCCACCCGAAATCGCTCACGGTCTGCTGGCTTCCACGCCGGCGGCACGCACGGTCTCCCTGGCCCAGTCGGCAGACGGTTTCACCGACGAGGAATACACCAAGATCCAAAGGGCGCAGAAGCTGGACCGGCGAACCCGCGTGTTCCTGAAGATCGCGGAGGATCGTCTGGAGGCGCTGGACGAGCGCTGGACCCGGCTGACGGGGAAGGAACCGCCGGCGACCGGGAAAAAGCGGAAGAAAAAGAAAAAAAAGAAGAGCCGGAAGGAGGAGGGTCCGCTGGCCTTCCATGCCCACTGGGAACTGCTCCATGCCTACGAGCGAGCCATCGACGGCATCATGATCAACATCGACGAGAAGGCCAACCAACGGCGGCTCTCGGGCAAGGAGATCCACAAAGTCCTGAAGAGATTCTGCGAGAACGTCCTCCAGTTCGAACCGCGCATGGAGACCATGGAGAAGCTGGCGGTCCAACTGGACGACGACGACTATTGGCTGACCCTGGAGGAGGCCAAGAAGACCACCGGGATCGCCCGCAAAGGGTGCCGCCTGGGTCTGGGCGGCGACCTGGAATAGACGGCCGGCGCCCGTCGCATCCCATGGTCTCCGGATTCAATTCATTCCCGGGGTCAACGCTCCAACGGTCCCTCCATCGCCCGCATCAGCCACGTGATCCCGGCCAGGCCCGCGGCCCCGCAGCTCGCGATGCGGTCCAGATCCGGCTCCACGACTCCTCCCAGGGCAAACACCGGAATCTCGACGGAGCGAGCGATGCGCTCCAGTTCGGAGAATCCCAGAGCCGGTGCATGGGACTCCTTGGAGAGAGGGTTCAGAACGGGGCTCACCAGCACGTAGTCGGCTCCCTCCGCCGCCGCCCGCAGCACGTCGTCATGGCTGTGGGCCGACTTGCCCAGGAGAAAGGGCCGGTTGCCGTACTGTTCACGGAGCCGGACGGCGTGGGACAGATCCTGCTTCGAAGTCAGGTGGCTGCCGCCGGCCCCTTCTTGAAGGGCCAGCTCCACGTGAGTGTTGACCAGGAACACCTTTCCGGCCCGGCTCGCCAACTCTGCGCCCCGCGTCACCAGGGGGCGGCTCTCCGCCGCTGAAAGGTCCTTCTCCCGCCACTGCAGGGCGTGCGCCGGACTGCTGAAAATGCGGTCCAGATAGTCCTCCGGCGCCCAGCCGGGAAAGGCGACGCGATTTGAGATGCCGTAGAGGTAGGGGGGACTATGTCTTTGGAAAATATCGCTGAAAATGGACAATTTCCCACGTTCCCAAGATCAGGTTGGCCAGCCCCAGGCCGGAAACTGCGCCGCGAACGAAATTGTTGAGCATGATCACCCGGAGCCAGGGGTAGAGATCCAGGAGCGAATTCTGGCTCCACTGTTCCCACCAGGGAAACAGGAGCAGAAAGATCCCGACCTCGAAGCAGTAGAGCACGTAGAGACCGAACAGGACCTTCTGAATCATGAACCGCCGTCTGACACCGACTGCGGAATGTCCCCGTGAACTGTCAACAGTCCGTGTCCAAGGTCTCCTTACCAGCCCGTGGTGAAAGTCCCACGCAGCACCGAAACCGGGGTTGCGCCCGCCGGACAAGGCGCTCTGAGAGAGAATACCGGGAGTATGTGACCGAGGAGCAACGCGTCTCCGCCGGGATGCGGACCCGTTCGAATGCCGTGAGGACTCTTGCCACGGGCTGTTACCAGCCCGTGGCAAGAGTCCCGCGCCGGGTGGTCAGCGTTTCTCCCGGATCCTGGCCTTCTTCCCCTTGAGCTGGCGCAGATAGTAGAGCTTGGCGCGCCGGACCCGTCCTCTCCGCAATACCTGCACACCCTCGATCAACGGGGAGTGAAACGGGAAAATGCGTTCTACGCCGTAGCCGAACGAGATCCTGCGAACCGTGAAGGTGGAACCCAGTCCCCGCTTGCGAATGGCGATGACGACTCCCTCGAAGGGCTGCACGCGAGTCTTGTTGCCTTCCCTGATCTTGAAGTTGACCCGGACCGTATCTCCGGGTGCGAAATCGGGGATCCCATCCCTCAACTGCGGCTGTTCGACCAGTTGTATCGGATTCATGCCTCCACCCTCATCCTTTCGCCCCGCCGGAACTCGCGCCCGAAGCGAGCAAATCGGGCCTGCGATCCCGAGTACGTCTCAGAGCCTGTTCCTCCCGCCAGGAACGGATCTCTCCATGGTTCCCCGACAGCAGGACGTCCGGGACCGCACGATCCCGGTATCTGGCCGGCCGGGTGTACTGAGGATAGTCCAGCAACCCGTTGGCAAACGACTCCTGCTCCAATGAAGCGGGCTTGCCCACTACGCCCGGGACCATTCGCACGATCGCGTCCACCATCAGCAGGGCCGGCAGCTCGCCACCCGTGACCACAAAATCCCCCATCGAGATCTCTTCGTCCACCAGATCATCCAACGCCCTCTGATCCACCCCCTCGTAACGTCCACAAATGAACGTCAGATGGGACTTCCGGGACAATTCCACCGCCTTCTCCTGCGTGAACCGGCGTCCCTGCGGACTCGGATAGACGACCCAGGGCTTCCGCTGACCCTGCCGGCAGCGCTCCACCGCGCGGAACAGGGGCTCGGGTTTGAGCACCATGCCCTCTCCGCCGCCGTAGGGCCGATCGTCCACCGTCCGGTGCCTGTCGGCCGCGAATTCCCGGAGGTCGACCAACTCCAGGCGAAACAACCCCTTTCGGATCGCCTGGTGCAGGATACCGTAATCGAAGAATCCCTGGCACATTCCCGGGAAAATGGTGATGACGTCTACCTGCACTTCAGAAGGACCTCATGCCGGCCATCCCGGTGGTCTGTGGTGAATTGCGCTGCGAGTGGCTAGCCGGAATGAGCGAGTCCCGGGGGAAGATCCACCCGGATCACCCCTCGCTCCAAATCCACGTCCCGAATGAATGCCCGCGCCAAGGGGACCATCATTTCCCCGTCGTCCCCGTCCCGGATCACCAGGTTCACGCCTTCGGACCCGGTGCGGAACAATTCGGCCACCACCCCCAGATTCTGTCCCTTCTGCTCGACTCTCAAACCCAGGAGATCAGACTCGTAAAACGCCCCTTCCGGGAGCGGCATGCGCTCCTCCAAGGGGATCTGGACCTCCCCCCCGATCAGTTCCCGGACCTGCTCGGGCCGTTCCCTGCCCCGGAACTTCAGCAGCACGCGGCCCTTGTGAAAACGAGCCGCCTCGATGACCTCCTGGTACCGCGCGCCGGGAAGGGCCACCCGGACGCCGGTCGTCGAGGAGAATCGCTCCGGGAAGTCCGTCAGAAGCTCGGCGGACACCTCACCACGAATTCCCCTCGCCTTGACGATGAGAGCTATGGCGATGAATTGACTCAACTACTCGAGGATTTCCAGGACGAACCTTTTGCGCAACTTCATCCCGGCCGCGCCCAACAACGTCCGAATGGCCCGGGCGGTTCGTCCCTGCCTGCCAATGACCTTGCCAAGATCATGCTGGGCGACCCTCAGTTCAAGCACGGTGGTCTGTTCCCCCACCACCTCGGTCACTCGAACTTCTTCGGGATCATCGACCAGCGTCTTCGCGATCATCTCGACAAGCTCTCTCATAGTTGCCTCCCGGCTGTGGGACCGAAAACTCGTGGCTGGATGCCGCTAGGGCATGCGCACGAAGCCGCTCGGGACCTTCACCTGCCTCATGGCTGCTCTTGCTGCCGCACCCTGTTGATCAGGCTGCTGACCGTACCCGACGGCTGAGCACCCAGTTGCATCCAGTGGTCGATTCGCTCCAGGTTCAAGTTGAGGCGAACAGGTTTGAGAGCCGGATTGTAGTACCCCAAGATTTCGATGAATCGCCCATCCCTCGGACTCCTGCGCTCGGCCACTACAACCCGATAGTGGGGATCCTTCTTGGCGCCATGTCGACTTAACCGAATTCTCAACAATGAAATACCTCCAACAAAGCCCTTATTTTATCAAAAAGGGCGGTTAGACGGGGAAGTTGATGCGATCCATCGACCGGCCCAGAAAGCCCCGCTTCATCCGCTTCATCATGGTTCGAGTCTGCAGATACTGTTTGAGCAGGCGATTGACGTCGGACACCCTCCGGCCGCTGCCCCGGGCGATTCGGCGGCGCCGGGACCCCTTGATGATCCTGGGATTTGCCCGCTCCAAGGGAGTCATGGAGTTGATGATGGCCTCCATGGCGTCCAGTTGCTTCTCTTGAACCTGGACCTTGCCCATCCCCTTGAACAGCCCTCCCTGCGGGAGCATGCCCAGAACCTGTTCCAGCGGACCGAGCTTGCGGAGCTGCCTCACTTGGGCCCTGAAGTCGTCCAGGGTGAACTCATCCCTCTGGATCTTCTGCAGCATCTCCCGGCTGTCTTGCGGGGTCACCGCCGCTTGAGCCTTCTCGATGAGGCGAAGGACGTCTCCCTGGCCCAAGATCCGGCCGGCCATCCGCTCCGGATGAAAGGTCTCGAATGCGCCGTAGTCCTCGCCGGTGCCGATGAATTTGATGGGCTTGCCCGTGACGGTGCGGATCGAGAGCGCCGCCCCGCCGCGGGCGTCCCCATCCATCTTGGTGAGGACGACACCGGACAGATCCAGCCGGTCCCCAAAGCTCCTGGCCGAGCGGACGGCGTCCTGACCCGTCATGGCGTCGGCGACCAGAAGAATTTCGTGCGCCCCCACTCCGGCTACGATCTCCTGCAACTCGGTCATGAGCTCGTCATCCACGTGAAGACGCCCCGCCGTGTCGACGATCAACGGGTCGAATGCCATATTCGCGGCCCGCTTCCGCGCCGTTCGGGCCCGGCGAACCGGATCCCGGGCCGGCGGGTCCTCCACCTCGATCCCGATGGCGGAGCCCACGACCGAGAGTTGACGGATGGCGGCCGGGCGGCGAACGTCCGTCGACACCATCAGCGGCCGCCGGCCCTTGGCCTGAAGCCATCGCGCCAGTTTCCCCGTCGTGGTCGTCTTGCCACTTCCCTGCAGGCCGACCAGCACGATGACGGTCGGCCTTCGAACGCCCTTGGTCAGCTCGGCCGTCTCCGAACCGAGGAGGCGGGTGAGCTCCTCGTTGACGATCTTCACGACCTGTTGGCCCGGGGTGAGGCTGCGCATCACTTCCTGTCCCAAGGCCTTTTCCCTGATGCCGGAGATGAACGACTTGACCACGCCGAAGTGGACGTCGGCCTCCAGCAGGGCGATGCGGATCTGGCGCAGAGAGGCATTCAGATGCGCCTTGGAGACGCGCCCCTCCCCCTTGAGATCCCTCATAATCTTCTGGAGCCGGGAGGAAAGGTTCTCGAACATGACGTCAGCCTCGAATGGTCGGCTTCATTCTAACGCGCCTGTCAATAACCGGCGGGGCCCTGCCGAATGCCGGCGCGGCTGCCACCGCGACTTGTTAGAGTCGCCGGGGATGAGAGACTTTCTGGTCGGAACCGCCGGTCACATCGATCACGGCAAGACCACCCTCCTGAAAGCCTTGACGGGGATCGACGCCGACCGCCTGGAGGAGGAAAAGCGCCGCGGGATCACCATCGACATCGGCTTTGCCCACATGTCCCTGGGTTCCTGCCGCATTGGTTTCGTCGATGTCCCGGGGCACGAAAGGCTGGTCAAGAACATGCTGGCCGGCATCGGCGGCATCGACCTGGCGCTGCTCATCGTCGCCGCCGACGAATCGATCATGCCGCAGACACGGGAGCACTTTCATATCTGCCGGCTGCTGGACATTCCTGGAGGAATCGTCGTCCTCACCAAGTGTGATTCGGTGGAACCGGAACTTCTGAACCTGGTTCGGGAAGAGATTCGAGCGATGACCCGGGGAAGCTTCCTCGAGAACAGTCCCGTCATCGCCGTGGACAGCATCTCGGGCAGCGGACTGGACAGACTGAAACAGGCGCTGCTCGAGCAGGCGCGAGGATCGGATCGGAACCGTGGTTTCCGGCAGGAAAGAGTGATCCGGCTGCCGGTGGACCGGGTCTTCACCAAGCGGGGATTCGGGACCGTGGTGACCGGCACCCTGACCTCGGGAATCATCGGGGAGGGAGACGCCGTCGCCGTCTATCCTTCCGGCAAGAGGGGCAAGGTCCGGCGCGTCGAGATCTTCAACCGGGAGGCCTCCAAGGCGGTGGCGGGACAACGGACCGCCTTGAACCTCTCGGGCCTGGGAAAGGACGACCTGAACCGGGGGATGGTCCTGTCCCGGCCCGGAGGTCTTCGTCCGACCCGTTCTCTGGACGCCTCGATCCGGGTGCTGACGGACGCTCCGCGCCCGCTGAAACGCAGGACTCCGGTCCGGCTTCACCACGGAAGCGGAGAATGGCAGGGCCGCGTGTATCCGCTGGAGGGGAAAGTGGTGGCGCCCGGCCGGCGCGCCATGGTTCAGTTGCGGCTGGAGCGGCCCGCCATGTGCTGGATCGGAGACCGGTTCATCCTTCGGATGGACTCGCCGCCCGTCACCGTCGGAGGCGGGGTGGTGTTGGACGATCTCCCGCCCCGTCACCGTGTCCGGAATCTCCCCGGAGAGCTGTCGGCGTTGAAGGCGTTTCATTCGGGACTGGAAGCCGGCAACCGCGACCCGGACCGGATCCGGATCGAGTTCCTGGTTCGATCCAAAGGGAAACCTGGGATCGACATCGGCGAGTTGGCCGCCCGGACCGGCTCGCCGCGGAGGCGTTTGCTGGGGCACCTGCAGGAGCATCCGGATATCGAGCTGGTGCCCCGGGAGCCGCCCCTGGCAGTGCCGCGGGCAGCCCTGCGAAAACTGGAAGATTCGATGCTCTCCTACCTGGACGATTTCCACTCTCGAAACCGGCTGGCCGCGGGCGTCTCCAGGGAAGAGCTTCGGAACCGTTTCCTGAGGTCCTCTAGCAGCGACTACTTCCAGTTCCTGCTGCGGCGGCTGGAGCGCCGCGGCCTGATCCGCATCGACCGCTCGCTCGTTATGCGTGGAGGTTGGGAGCCGCTCCTGAACCCGGCTCAGGAGGCAGTGCGGCGGTCCGTTCTGGATGCTCTCCGGAGAAGCTTTCCCCGGCCTCCGACCCTGACGGAATTGAAGCGCCGGCTGCATCACCCGCCGTCCCGGACCGAAGAGGTCTGCTTCTTCCTGGTCCAACAAGGCGACCTGGTCCGGGTCGGCGGGGAATTCGTCCTGACCCCGTCTCAAATCGACCGCCTCAGGAACGAACTCAAGACCCAGTTCCCGCCCGGACAATCGTTCTCGGTCCCCGAGTTCAAGGACTCCCTCGGGATCAGCCGAAAATACGCCATCCCCTTCCTGGAGCACCTGGATCGAGAGGGAGTCACCCGGCGCCAGGGCGACGGAAGAGTCGTTCTTTGAGACGGCTTCATTTACGTCAGCAACGGGATCCAGGGGATCGGCGGTATCAATCCCGCCGGGTCCGACCGGCGCAATCCCGTCGCCGGAGTGACGATTACCCCGATCGATTGAACCTGGAATCCCTCCGGGATAGCCTGGACCCCGAACGGGGCGGCGAGTCGCTTTGGTCACCGGAGGATCGGACATGAGAACAGGCAGGTTGGCGGCAGCGGCGGTTTCGCTGGGACTTTCACTGGCGGAGGCTTGGCCCGCCGAGCAGAAGGAACCCGGAGAGCCGATCGAAATCGGTTCCCGCCTGGAACTGTTCGTCGACGACTTCCTCGTCGAATCCATGGACGAGCTGGAGCTTCGACTCCACAGCCCCCGGTCCGCCGGGAAAATCGTGGTCTTCGACCGGCCCTGGGAAGGCACCACCAGCGTCTATCACACCGTCTTCAAGGACGGAGACGGGTACCGCCTCTACTACCGGGGAAGCAGTTCCCCGGACTATGCCGACAAGGCCCAATTGAGTCCGGGGGAAGAGCTCGTCCCGGACCATGAATCGGTGACCTGCCTGCTGGAGAGCCGGGATGGGATCGAGTGGACCCGGCCCTCTCTGGGCCTGGTCGAGTTCCAGGGATCCACCGACAACAACATCGTCTGGAAAGGAATGGCCTCCTGCTGCTTCGCTCCGTTCAAGGACGACAACCCCGATGCTCCCCCCGGGGAACGCTACAAGGCGTTGGGCAACGCGGGACCCGGATGGCCCAATCACGTCCTGAAGGCGTTCGTCTCGGCGGATGGAAAGCGGTGGCGTCTGGCTAGCGAGGAGGCGGCCATCAGCGACGGCAAGTTCGACTCCCTGAACGTCCCCTTCTGGGACCCGGTCCGCCGCCGATACGCGGCCGTCTACCGCGATTCCGACGGAGTCCGCAGCGTCAAGTACGCCACCTCCAAGGACTTTCTCCATTGGACTCCGGGAACCTGGGCCGACTACGGCGGCACTCCCCGCGAGCACCTCTACACGAACGGCACACATCCCTATTTTCGCGCGCCCCACATCCTGATCGCGCTCCCCAAGAGGTTCGTCCCCTGGAGGACCTACCATTCCACCATGCCCACGGCGGGAGTCTCGGAAGCGGTCTTCATGAGCAGCCGCGACGGCATTCACTGGGACCGGCGCTTCATGGAGGCCTTCATCCGCCCGGGCCGGGATCCCCGGAACTGGGTTCACCGGACCAATATGCCCTCCGCCGGCGTGGTCGCCACTGCCGATGACGAGATGTCCCTCTACGTGTCGCGCCACTACACCTTTCCCAGCGCCCACCTGGAGCGGATGGTGCTGAGGACCGACGGCTTCGTCTCGATCCACGCGGGCCATGAGGGAGGAGAATGGGTCAGCCGTCCCCTGGTCTTCGCAGGCGGCAATCTGGTCCTGAACTTCGCCACCTCCGCGGCCGGCAGCATACGCCTGGAGCTGCAGGATACGGAGGGCCGTCCCCTCCCCGGGTTCGCCCTGGAGGAGTCGCCCCTGATCTGGGGAGATGAGATCGAGCACACGGTGAGATGGGAACGGAGTCATGGACAGGCGGCCTCGGACCAGCCCCTGAAAAGGATCGCCGGCAAACCGGTTCGACTCAGGTTCGTCATGAAGGACGCGGACCTCTACTCTCTCCGGTTCAGGTAGCTGGAATTCCGGTGAAGGCAAGGAACACGGACAGCCGCCGTCGTTTCAGCCGGCTGCTGGCGGGGATTCTGGCGGTCGGCTGCCTGGGCGCCGCCCCCAATCCGCCACGGATCGCCCGGACGGAGGAACCCGCAACTTCCGGCTCGGCCGCGGACGAGTTGCGCCGATCCACCGACACGGTCCTGTCCCGGGTCAGCGCACTCCGCAACCTTCCCGCCACAGGCCCCGTCGACATCGGACTCCGAAGCCGCGAGGAGATCCGCCGCTACATCCTCGCCCGCATGGCTGAAGAGTACCCTCCCGAGGAACTCGAGCTCGACCGCCGCTTCCTGGTGAAGCTGGGCCTGATTCCGGACTCTCTGGATTATCGAGGAACCCTGGTCCTGCTGCTCACCGAACAGGTAGCCGGATACTACGACCCCGAGACCCGGACCCTGTACGTCGCCGACTGGGTGCCGGTCCAGGAACAGCTCCCGGTGATGGCCCATGAGCTGGCCCACGCGCTCCAGGACCAGCACTTCGACCTCGAACGGCTGCTGGACGGGGTGGAAGGAAACGACGACGCCACCCAGGCCCGCGTCGCCGTGGTGGAGGGGGAGGGACTGGGGCTGATGCTGGAATACATTCTGCAGCCCCTGGGGCAGAGCTTCCTGGACATTCCGGACCTGGTGCAGATGCAGAAGGACCAGATGGAGCACGCACGCCAAAGCTACGACGTCTTCCGGAAGGTTCCCCCCTTCATCCAGGAAGCGCTGGTCTTTCCCTACGTCCAGGGGGCGCGATTCCTGCAACACTACGTCAGGCGCCACGGATGGCCGGGCGTGGACCGCCTCTACGCCGACCTGCCCCGGTCCACGGAACAGATTCTCCATCCGGAAAAGTACGAGTCCCCGAGGGATGAACCGACTCACGTGGCCCCCCCGCCGCTTCCCGCCGGCCTCGGGGGGAGCTGGGAACGGATCTACCGGAACGTCCTGGGAGAATTCATGCTCCGGCTGATCCTGGACCAGTTCCTGGAAGCGGGTCCGGCCCGGGACGCCGCCGCCGGCTGGGACGGCGACTCGGTCCAGCTCTACCAGGGCTCCGAAGGGGAGCTGGCGCTCTGGATCCGTTCCGTCTGGGACAGCGAACAGGACGCCGTCGAGTTCGTCGAAGCCTACGACAACCTCATCCGGCTCAAATACGGTCCGGCCGAGCCGGAGGTCCCGGAAGGGACGCCGGCGCGCCGGCTCTGGAGAACGGAAACCGACGTCCTGATACTGGAGCGGGCCGGCCGCCGAGTCGACCTTCTGGAAGCGGCCGTCCCTGAGCGGCCGGCGATTTGACAGTGTGGGAGCCTGAGGATTAAGATCCGGTCATCGAGTCTTGATTTTGGATATCTGAGAGGTCACCGGCAATGGGTGGTTTGGGCGTTTCGGAACTCGTCATCATTCTCATTATCGTGGTCGTGATCTTCGGCGCCAGCCGCCTTCCCCAACTGGGGAAAGGACTGGGTCAGGGAATCCGGAATTTCAAGGATTCCATGAGGGCCTCCCAGGAAAAAGGGATCGAGAAAAAAACGGAATAGTTCCGGCCCCCGGCTCCGTTCCTGGTCCGCGACCCCGCATCCGATCCCGGTTTGTCCGTTCTAACCGGTTTCAGCAACGACCCAGTCCAGGTACGGCCTGCTTCCCTCCTGAACCGGCCAGCAAAGGATTTCCGGAACATCGTAGGGGTGGAGTTCCCCGATCCGATCCATCAATTCCCGCAGCCGGCCGTCCCGGGTCTTGATCACCAGCAGGAGTTCGGCATCCTCCTCGATCCGGCCCTCCCACTTGTAAACGGAGGTCACGTTCCCGATAATATTCACGCAGGCGGCGAGACGTTCCTCAACCAGCCTCCGGGCCAGTTTTCGGGCGGCGTCGGCGCTGTCGATGGTGCAAAAGACGATTCGGACCGGTGTCATAGGCTCCTCCTCTATGGCTATCAGTCGCAAGGCACGACGGGAAACCTTCTGGATCCTGCTCCTGGCAGCCTGCTTTTTCCTCACCTACATCCTGATCTTCGCGGAAGGCGGCTACCTGGAGTTCCGCAAGACCCGGGGCGAGTTGCAGCAGCTCCTGATGGAGAACCGGGACCTGCGCCAACAGCAGCAACTCTACCGGGAGAAGATCCGGACGCTGCGCGAAGACCCCGACGAAGTCGAACGGATCGCCCGGGATCGCCACGGCTACGCCAAGCCGGGCGACATCATCGTCAACCTGCCCGGACGGACCGATTCGCCTTCAGGCCGCGATCCAGGAAGTCGATAAATTCATCCGGGTTCCGGGTCAACCCCGGGAAAGTGGCCACCACCTCGTCTCCCGGCGAGAGCACCACGTAGAACGGAAGCGCGATGGTCCCGAAGCGTTCCTGCTCGAGACGCATGTTCTCGGCATGCTCCGGTCCCGTGCCGTCGGTGTAGAGGCGGACCAGGAGATACTGGCGAAACCTCTCTTGAACCTTGGGCAGGGTAAAGACGTTCGCCTCCATCCAGCGGCAATTGGTGCAGGTGTAGCCGGTAAAGTCGATGAAGACCGGCTTGCCCGACTCCCGGGCGCTGGCCAGACCGGCCTCATAGTCGTCGATCCACTCCAGTTCTTCCCCGGCGCCTTCCCCGAGGGAACCCACGACGGACGCCGGATTCCCGTAGTCGCGAGGCGGCAGGAACGCGTCCAACTCTCCCAACGGGAACCCGATGAGCCCCCGGATCAGATGAATCGATATGGCGGCGAAGAAGACCGCGAAGAACGCCCGGGACACTCCAATGGATTCGGTCGCCTGCTCGTGGGGAAAGCGAAACCAGCCCAGGAGATAGAAGAGGATCATCACGGAGATGGCCAGCCAGATGGCGATGAGGCCCGGCCGGGTCAGGAGTTCCCACTGGTAGACCAGGTCCACGTTGCTGAGGAACTTGAAGGCAAAGGCGACCTCCAGGAAACCCATGGTGATCTTGACCGAATTCAGCCAGTTTCCGCTTCGGGGAAGCGACTTGAGCCAGGACGGGAACAACGCCAACAGGAAGAAAGGAGAGGAAAAGACCACCGCGAAAGAAGTCACCCCCAGCAACGACCAGATCCAGTCTCCCTGAATGGCGGCGACCATCAGCGTTCCCACGAAGGGGACGGTGCAGGTGAAGGACACCAGCGAAAACGTCAGCGCCATGAGCAGGATCCCGGCGATCCCCCCCATGGTCGACGCCTTCCGGTCCAACGCGGTGGTCCAACTGGCGGGCAGACGAATCTCCAGCACTTCGAACAGGCTCAGGGCGAAGGCGACGAAGATAGCGGCGATCAGGAGA
>JAJDTT010000094.1 GCA_022827025.1 Acidobacteriota bacterium
AGGGCCTTGAGTATCCCGATCTCCCGCAGGCGCTCGCGGATGGACATGGCCATCGTGTTTGCGGCCACCAGGCTGACGGCAAAAATCACGGCCAGGCAGATGCTGCTGATCAGAAACTGGACGTTTCCCAGCATGGAAACGAACCCCATGATGAACGCCTTCTCGGTCTCGGTCTTGGTGGGCGCCATCGAATTCTTGAAGAGGAGATCCACCTCCTCCGCGATGGTCGACAGCATCTCCGGCGAAGAGGCCCGGATGGTAAAGGTCCCGGTGACGCCCTGGTCGGCCATGAGTTCGTTGAAATAATCCCAATGGAAATAGATGCCGCCACCCTCATCGCCGCCGCCCCGGTAGATGCCGCGGATCGTCAATTCCGTATCGACCGGAAAGAGATTGCTCCCGGTGTGAATCGTCTGTCCCACCTGCCAACCGAAACGGTCGGCCAGGGTCTGGCCCACCAGCGCGCCTGACCGATCCCCCAGAAAAGCTTGTTTCTGCTCTTCGGAAACCTCGATGTCCGAATTGACCTGAAAGAGCAGATCGGTATCGATGGCAAACTGAGCCAGGCCGACTTCGGTGCCCTCATGGTTGTAGAGGCCGCCATACCACATCGACCCGATTACGGCCTCGACACCATCAACGGCGGCGATCTTCTCCCGGTAGGACGTGGGCAGCGTGTTGAACAGGGAGATCTTGTGCCGGACGATGAGCCGCAAAGCCGAGTCCGGGGTCTCGGGTGGATTGGTCAGCTCGTCGAGCACCGTCATCAAGGTGGCCACCAGGAATATCGATGCCCCGATACTGCTGGCGGTCAGCACTGTCCTGAGCTTGTTTCGGAACAGATTCGTGACCAGCAGCCTGAAGTACTTCATGTTCGCAGCCTGCACCTCGATCTCGACCGGTTTCCCCGCCGGTCGCCCATCAGACTCCCAGAGTTAATTGTATCTTGAGTCGGCGGCCGGCGTGACATTGAAGACTCGCCGGCCGCTGCCGGTCGGGAGGTCAAGGCTTCTTCGGATTCGTCACTGCCCGGTAATTGGCCGGCAGGCCCGTCACCTGGGGCAGCGCTTCCAACTGTTTGCGGAGCTGTTTCGTCCTTTCGGAGGTCGGGCCGGCCCGTCCCACCGACGGGTGCTCATGGTCCCGGTAGAAATTTCCCGGCTCCACGTAAAGCTTGACTCCGTATTTCTGGCAGAGTGGACCGTAGTCCCGGCGAATGGCGTGCACCAGCGGGGGCAGGCCGAGGCCCGTCTCCTGGTTCTGCAGGTAACCATAGGTGCGCTGGATCCGTTCCGGATAACGCGACCGGACCCGGGTAATGTGGCCCAGGACCAGGTCGTCGATGATCCCTTCCTCGATCCACTGCCGCCATTGAATCCTCATGTTACCGAACGGAGGACCGATGTACTCCCCTTGCTGGACGCCGATGGAGAGCTTCTGCCCCTTCGTCTTCAGGTGGGCCTTCAACTCCCGGAGAAAAAGCGTGAAGTACTCGCCCCGGAGCTCGCGCCACTTCTCCACGTCGAAGTCCTCGCGCAGGATGTCCCGGCCGTACCGGCGCTTGTACTCTTCGACGACGGGCTGGTTGAAACCGTACTGGTCCGCATGGTCCGGCGGCAGGCCGTGGGACCGGATGCTCAGGAAGACGCCGTCAAAATCGAACCCGTCCGAAAACGTGCGGATGATCTTGTTGATCATGTAGTCGCGCACCTCAGGGTAGGCGTACTCCATGACGTGCCACTGATACTTGCGGCCATTCGTGGTCAGACTCCGGTCGTGGACCAGGAACTTGGGGTTTTCCTTCGTGAACTTGGAATGCCAGGGCCAGAACGCCCGGCCGGTCGGCCCGAAGTCGAACACGTTCGCGTCGGGAGGGCGCCCCTCGTCGGTGGGGGCGATCCACATGAAGACCTCGATATCCGCCGCCTTCAACGCTTCCACGGCGGTCTTGACGAGCCCTTCCTTCCAGGCCCGCCGGGTGATCTTGATCCACTCCCGCAGGTACTCGTTCCTCTCGTCCACGCTGAGATCGTGATACAGAACCACCCGGAAGTCGTCGACCCGGAACAGGACCTTGTCGATCCCGTTCCGCTTCCAGTTCCGGGTCGCCTCCAAGACCTTCTCGGGAGTGTCCAGCTTGGCCACCCCGGTCGCCATGTGGATCACGTCTCCCCAACTGATGGTGAGGAATTTCTCCTTCTCCTGGCCCGAAACGGTTCCCGCCAGGCTGAGTCCCACTACAAGCAAAATCCAAACTCGCATGATTGATTCCTCCAACACCCAACCCGGGCGCAATCCGACTTTCGTCATTGAAGTTCGTAAACGCGGACGGTCTCCCGGTCGGAATCGACTTCCACCCAGTCTCCGTCCCCGATCCGGTTCAAGTCCGCGGGTTCGACCTGGATCACCGGAATCCTGGCGATGACGCACCCCAGCACCGAAGGCGGATCCGCCTCCAGGTTGATGAGGGCGGCCGGCGCCGTCCCCTCCAGGCCCGCGACCCGGACATGCATGGTGTTCCCCGACGAGCCGGTGCCCGACGGCATCACCAGAATCCTCCCGGACAGGTCCCGATCGTAGAGGGGATGCTGCACGTCGATCACCCTTCCCGAGGCGGGATCGAACTCCGAGCGGAAACAGAGGGGCGTGTCGCTCACCATGGCCCGGCCCGAAGCCTGCCCGGGCACGATCCTCTTTCCGCGGATGATCCGCTTCTCCTTCAACCAAGCCACCTTCCCGTCACGGCCGCCTCGATACATCCCTCCAAGGGCAGGACACCGGTGCGGGAGGCCAACGCGCTACGGCCGTAAAACGCCTGCTTGAACGAGTTGGAGACGTAGTTCCGGGGTCGCGCGTGGCCCAGGGCTCCGGGACAGATGTCCGAATACCCGAGGGCGCCCCAGTCGCTCACCGAATTCATCTCCACCTGCATCTCGACCCGGACCCGGGCCTTGCGGTTCCGGTCCAGCAGGGCGCCGAACTCGGGCACCCAGCCCAGGAAGGCCGCCGCCAGCGAGCTCTCCATGCCGTTGCGGTTGGTCCGGGCGCCCAGCATGGCGTTGGAGTAGACCACCGCCGAAGACTCGGTCCAGGCGCAGATTTCGCCGTACTTGGGGACCGCTCCGACCTGGTACGGGGCAAAGGACCACGTGGTTCGGACCCCGGCGCCGGCGGCCAGGTCATGCAGTTCCTGCTGGAAGTCCAGCTCCTTCCGCGTCAGCCCCTTCTCCCGCAGGGCGGCCAGGTCGGTGCAGTTGGCGTGGGTCAGGGTGACGCACCGGACCCGGTTGCCGCACAGCTCCCGAAACTCTTCCAGGTAGGTGTCCAGCGTCCGCTCCGAGATGCCCTTCAGACAGGGGGTCCGCAGGATGCAGTGCACGTTGGTGACCGGCACCAGCCGGGTGGCGCCCAGCGCTTCGCCCCACAGGATCGACCACTTCAGATACCGGGCCAGGAGACGGCCCCGCTGACCCGCCAGGACCGCCTTCTGTTCTTCCGTCAGCTTCATGGGGCTCTTTCGCCGCCCGCCGCCGTCAGTATCCCCTCGCCTTGTCGCAAACGTGTTTCAGCGGTTCACCGGCCAGGTAGCGCCTCAGGTTCTCCTTGAAGATCTCCCGGCGGCGCTGCCACATCTGGGGCGAATCGGCCGAGACGTGGGGCGAGATGATCACGTTGGGCAGGTCCCAGAGCGGACTCTCCGGGACCGGCGGCTCGGGGTCGGTGGCGTCCAGGGCGGCGCCGCCCAGGTGTCCGGAGCGAATCGCCTCGGCCAGGGCGGTCTCGTCCACGATCCCCCCACGGGAAACCACCACCAGGTGGGCGCCGCGCTTCAGGCGAGCCAGGCGGCCGGCGTCGATCAGCCCGCGCGTGGATTCGACCAGCGGCGCGGTCACCACGAACCAGTCGCTGATGGCCAGCATGTCGTCCAGGCGGCCGGGGCCCCACACCTCCCGCACTCCGGGCGGGGGCTCCATCTGCGCCACGTCCACGCCGTAGACCTCCATGTCGAATCCGGCGGCCCGCTGGGCCACGCCTTTTCCGATGTCCCCCATGGCCAGGATCCCCAGGGTGGTCCCGGCCAGTTCGGTCATGGCGCCGAAGTACTTGATGGTGTCCCAGTTGCGCGCTCGCCGGTCGTCCACCAGATCGGGGACCCGGTGGGCGAACGCCAGGATCATGGCCATGGCGTGGTCCGCCATGGCGATGACGTGGGTCTCCCGGGCGTTGGTCATGACCACGTCGCTCTCGGCGAGGTTCGGCGCGTTCGTGAGTATGTGGTCAAAGCCGATCCCCACGAAATGAAACCAGCGAAGCTTGCGGGCGGCTTCAAGAACTTCCCCCGTGATCAGGCCGAACTGGACTTCGGCATCGGGGATCTCCCGCAGTTGCTCCTCCGGCGTATAGGCGGTCCGAAACTCCACTCCCGGGAAGCTCTCCCGCAGTTCCTCGACGAATCCGGATCCAATCCTGAAGGCGATGACGACTTTCATGATCTCAATTGCTCCTCACGGACGGTTTGCTCCCCGGTCCTCTCCGGCATGGCCGCGGTATTTCTCGAACCAGGCCAGGATATAGGCGACCTTGGCCACCAGGTGGCTGGGACGCTGGGCGATGACGTGGGCGGCCCCGGGGATCCGCACCATGGCCGTGTCCACCTTCCGCAACTTGAGGGCCTGGTAGTACTGCTCCGTCTCGGAGATGGGCGTCCTCAGGTCCGCCTCACCAGTCAGGAGCATGGTCGGGGTCGTGACGTTGCCCACCAGGGAGAGAGGCGAGTATTTCCAATAGGTTTCGTAGTCCTCCCAGACCGGAGCCGGCATCCAGTACTTGCTGAAGGTGACGTAGATGTCGCTGGTTCCGCTGATGCTGATCCAGTTGATGACCGGCTTCGAGGCGACCGCCGCCCGGAACCGGTCCGTCTTGCCGACGATCCAGGCCGTCAGGACCCCTCCCCCCGAACCTCCGGTGACGAACAGGTTTTCCGGGTCCACGTAGCCACGCCCCAGCACGTGGTCCACACCCGCGATCAGGTCGTCGTAGTCCTGGCTCGGGTAGTTCTGGTGGATGAGGTTGGCGAACTCGGCCCCGTATCCGGTGCTGCCCCGGGGATTCGTGTAGAGCACCACGTAGCCGGCCGAAGCCATCAACTGAAGCTCGACGCTGAAGTAGGGGCCGTAGTAGGCGTAGGGACCTCCGTGGATCTCCAGGATCAGGGGATACTCCCCGGAAGGATCGAAATCGGGAGGCTTGATGATCCAGCCGTCGATGGGACGGCCGTCCACCGGCGAAGCGTAGGTAATCGGCTCCACCGGGCCCAGCGCCTTATGGGTCAGCACGTCCTGGTTCAGACGGGTCAGGCGGCGGGGTTCACCCTCGGCCGGGGCGAAGCCGACGTCGGGAGGGCTCCGGGTCGACGAGGACGTGTAGACGACTCCGTTCCTTCCCGCCCGGTAGGCCCCCGCCCCGTACGGGCGGCCCAGGGAGAGGCCGCCGGCATCCGTCACCACGGGATGGATCTTGCCGTCGAGGCCGGCCAGAGCCACCCGGGTCGAGCCTTCGTCGCCGTACATGACGTAGATTCCCTCGCCGTCGGGATGCCACTGGGGACTGGAGACGGACCGGTCCAGACCCCGGGTCAACGGGCGCGGGTCTTCTCCGTTCCGGTCCATGACGTAAAGGACCCTGTTGGCGTAGCTCAATCCCCGGTCGTCATATCCGGTATAGGCGATGGTCCTGCCGTCCGGTGAAACGGCCGGATCCGAGTCCGGCCCCTTTCTGTCGGTCAGGGTCCTGATCTCGCCCGTCAGGGATACCTCATGGATCTCCGACTCCCGAGGCTCGTACTCCCAACCGGGAGAGCGATTGGAACTGATGAGGATCGCCGTGCTCTCGGGCAACCAGACCGGCGGACCCGAGTTGTATTCCCCCCGCGTGAGTTGCCGGGGCGTGCCCCCGTCGTCGTCCAGGAGAAAGAGCTGGACGGACCCTTCCTCCAGCAATCCCTGACCGTCCCGGCGATACCGGACGCTTTGGATCTCCCGGGGCCTGGGAGCCCATTTGGCGCCCTCGGGCGGGGGTGGCAACTGCACCATCGGCTGCCGTTCCCTGGGCACGAACTGGGTGAAGGCGATCCATTTCCCGTCGGGGGACCAGGCGGGGTTCGAAGGCGCCCGCGTGAGGTGAGTGAGCCGGGCGGTCTGCCGCGTGTCCATCCACATGACGTAGAGTTGCGGACTGCCCTCGGCATCGGAGACGTAAAGCAGCCGCCGCCCGTCGGACGAGAGCCGGGGGGAGGCGTACCGGGCTTCGCCGGACAAGAGCGGACGATGCCGGCTTCCATCCAGATCGACGGTCCAGACGCTGCTCCGGCGCCGGTCCGTCATCACGTCCATGGAGTTGCGCATGTAGATCACGCGTCCGCCGTCCGGCGTGAAGCGGGGATCGGAAGCCCATTCCAGTTCGAACACGTCCTTCGGCTCGAATCGCTCGAGTTCCCCGGCCAGGAGCCGCACCGGAAGGAGCGGAACGAGCCAGGCGAGAAGACCGATGACCGGAAGGAAAGACCGTAGCATGACCATTTCCGCACCCTTGCCCGCGCCATTCGGCGCCGTTACGTGAACCGCTATCATTCTGCGCTTCGACTCGGGACTCCACAAGTAGGGGCACTCCTTGTGGGTGCCCCCTTTCGCGCGAGCGGTTGCTGTCAGCGGAAGGGCGTCCACAAGGGTCGCCCTTACGCCCGTTCATTGCAATATCGACCGATGCCGCGAGGCGCGGGGTGTCAGTAGGGAGCGCACAGAGCCGGCGCAGATTTCGCTCCGAGGCGCCGAGGCCGTTGCCCGATTTCGGGGGCTTGGTGTAACTTGTGCAGATGATTCGCACAATCGAGTGGACCGACGAGGGCGTGGTCATGATCGATCAGCGCCTGCTGCCGACCCAGGAGATCTACAACACCTACACCACCGTCGAAGAGGTGGCCGAAGCCATCCGGAGCATGGTGATCCGGGGAGCCCCGGCCATCGGCGTGGCCACCGCCATGGGCCTGGCGCTGGGGGTGAAGAACCTGACCTCCGGCGAAAACCTGGAATCGGA
>JAJDTT010000269.1 GCA_022827025.1 Acidobacteriota bacterium
AGGGCGACAAGGATGTCGCCCCTCCCAACGAGCGAAAGGACCGACCTCCCCACTAAGATTCTGACAAAATAAGAAACGAGAGCTACAAAAAACGCCCCAACAAATTTCCAAACCACAGTGACAGACACCCTCTCCATCCGCGGCGCCCGCCAGCACAATCTCCAAAACGTCGATCTGGACCTCCCCCGGAACCGGATCACCGTCATCACCGGCCTCAGCGGCTCCGGGAAGTCGAGCCTGGCCTTCGACACCCTCTACGCCGAGGGACAGCGGCGCTACATCGAATCTCTCTCCACCTACGCCCGCCAGTTCCTGGAGAAGATGGAGAAGCCGGACGTGGACTCCATCGAGGGGCTGTCCCCCGCCATCTCCATCGAGCAGAAGACCACCACCCGGAGCCCCCGCTCCACCGTGGGGACCATCACCGAAGTCTACGACTACCTCCGCCTCCTCTTCTCCAGCATCGGCACGCCCAGTTGCCATCGCTGCGACCGCCCCATCACCCGCCAGTCGGTGGATCAGATCGTCTCCCAGATCCTGGCGGACGCGCCGGAGAAACGGGGCATGATCCTGGCTCCCCTGGTCCGGGACCGGAAGGGCGAGTTCAAGAAGCTGTTCGAACGGTACCGGAGGGAGGGATACCTGCGTGCGCGCGTGGACGGGCACATGGAGTACCTGGAGGAACCTCCGCAACTGGACAAGCGGAAGAACCACACGGTGGAGATCGTCGTGGACCGGTTGCAGGTTCTGGAACAGGCCCGGGGCCGAATCCGGAACTCGGTCCAACACGCCGTCGAGATGGCCGAAGGGTTGGTGGCCTTCTCTCCCTGGGGCGGATCCGACCTCCTCTTCTCGGAGCGGGCCGCCTGCGTCCGCTGTGGAATCAGCATGCCGGAGTTGGAGCCCCGCAGCTTCTCCTTCAACAGCCGTTTCGGCGCCTGCTCCGAGTGCGAGGGATTGGGGATTCGGCTTCGCGTCAATCTGAAGCGTCTGATCCCGGACCGGGACGCTACCGCCGACACCCTCTCCCTGGAACTGCCCGACCGGGACCTCCAGCGGTTCATGCAACAATCTCTCCGAGCCCTCCTGGAGCACTACTCCCTGGATCCCGAAACCCCTCTCCGGCGGTATCCCGACCGCGTCTGGAAGGCCCTGCGTGCGGGTCTCGAAAAGCCCATTCTGTTCCGCTACGGCGAATTGACCTATCCGGCGCGCTTCCCGGGATTGGAGCGGTGGTTTCAGAAGAAGCTCCGGGCCACGGGAAGCGAGAAGAGGAAGCAGCGGCTCCTGAGCTTCATGGTCGAGGGGGATTGTCCGGCCTGCCTGGGAAGCCGGCTCCGTCCCGAGAGCCGGGCGGTGCGCATTCAGGGACGCTCCATTTCCCAATACTGCCGGATGCCGCTGGACGAGTGCCTGCCCGCTCTGGAGGCCATCCGGCTCACCTCCCGGCAGGAGTCCATCGCCGGCCCGGTCCTGGAGGAAATCCGTCACCGGGTCCGGTTTCTGCTGGAAGTCGGCCTCTCCTACCTGACCCTGGACCGGAAGGCGGCTTCGCTCTCCGGCGGGGAAGCGCAGCGGGTAAGACTGGCGACCCAGGTCGGCTCCCGGCTCCGGGGCGTCCTCTACGTCCTGGACGAGCCCTCCGTGGGCCTTCACCCCCGGGACGTGGCCAGTCTCCTGGGCAGCCTGCGGCAACTCCGGGACCTGGGCAACACGATCCTCATCGTGGAGCACGATGAGGAGACCATCCGCAACGGCGACTTCGTCGTCGACCTGGGACCGGGGGCGGCCAACCACGGCGGCCGGGTGGTGGCAGCCGGCAGCCTCCAGGAGATCCTGCAACATCCCGATTCCCTGACCGCTTCCTACCTGCGGGGCACTCGCCGGATCGAGCCTCCCCCGAGAAACCACACCGGAGAACCCCGGTCCATCGAAGTCCTGGGCGCGACCCACAACAACCTCCGCGACATCGACGTCAGCTTCCCGCTGGGACGGCTGGTCCTGGTGACCGGCGTCTCCGGCTCCGGCAAGTCGTCCCTGGTGAGCGAAGTGCTCCACCGCGCCCTGAGCCGGAAGCTCTACGGCTCCTTCGCGGAGCCGGGTCCCCATCGGGAGATCCGGGGCCTGGAGCACGTGGACAAGGTCATCGAGATCGACCAGTCGCCCATCGGCCGCACGCCGCGGTCGAACCCGGCCACCTACACCGGCGTCTTCACTCCCATCCGGCAGTTGTTCTCCCTCCTGCCCGAGTCCCGGTCCCGGGGCTACAAGGCCGGACGATTCAGCTTCAACGTGTCCGGCGGCCGGTGCGAAGCCTGCCGGGGCAACGGGTTGAGCAAGATCGAGATGAACTTCCTGCCCGACGTCTACGTGGTGTGCGAGAGTTGCAACGGCACCCGTTACAACCGGGAGACCCGGGAGATTCGCTACCGCGGCTATTCCATCTCGGACGTGCTGGACATGACGGTGGAAGAGGCCTGCGAGCTGCTGGAGAACATCCCCACCATCAAGTCCCGTCTGACCACCCTGGTGGAGGTGGGGCTGGGCTACATCCGGTTGGGCCAGTCGGCCCCCACCCTCTCGGGCGGCGAGGCCCAACGGGTGAAGCTGGCCAGCGAACTCAATCGGCGGGCGACGGGGAACACCATCTACATCCTGGACGAGCCCACCACCGGCCTCCACTTCGAGGACGTGAGGCGCCTCCTGGACATCCTCCACCGCCTGGTGGACGTGGGGAATACGGTCATCGTCATCGAGCACAACCTGGAGGTGGTGAAGAGCGCCGACTGGATCATCGACCTGGGACCCGGCGGGGGAAAAGCCGGTGGCGCCGTGGTCTGCACCGGTCCGCCGGAAGCCGTCGCCAGGGTTCCCGCCTCCTACACCGGACAGGCCCTGCGCCAGGTTCTGGCCGGATGACGGGTCCGCCACACCCGCCGTCCGAGAGCAGAGCGGTAATCAGGGAAATCTGGAGCCGGAGAGGTTGGCTCGCGGCCTCCCTTCTGGTTGTTCTCTCGTGCGCTGCCTGGACCTGGATCAGCTTTCAATTCCGCTACGGTGAGGGACACGCCGACCGCCCCATCCTGACCTTCGTCCTGCTCTACGCCTGCGCCTGGACCGGTTTCTTCCTGGGCTATCTCCAGCTTCGCCGGGGAGACCGCAAAGCGCCGCTTCTCCTGATCCTGGCGACTGCCCTGGTCGCCCGCTTCCTCCTGCTCCCCTCCGGCCTGATTCAGGAGAACGACGTCTACCGGTACGTCCTGGACGGACAGGTCCTGCTGGCGGGAGGGAATCCCTACGAACAGTCTCCCTCGGAACTGTCCCTCCTTCCTCCGGATTCTCTGAAACAAGCGCTGTCAGACCCGCAGGCGAAGGAGGTCATCTCCCGCATCGGGTACGCCGACATCCCCACCCTCTACCCTCCTGCGGCTCAGGCCGCCTTCGCCGCCGGAGGCCTGATCGGCGGATGGAACTGGATCGGACTCCGCATCCTTTTCACCCTGTTCGACCTGGCCCTCATCGGGCTGATCGTCCTGCTGCTCACCCGTATCGGCTCGCCCCCGTCCCGGGTGCTCCTGTACGCCTGGAACCCGCTGGTGCTGAAGGAGGTCACCAATTCGGTCCACGTGGACATCCTGCCCGCCTTCTTCGTCGTGCTTCTGATAGTGAGCCTGGAACGGATTCGCGGACACGCGGGCTGGCGCTGGATGTTGGCCGCGGCCGGATCCGTGGCCGGAGGAGTGCTCTCCAAGCTGTATCCCATCCTCCTGTTGCCAGTCGCGTTCCGATTCGTCTCCCTGGTTTCGGGCGGGAAAAAGGCCGTCACCTTCGCGGCCGCCTCCCTGGCCGGTATCGCGTTGGGGTACTTGCCCTTCTCCTCGCTGACCCTGGACCAACTCACCGACGGTCTCAGGAGCTACGCCGAGCGTTGGCGGATGAACCAGGGCGCCTTCGACCTCTTGGAGCTTCTGCTCCCCCAGCCTCGGCTCGCCTGCGGCATCCTGATCCTGGCCGTCGCCGTGGCCGTCCCCTGGGTCCGTCTCCGGTCCCGCAGCTCGCCGGTGGACCTGATCGGAGCCTGCCAGTGGATTCTGCTCTTCTGGTTCCTCCTCCTTCCCGCACCCTTCCCCTGGTACGCCGTGGTACTGGCCGCACTGTTGCCGACAACGCCGCGATTCGCGGCGACGGCGCCCGCCATCGTCGCCCTCTCCGGCGCGGTCGGCCTCTACTACCTCAGCTTCTACTACGAGTATCGGTACTTGCCCGAGGCGTGGTGGACCTGGACCCGCCTGGCCGAGCACGGCCTGATCTGGGGAACCCTGGGCATCGTCTGGTGGAGGGGCGATTTCCAGTCGCCCACCAGGAAGGGCGATTTCTAGTCGCCTTCTGAGTTCCGGTGGGCGCCGCTGATGGACGATCCCCGCCCAGTTTCTCGCCGGGATCATGCCGGAGGCCGGCCGGTGGGGGACTTCTTAGTAACTTCACCTCCTCGATGACCGTAGGGGCACCCCTTGTGGGTGCCCTGCGGGGTCGCATCGTTCCCCGGCTGAGTCGCCGCTCCACGTCGCGATTCCCGGCGCCCGGAAGGACGCCGGTCCCAGTCGGCGCCGGGGACGACGCCGCTCCGGACGCCGCCGCTCCGGACGGCGATCCCAGTCGGCGCGTGAAACACGCCGCTCCGAGAGGCTTTTCCCAATCGGCGACCTCAGGGTCGCTGCTCGTTTGGAGGGGCGTCATTCTTGGCGCCCTCTTTCGAGCGTTGGGTGTACTCGA
>JAJDTT010000128.1 GCA_022827025.1 Acidobacteriota bacterium
GCTGCTCGTTTGGAGGGGCGTCATTCTTGGCGCCCTCTTTCGAGCGTTGGGTGTACTCGAAGCTCGGCGGCTCGACGTCCTGGCTTTTTGCTTTGGAGGGAAGGTCGGTCCGTTCGCTCTCTTTCGCGCCGTGCGGGGGGGGACGAGCTGAGGGAGGGAGAGACGATGCGGCCGCCCGGTTTTTTTTGAATGCGAGGTCGTAAGACGGCGCCGGGGACGACGCCGCTCCGGACGACGCCGCTCCGGATGACGCCGCTCCCATTGCAACATGGATACTCCGCGTGAAAGACGCCGGTCCTGCTAGAATTTTTTTGTGGTTCTTCATGACTTGGGGGTGCTGGCGTTTGGGGAGGCCTTTGCGCTTCAGGAGGAGGCGGTCCGCCGGGTTGCGGCGGGGCGTCAGGAGGAGACGCTTCACCTGGTCGTGCATCCTCATGTGTTTACGGTGGGGAGTGGAGGGGACGCGCGGAACCTGCTGGCTTCCTCCGATCCTGACGGAGGTCCGATCGACCTGGTTCGAATCAATCGGGGGGGCGACGTGACCTATCACGGACCGGGTCAACTGGTCGGGTACCCGCACCTGGACCTGCGGGGACGGGGACGGGACGTGGGGTTGTTTCTGCGGACGCTGGAGCAGAGCCTGCTGGACACGGCCGCTCATTTCGGGGTGCGGGCGTTCCGGCGGGAGGGGCTGACGGGCGTCTGGACCCGGCGGGGCAAGCTGGGGTCCATCGGCGTGGGCGTGCGCCGCTGGGTGACCATGCACGGCTTCGCCCTGAACCTGGACCCCGACATGAGGTACTTCCAGATGATCAATCCCTGCGGCATGGCCGGTTGCCCGATGACTTCGCTGGCCGCCGAGGCGGGGGCCGCGCCGGCCATGGAGGAGGTCAAGGAGGTCTACTGGAACTCGTTCCGGCGAGTGTTCGGCTGAAAGTACGAAGGAGCCGGGCGTCCGGCCGAAGGATCAATCCACTTTCGCGGGCGGTGGCGCCGGCGAGTTCTCCAGGAGCTTCGCCATGTCGTAGACCATGCCTTCCCGCGAGTAGGAGGAGAATTCCAGAATCCCCGTGTCCATCCGGATGGCGTCCTCGGGACACGCCTCCACGCAATAGCCGCAGAAGACGCAGAGGCCCAGGTCGATGTCGAAGCGGACGGGGTACTTCTCGATCTGGGGGTTGGGGTGCTCGCCGCCCACGATGTAGATACAGCGGGCGGGACAGGCCGTCTCGCACATCATACAGGCCACGCACCGGGGGGAACCGTCTTCCCGGCGGGTCAGCCGGTGCAGGGTCCGCAGCCGGGACGCCAGCGGCCGCCGCTCCTCCGGATACTGGTAGGTCTCGGCGCCGCGCAGGTGCCGCGCCAGTCCCACCTTGTGGGCCAGGTGGATGAGGATGTTGCGGAAGAAATGGCGCGCGGTGAGCCGGAGTCCCTTCAGGATCTCCGGAAGATATGTGGACTCCCAGAAACTCAGCCTGGCTTCGACCTTCTTGATGGCCATGATCAGTTCCCGGTCATCTCCCCCGGCGCCGTCCGCACGCCGTGAGATTACGCCGACTGCCTCTTCGTCCGCAAGACATTCCCTTCAGGAATTTCCCCATTTTGGGAGAGTCAGAGGAATGGACGGAGAAGGTTGGATTGGAGACCGAATAGAGAGTGCCATTCCGGTGAGACAGCTTCCCGTTCGTAGGGGCGACCCTTGTGGTCGCCCTCCCGCTGCAGGCAACCGAGATCGGCCGGGGCCGGGTCGGTTTCGACCTGAGAGGGCACCCGCAAGGGGTGCCCCTACGGAAGGCGAGACTCCTGATTCCCTTCGTCACCAGCTCGTTTCCAGCCACAAGAGGACCACCCCCGTGACCAGGATGTTGAGGATGGAGAGGGGCAGCACCATGGTCCAACCCAATCTCAAGAGCTGGTCCCAACGGAAGCGGGGCAGGGTCCAGCGGATGAGCATGAAGATGAAGCAGAGGACCGAAACCTTGAACAGGAACGCGCCGACCTGGAGCAGCAGCACCACGGCCTGGGACAGAGGCCAGGCGGCGCCCCACGGAAACTCGAATCCGCCCGACGCGAGCCAGGGCACCTGCCAGCCCCCCAGAAACAGGGTGGTGACCAGCGAGGCCGCCAGCACGGTCTCCACGAAATCGGTGGTGTAGAACATGCCGAACTTCATCCCGCTGTATTCGACGAAGTAGCCGATGATCTCCGACTCCCCTTCCGGGATGTCGAAGGGGACGCGCTTGGTCTCGGCCAGCGCGGCGGTGGTGAACAGGATGAAGCCCAGCGGCTGCAGGATGATGCCCCATCGGGGAATCCAGCCGAGCAGCAGCTCGCCCTGCTGGAGCACCATTTCCTGGAGATGGAGCGTCCCGAAGACCATGAGCAGGCCGATGAGGGTGGCGCCCAGGGTGATTTCGTAGGCGATCATCTGGCTGGAGGCCCTCAAGCCTCCCAGCAGGGCGTAGTTGTTGGCGGAAGACCAGCCGGCGAGAACGAAGCCGTAGATCCCCATGCTCATGGCGGCCAGCACGTAGAGCAGGCCGATGTTGAGGTCGAGGATCTGGAGCGACACCGTGTGTCCTCCCAACTCGTAGACCCCGCCGAAGGGAATGACGGCGAAGCTGACCAGGGCGAAGAAGAGGGCGATGATGGGAGCCAGGGTGTGGACCAGGCGGTTTCCCCGGTTGGGGATGAAGTCCTCCTTGGTCAACATCTTGAGGGCGTCGGCGATGGGGTGAAAGAGTCCCAGCGCGCGCACCCCCAGGATGCTGGCCCGGTTGGCGCCGATCCGGTCCTGCATCACGGCGCTCTGCTTCCGCTCCAGCCAGGTGAGCAGATAGACGAAACCCATCACCACGTTGAAAATGAAGAAGACCTTGGCCAGAACGATCAGGGTGCTCATCGTGTTCGCGTGCTAGGAGCCTGCGCGGCAGAAATTAATCTACTGCGAAAGCGTAGAATCGGTCCATATTCGTGCGATTTCTCGGCGAATAGAACAACTATGCACCTCAAAATCGTGAAAATCTGGCCTCGATTCTCCACTTTCTCGCTACGATC
>JAJDTT010000170.1 GCA_022827025.1 Acidobacteriota bacterium
CCGGACCGGGGCCGGTGGGGAAACTCCTAAACCGGATGGACATAACGGGATATCTTCTTCATCGGGGCTTTGTCGCCTTTATAGAACTCCCTCAAATAGAGCGGATACCCTCTCCTGACGGGAATCTTGGCGCCATCGTCCGAGGCCATCAGTTTCCACGCGAATTTGTCCGGCCGCGGCGAAATGTCAACCAGGGTATTCCCTTTGAAGTGGCAGGTGTATCGAATCTCATAGGTGGGCGCGGTGTGATATTCCGTGGTCTCCACCATGGGAAAAGTCAGGGTCACCGCATCACCAGGCTGCAATCGATCTATCAGGACGTAATTGCCCGACCATGCCGGCAAGATGCTCTTCCGATTCACCTGGCATCGCACCGCCCTTTTGTCGGCCCAAGTGGGAATGCGCACACTCAGCTTTTTTGCCGTCTTGATTTTGAATCCCACCTTGCCTTCGTAGGGCAGGTAGCTGTCGATATCGACCCAGGCCGAAGCCCTGTTCAAGAGCAGGTTCACCTGGGCCAGACCCTGGCTGTATTGGACGATGGAGTTCCAGGCTTCGTAAAGCCCCACCGGGGCGTTGGCATTGCAGCACATCGTCCACCAGGCATGCAGCATGGTCGGATCGGAGACGGAAGCGAAACCGCCCAGTCCTCTTTCGACGACCCGCTCGCCGGACTCGATCTCAGGGTTGAGCGTATGCTCGACGGCGGTCTCAATGACTTCTTCGATCAGGTCGCGACGCAACAACTGACTCTCGACCAGGTGATTTCGCACGTATTGGTCGACGTCGTCCCAGTAATCGCCGATCCCGGCTTGGCTCAGCCGGCAGGCGATATAGACCATGTCTCCGATCGAGCAGGTCTCACACACTTGAGCGGATCCCCCGTAGGCCCGCCTGTTGCCCTGTTGGATCTTCTCCAGGGGGCCCAGAACCGCGGGGAAAAACCCGATGCGGCCGATCCCGGTATTTCGGGTGTATTCATAGAAATGGCGCACGAACTGCTTGGCCACGTAATCGTTGGCAACGATGGCGTAGTCCACCATGCCCATCACACCGGTGGTCCGAGTGTGGAAGTGACCTTCCCAGTGGGCGTGCTCCGGTCCCGCGATCATGGTCGGTCCGTCGGAGGATCCCCACATGGCGGGCTTGAGCATGAAGCGCGCCGTTTTCCGGGCCAGCTCAAGCGCCTCCTCGTCTCCGCTCAGATCAGCCCATAGGGAAAGCGCGCGCAAGGGATTGCCGATGACCTGAAAATTGATCTTGTCCGGCTCCTCGGCCGCCGGACCGGAGCCGCCCTTCCCGGTCGGCTTTTGCCCTTCGCCCATGGCCACCAGGTCTTCGTATTCCTCCGCCATTGCCGCACGGACCAGGAAGGTCGGCTTGTTGTTGGTGAACCAGGCACGTTGCTCGTTCTGCTGCGCCACCTTCTGCAGCCCCCCGGCCAGATGCCTCCCGACCTTGAGCCATTTCGGGTTCTTGTCGAACTCGTGCCAGGCCATCAAGGCGACCATGAGCCGGGCATGAGGGAAGGGCCAGTAAACGTCTTCTCCGTAATTGGGAAAGCCTTCCCGGGAGGGCCTTCCGGCATAACGGAGCCACCAGAGACCGTTCTCGTCGATGTCCGAAAGCAAGGCATCCACCATCCTGCCGTCATAATCGGCGTGGAGCGTGCTGCCGCTCATCTTGCGCATCAGCGGCAAAACATGAATCGCCTTGGGCAGACACGGACCTCCGGTGTTGTGAGTGAAATGAGGCGGGTTGGTGTCAAAGTGCAGACACTGGTAGGTTTCGCAGTTCTGCTGGAGGTCGACGGCACCGGTCAAGGAATTCACCGAGAGCCCGGCCCGCTCCGCCAGATCCAGCGTGTCCGGCACTTCGGCCTCATAGGTGGAAGCTGTTGGCGGCGCACTCTCCTTCGCTCCCCCCGAGCAGCTCACCAGTGCGCCGGCGCCGGCGGCCGTGGCCGCACCCAGTTTGACAAAGTCCCGTCGATCGAGTTCAGCCATGCTGCCTCCCCCTTTTTGCCGCCCCTTCTTTTTGGGAATTTCTACGGATCTATGTGCGTAAATAGTACGCTAAGCGGTATTTCTTGCCAGTATGATCACGCATCTGATGAGGTGTCAATCGCATCAAAGTTCCGGACTTTCCCTATTTTTCTTCCCCGATTCGCAGGGGCGACCCTTGTGGTCGCCCTCGCGGCGCCGGCAACCGGGATTGACCGGGCGCCACCCCGCTAATCCCACGCCATGTCCCGGCGTTTGACCAGTTTCTTGGTCTGGATCGAATCGAAGAGGGCACCCACAAGGGGTGCCCCTACGGGCTTCCAGTCGCCGGTCCGGCTCACATCAGGACCACGGTTCGGGCCACTTCGCCCCGCTCGAGTGCGGCGTACGCCTCGTTGATCTGATCGAAAGAGTAGGTTCGGGTCACCAGTTCGTCGAGCTTGAGTTTCCCGGCCCGGTAGAGATTCATCAGCTTGGGGATGTCGATTCGAGGCCGGCTCGAGCCATAGACCGATCCCTTGAGAACTCTCTCCTCGAAGATGAGGGGCATGATCGGTATCGACACTTCGGTTTCCATAGGGGTGACTCCGAGGACGATGGCCTCGCCGCGCTTGGCCAGGCTCTCAAAGGATTGCCGCACGGTTTTGGGAAGGCCGATCACCTCGAAGGCATAGTCGACTCCCCTCTGTCCGGTCAACGAGCGGACCTGTTCCACCGGATCGCCCGACGACGCATTGACCGTGTGCGTGGCTCCGAATTGCCGGGCCATTTCGAGCTTGTTGTCCAGGAGGTCGACCGCGATGATCTTTTCGGCGCCCGCCAAAGCAGCTCCCTGGATCACGTTCAAGCCGACACCTCCACTGCCGAATACCGCGACCTGACTGCCCGGCTTCACTCGGGCAGCATTCATCACCGCTCCGATTCCGGTAATCACGGCACAGCCCAGGAGGGCGGCCTGCTGGAGAGGGATGTCTTTGGGAACCTTCACCAGCGCTCTTTCCAGAATCACGGTGTATTCGGAGAAAGTCGACACTCCCAGAAAGTGCTTGATCTCGGACCCGTTGAGGGAAAAGCGGCTGGACCCGTCCAGGAGTCGTCCGGTAGACCGGATCTTCAGTCCCACGGCGCAGAGCGCCGGCCGAGCCGAAGTACAGTATTCGCATTCGCCGCAACTGAGTCGCCATAGGGGTATGACGTTGTCCCCAGGCCGGACGGAGGTCACCCCCGAACCGACTTCGACCACCGTCCCGGAGCCCTCGTGACCCAGGATCGACGGTGTCGGGGCGCTCAGGTGTCCCGTCATCACGTGAAGATCGCTGTGACAAATGCCGCCGACCGCCATTCGCACCAGAACTTCACCGGCCCGGGGTTTTGCCACGTCAACTTCTCGAATATCGAGCCTTTGGCCCACTCCAAAGAGTATCGCCGCCTTCGCTTTCATAATCGGGACAACTCCTTACCGCTGTGCAAATCGTCTTGGCTCGTTTTCCAAGACCACTTCATGGGGGACATCGGGGTATCCATATGGCGCACCAGACGCCTACACGAGCGTGGCTCCGCCGTTGACCACCAGCGTGTGGCCCGTGATGAAATCGTTGACCACCAGAGCCAAAATGGCTTCGGCGATGTCGTCCGGTTTGGCGAGCCGTTGGAGAGGATTCTTCCTCCGGGCAGCGTCTGCGAGTGGCTTTATCTTTTCGATCCAGCGAGTTTCGACGACTCCGGGCGCCACGGCGTTCACGCGAATTTCCGGAGCCTGGCTGATAGCCAATGCCAGAGTCATATTGATGATGGCCGCTTTGGAGACAGAATAGGCAATGGAACTTCCTCTTCCGGTGAAGGCCGAATCGGAGGACACGTTGACGATGTGCCCGCCGTCATGATTTCTCATGGCAGCGATCGCTGCTCGTGAACAAAAGAAAGTGCCCTTGACGTTCACGTCGAGGATCTTGTCCCAGAGCTCTTCGGTCATTCCTTCGAGATCTGTGGGGAGGACGAACCTTGTGGTCGCCGCGTTGTTGACCAGGATATCCAATCTCCCCAGCGTCTTCACGACCTTCCCGACCATCGATTTTACGGCGTCGTCGTTCGAGATATCGGCACAGACAGCGATGGCTCGCGAGCCGAGTTGCCGTATTTCAGCCACCGTTTCCTCGGCATCGCCTCTGGAACGGGAGAAGTTCACGGCGACATCCGCTCCCTCCCGGGCAAACAGGAGGGAGGTGGCCTTCCCGATCCCGGTGCCTCCTCCGGTGACCAGAGCAACTTTTCCCTCAAGCTTGCTCATCGCCTTGGTCCCTCCTCTTGAACCGATACCGTCAAAACCTCTTGATTGGTGCTACCTGCATTGCGCCTTCCTGAAGCCGCATCAGGATTTGAGTCTTGACCACAGCCACTCCGGCATCTCGATAATGGAACTCAAACCGCCGTCCACCACCAGGTAGGAGCCCGTCATGTACGCCGACATGTCCGACGCCAGAAACAGAGCGGCTTGAGCGATATCTTCCGGCTGACCGTTCCGGCGCAGGGGACACATTTGTTTGATCTTCAAACGATCGGCCGGGGAGAGGCCTTTCCACAATCCAGTCTCCACCGCGCCCGGCAGAATCGCATTCACCCGAACCGAGGGCGCATAGTCCGCGGCCAGGGACCGGGTGAGAGCCAGCAAGCCCCCCTTGGAGGCTTGATAGGCGGCATGGAGGGAGTAGCCCCGGATGGAATGGACCGATCCCGTAATAATGAATGTGCCGCCGTCCTGAGCCACCATGGGGGGCAGGGCACAGCGGGCGATCATCCAGGTGGCTTTCAAACAGACATCGAGGGTGCGGTCCCAATCCGCCTCGCTCGTCTCCGAAGCCGTCCCCAGCACATAGGCCGCGGCGTTGCTGTGCACGATGTCCAGGCGGCCATACCGGTCCAGTGCGGACCCGACCATCGCCTCCACCGAGTCCATTCTTCCCACGTCCGCCTGGATAGAGAAGGCCTCGCCGGAGCTTCTTCTTATGTTCCGGACCGTCTCTGCGGCTCCGCTGTCATCGATATCGGCAACGGCCACTTTGGCGCCCTGGCTGGAGAATAGTTGGGCCGTCGCCCGTCCGATTCCCGAGGCTGCACCTGTGATCAGAGCGACTTTATCCTGCAACAACATGGCGGGGCTTCTCCTCAAGAATCAGCCTGTCCCAAAGCGTCCATCCCTGGTGGAAGGCGACGTCCGGTGGCCGGTTTGCCTTACCTGAAGCCAAGGAGTCTGCGCGACAGAAATGATCGTAGCGAGAAAGTGGAGAATCGAGGCCAGATTTTCACGATTTTGAGGTGCATAGTCGTTCTATTCGCCGAGAAATCGGGGAAATATGGACCGATTCTACGCTTTCGCAGTAGATTAATTTCTGTCGCGCAGGCTCCTGGGGCTCTAATGGTGCAGCAATGGTTTTCTTTTCACGTTCCGGCTTGCTTTCGGGTCGGTCAGATCCTGCTCGGAATTGTACTGTCGGTAACAGCCCGTGGCAAAAGTCTCACGGCATTCGACCGTCCCTGCATCCCGGCGGACGGCGTTGCGATTCGGGCGCATACATCGGGTATGCACCCGAATCGCGCCTTGTCCGGCGGGCGCAGGAACGGTCGCGGTGCTCGCGGGACGTTCTCCACGGACTGTTAATCATGGAGACGCAAAAGTATGAGAAAGAGCGCTGAAGAACTCGAGAAACTGGCGAAGGAGATGCTGGTAGCTGCCAATGCCGATGAGGCCAACGCCGCCGTGGTGGCCAAACATATGGTTACTGCAAACCTGAGCGGCGTCGACACGCATGGGGTCTGGCAACTGCCGGGTTACATCGCTGCCATACAAGCGGGAGAGCTGGTTCCGGCAGCCCGGCCTGAGATCGTGAGGGAAACCAGCACCAGTGCCTTGGTCAGGGGCCATTGGACCTTTGGACAGGTGGTGGCGAAATTCGCCATGGAGAAAGCCATTGCCAAGGCGGCAAAGCACGGCGTTTCTGTGGTCGGTCTGGTGGAAAGCCACCATATCGGCCGTGTGGGGGAGTACGCGGAAGCGGCAGCCGCCGAAGGCATGATTGCCATGGTCTGGGGGGGTGGATTCGGCGAGAAAAGGCCACGAGTGGTGCCTCACGGAGGTCGCGGCGCCGTACTGGGAACCAACCCTTTGGCCATGGGCCTCCCCGCCGGGAGCGAGCCCCGAATGCTGTTCGATTTCGCCACTGCCGCCTCGTCAGGCGTCAAAATCGTCAACGCCCAGCGGACCGGGCAAGAAGTCCCCGACGGTTGGATCGTCGATAAAGAGGGGAATCCCACCAACAACGTGGATGACCTCCTGGAAGGAGGGGGGCAAGTGCCCTTCGGGGAGCACAAGGGATACGCGCTGGCGGTGGCGGCTGAATGGCTGGGCCGGGTCTTCACCGGGTCAGCCCAATTTGCCCAGGCCAATCGCGGGGGCCTCTATTTCAGTCATTCCGGCGCGGCCATGATGGTCTTCAGAGCCGACCTGTTTCAGCCATTTGCCGAGTATTCGAAAAGGGCCGACCGGCTCCGTCAACGGATCAAGGCTGTCCCTCCGGCGGCAGGTGTCGAGGAAGTTCTGATCCCCGGCGATCCCGAACTCCAGGCAAGGGTCCGCCGGCTGCGAGAGGGAATTCCGATCCCGGATACGCTCTGGCGCGAGTTGGCTGACTTGGCAGCGTCGCTGGGTATTACGATCCCCGAGTAGGGGGTGATCAGCTCCCCGAACGATGCCCGGAATGCCGCCAGTCCCGGGCGATTTTCTCCAGGCTCTTGCCCTTGGTCTCGGGCACCAGTTTCCAGCCGAAGACAAAAGCCAGGGCACAGGTCAACGTGAAGATCCAGAAGACTGCTGCCGGAGACCCGAAGCGCTCCTCCGACAACTCGAGGAGAACCGGAAAGGCGTGAACACCCGAATAGTTGGCGATCCACAGGCACATGGTCGCAATGCCGACTGCCCGAGCCCGCACTCGGGTGGGCATGACCTCCGACATCATGACCCAAGGCAACGGGCCGAGACCAATGACGTGAGGCCAGGCGCACATCAACACGGCCCCAACCACGACAAACCCGGTGAGATTGAAGTGAAAGACCGCGCCCAACAGCGTGACCCCGAAAACCATCCCCAGCGATGTCACCAACCAGATCGGCCGGCGGCCGACGCGGTCCACAAGCCAAATGGAGACGAGAGTCAACCCGATATTGATTCCGTTGACCATCGCGTATTGGAAGATGGCGTCGCTGGCTTTTTCAAATCCGGCTTTCTGAAGCAGGATCGGCAGGTAGGCAGCGACGAGACTCCAACCGGTCCATTGACTGAAGACGGCCAGCAGCACGGCGACGGTGAAGGCGGTCCGGATTCCGGGCTTGAGCAACTCGGAAAGGGTGCCGGTCTCCTCGGCCAGCGATTCCTGAATCTCCCGGAGTAGTCCCTCCGCTTCTTCCCGCCCGTTGATTCGAGCCAGGACTCTTCGAGCTTCCCGGATGCGGTTTTGCTGGGCCAGCCACCTCGGCGTCCGCGGGATCAGGGTCAGCAGAACTCCAAAGACCAGGATGGGAACCAGCTCGGAAGCGAACATCCAGCGCCAGGCCTCGAAAAAGGCCAGGTAATAGGCCACCAGAGTGGCGGAGAAGGCCCCGACGACAATGAACAGTTGGTAGATCAACACCAGCCGGCCCCGCAAGCGTGCGGGAGCGATCTCAGCCAGGTACATGGGCGAGGCGACGCTGGCAAGACCGCACCCGATGCCGCCGATGACGCGAAAAAAATTGAATTGATCGATGGTCTCGGGCAGCGCCGTGCCGATGGCGCTGATCCCGAACAGGAGATTCGCGATGATCAGTGTCCGCTTGCGGCCCAGCAGGTCGCACAGTCGGCTTCCCGCGATCGGTCCGACGATGCAACCGATGACCGCGCTGGCGGTGGTGAACCCCAAGCCAGCCGCGCTGAGGCCGAATTCCTCTTTGAGGAAAATGACCGCGCCCGAGATCATCACCAGGTCGTAGCCGAACAGGAAACCGCCGAGGGCCGCGACAAAGGAAACGAATACGACGTAGAGGATTCGTTTATTCAACATGAGATCTGGGTGTCGCGCCCCATTATTCCCGGTTGGTGGGTGGTGGCGGGTCGATTACTCGGTAGGCATGCGACGACGGTGCTTTTGTCCGATCTTTTGTTGGTGCGCTGCGGGTCTGGGGGGCGGCGCCCGGAAGGACGCCGGTGCTCGTTTGGAGGGGCGTCATTCTTGGCGCCCTCTTTCGAGCGTTGGGTGTATTCGAAGTTCGGCGGCTGGACGTCTTGGGGCTTTTCTTCGGAGCTCCCCCACCGGCCCCGGTCCGGCGAAATCCTGCGTGAAAAGGAGTGGGGGTTTTCCTACCCCCACTCCCTCGGGGGGGACTGAAAGTCCCCCCTCCGGGTGCCCCATGGTTTTCTCAGACGAAGGGAGATCGGTCCTTCCGTTCGTTTTCGGGCTGGGGGGAGGGGTGAGGAAGAACACGGGCGGGGAGAGACGATGCGTCCGCTCGGTTTTTCTTGAATGCGAGGTCGTGAGACGGTGCCAAGGATGACGCCGCTCCTTCACTTGCAACATGGATACTCCTCAATCCTCGTATACCACCAGGATCTCGACGCTCTTGAGGGCAAGCGGGCTGGTGACCTGGGGATTCCGGGCGCGGACGGCGGCTCCGATTCGGTTCCAGCCCTGCTTGAGCTGGGGAGGACCGGCCGCGAACTCGAGCCAGGTCTCGTTGAAGAAGACGTGCCGCGTGTGGGGGTCCCCGACGGGTTGGCCGTTCAGGGTGATCTCCAACCGGTCCGGAGGGGTCAGTTGGTCCACCAGAAGACGGATCGTCGCCGATTTCAGGACGCCCTCCTCGACGGCCGCTTCCAGGTCGTCCGCCACGTCCAGGGAGACTTCCGCCTCGTCCCCCGGCTCCGCCAGCTCCAGCGGCAGCCGGCCGGCCCCCCACTTCTTCTGGTCCGCCAGGTAGTGCTTGTCCTTGCGGGCGATGGCGTGGGGATCGCCCAGCTCCTTCCAGGGGAGGCGGTCGTATTGCCGGTCTCGGACCACCTGCAGGTAGTGGTTGTTGAACACGAAGATCCCCTGGGCGCCGGCCCGGTAATGGGCCGCGGCCACGGCGCGGCACATCTCGGGCGTGTAGTAGTCCTTCTCGTTCCAGATCAGCCTGGCCGAGAGGGGCCGGGGCTGCTGGAAGAGCCCCAGTCCCTGGGCCACGACCTGAGTGCGGGTTCCCCGAGCCGCTTCCACGTATTCCTCAACGGGAAGACGGTGCTTGTTCCCCGGCTGGTAGCCGACGATGAGAATGTCCAACAGCCCCTTCGAGAGCCAGCTTCTCACGTCCATGCCCTGCGCCAGCGCCTCGTCCGGAGAGCCGGGGACCCTCACCGAGAGGGAGAGGCGGCGGCCGATCCGTTTCCCCTTCTCGTCCAGCGCCCGCCGGATTTCGGCCAGCAGCCCGGTCAAAAGCGGCGCGCCCTCGGCTTCCCGTCCCCGGGGAAAGAGAAACGGGTGCCGGCAGAAGTCCCAGTCCAGGCCGTCCAGGTCGTAGTTCTCGATGGCTTCGCGGGCCAGGGCCAGCTTGTACTCCCGGACCTGGGGCAGAGCAAAGTTGTAGGCCGTCCTGCGGGTGCCCTCCTCTCCCAGGAGCCAGTCGGGATGCCGCCTCTTGACCGGCGACATGAGAGGGTCCTCCACGCCGCCTTCCAGACGGCTGTCGTGGACGTCATTGACCCGCATGCAGACGAAGACCTCCAGGCCGGCCCGGTGCCCGTGCTCCACCACCGCGGCGACCGGGTCGGTCCCGCCCTCCATCAGCCGCTTCGCGTTCTCCCGGATGCGCCAGAGTCCGGCGCTGTGGAAGGAAGGAGCCTCCGCCCCCCAGATGGAGCCCGCCTCCGTCTCGTGCGAGTACCAGTCGGAGAGCCGGTGGGACGGGGTCCCCATGTAGGGATCGGTCCCCAATTGCCAGAACAGCGTGTTGATCTGGGTGTCCCGGAGCGGTTCGATGGCCAGCTTGACCAGGCCTTCCACTCCGATGGGAGCTTCCAGCACGGGACCCGCCAGCGATCCCCCGTCGTTGGAGAGGATGAACCGGTGCTTCCCGCCGGACCCCGTCTCCGGTGCCTCTCCGGCGGCGCAACCCGGCAGCAGGATAACGGCGCACGCGGCGGCCGCGGCCAGCAGACGACGGCGACGGAATCTCATGCCAGCAGCTTCGTCACCACCGTGCCGCCCACGTCGGTCAGCCGGAAATCCCGCCCCTGGAAGCGATGAGTGAGGCGGACGTGATCCAGGCCGAAGAGATGCAGGATGGTGGCGTGCAGGTCGTTGATGTGCATCGGTTCCTCGACCGGGTTCCAGCCGATGTCGTCGGTCCGCCCCAGCACCTGGCCTCCCTGGATGCCTCCGCCGGCCATGAACATGGAGAAGGCGAACGGATGGTGATCCCGGCCCGTGTTCGGCTCCCGGCCCACGCGGTTCTCGCCCAGAGGAGTCCGGCCGAACTCCCCGCCCCAGATCACCAGGGTCTCGTCCAGCATCCCCCGCTGCTTGAGATCCTTCAGCAGGGCCGCCACCGGCTGATCGCACATCATGCAGTTGAAACCGAGTCCGGCGTCCAGGTTGCTGTGGTGGTCCCAGGAAGCGTGATAGATGTTGACGAAACGGACGCCCCGCTCCACCAGGCGCCGGGCCAGCAGGCAGTTGCGGGCATAGGTGGAGAAGACTCCCGGCCGGTAGCCCCGGTTGGGCTTGTCCTTCCACTTGCCTTCGGTCCGGTTCACGCCGTACATCTCCAGAGTCTTCTCGCTCTCCCCGCTGAGGTCGATGAGCTCGGGAGCCGACGACTGCATCCGGAAGGCCAACTCGTAGGAGGCGATCCGGGAGAGGATCTCGGGATCCCGGGTCTGCCGGAAACGCTCCTCGTTGAGCTGCCGGAGCCGGTCCAGTCCCAGGCGCTGGCACTCGTGCGGGAGTCCCGCCGGATTGGTCAGGTTCAGAACCGGATCGCCCTGGTTTCGAAACGTCACGCCCTGGTAGTTGGTGGGCAGGAACCCGCTGCTCCAGTTGGAGGCGCCGCCGCTGGTGCCGCGGCCGGCCGTGAGCACCACGTAGCCGGGCAGGTTCTCCGATTCGCTCCCCAGGCCGTAGTTGATCCAGGAGCCCATGGAGGGCCGCCCGAAGGTGGGCACGCCCGTATTCATCATGAGCTGGCCCGGATGGTGGTTGAAGCTGTCCGTATGCAGCGACCGGATGAGGGCGATATCGTCGGCGCAGCCGGCGATGTGGGGCAGCAGGTCGGAGATCTCCATTCCGCACTCGCCCCGTTTCCGAAACTTGGCTCCAGAACCCTTCAGCACCGCCGTCTCCTTGCGGATGAAGGCGAATCTCACCTTATCCAGCAACGACTCGGGCATGGACTGGCCGTCCAGTTCGTTGAGCTTGGGCTTGGGGTCGAAGAGATCCAACTGGCTGGGCGCGCCCGCCATGAAGAGGAAGATGCAGGACTTGGCCTTGGGCGCGAAATGGGGCTGCCGGGGAAAGAGAGGGTTGGCGATGCCCGCATCGGGCTTCGCCTGGAGCAGTCCGTCGCCCGCCAGCATGGAGGCCAGGGCCGCGGTCCCGAGGCCGCTGGCCGAGGTGGTGAGGAAGTCCCGGCGGGAGGCCGGCAAACTGTTTTCCGGAGAATCCATGGTCTTCACTCCCGGGTCAGGAACTCGTCCAGGTTCAGGATCATTCGGCTGGCGGCGATCCAGGCCGCCGTCTCGGCCGCCGGCTTCCCGGCTTCGGACCCGGCGAACTCGGCGGCCGCCTCAGGGTCCCGCTCGAAGGCGCTGCGGTGCTCGGCCAGCAACTCGCCAACGATTTCCGCTTCCCGGCGGCTCGGGTCGCGGGCCAGCGCCAGGCGAAACGCGAACCCGATCCGATCGGCGTCCCCGGAGGGAGCCTCGGCCAGAATCCTCCGTCCCAGCGACCGGGCGCTCTCGACGAACAGCGGTCCGTTGAGCAACGTCAGGGCCTGCAGCGGAGTGTTGGAACGGATCCGGCGAACGCAGGAGGTGTTGGAATCGGGACTGTCGAAGGTCATCAGCATGGGGTACGGGACGGTCCGCTGGAAGAAGATGTAGAGGCCCCGGCGATACCGGTCGGTCCCGGAGCTCTCCGGCCACTCCGTCCCGCCATATCCTAGGTCGGCCGTCCCCCCCGGCAGCGGCGGATAGACGCTCTTGCCGCCCACCCGGGGCTCCAGCAGTCCGGCCACGGCCAGGTACAGGTCCCGCGTCGCCTCCGACTCGACGCGGAAACGGTTCTGCCGGGCCAGGAGCAGATTCTTGGGGTCTCTGTTCATGAGCTCGGGACGGACGTGGGACGCCTGCCGGTAGGTGGCCGACGTCACGATCAATCGGACCAGGTCCTTGCGGCTCCATCCGCCGGCCACGAACTCCTTGGCCAGCCAATCCAGGAGCCGGGGGTGGGACGGTTTCTCGCCCCGGGTGCCGAAGTCCTCGCTGGTGGCCACCAGTCCCCGGCCGAAGAGGTGCTCCCAGAAACGGTTGACCTCCACCCGGGGGGTCAGGGGATGCGAGGGGTCGGTAAGCCAGAAAGCGAAATCCAGCCGGTCCGGGTCCTTGCCGCGCGGTTCGAGCGGTGGCAGGACCGAAAGCGTGTTCGGCCACACCTCCTCGCCCGGACTCAGGAAGTCTCCCCGCAGGTGAATGTGGGTGCGGGGCGGTTCGGGGTTTTGCGCCAGTGTCTGGGCCATGGTCTCCGGAGGACGGGGCCGGGCCCGGCGGTGTCCCTCCACCGCCGCCATGCGGTGCCGGATTTCGGAGTTCAGGTCCACGTAGTAGTCCAGGAGGGCCGATTGCTGCTCCGGACTCCGCTCCCCGGCCGGAACCGCCAGGGCCCTCTCCACCGGCATGGGAAAAACCTGCTTCAGGTCCTTCCGCGGCGCCTGGGTCACATAGGCCTTCAGGGAGCCGATGTTCTGATTCTCGCCGTGGAGCTGCTCCAACGTCAGGGTAATCGACGATCCGCCGTAGCGCCCCAGGCTCTGGGCGGTCACGAAGACCGCCTGCTGATCCCGGTTGGGACCCAGGGGACCGTTCACGCCCCAGCCGGTCTTGGAATCTCCGTCAACGGCCTTCTCGATCTCGAACCCCTTCTGGGAATATCCGGCATAGACCCTCTCCACCGGAATCCCGGTGGGCTTGACCGGATCCGAGATCCGGGCGTCGCCGATCTTGAACTCGGAGAGGACGAAATTGCCCTCCGGAGACCGTCCGGGACCCCCCGAGGGGAGGGATTCGTGCGTCGGAAAATCGAGCCGGACGGCATTGACCCCCCGGATCTCGATGTTGGCCACCAGGGTGTAGCGGTCCTTCCTGGGGTTGTTGCCGCTCACCAGCAGCGCGCCGGCGCTGTCTTCGCTGAACTCGGCGCCCCCGGCAGCGGCGTAGCCGGACAAATCCAGCGGAATCCACTCCACGGGAGTGTGGTCCAACCCCTTCTCCCAGAGGGCCAGGTCCTGCGATCCCTCCAGCTTCTCCTTCAGCTCCGAACGCTGCTCCTCCAGCGCGGCCAGAAGATTCTCCTGCTCCCGCTCCCACTGCCGGGACGCCAACCGGTAGGCCACCTGTTCCCGGGGGAGCGGGGCGGGGATGTTCTTCTCGATTGCGGTGTTGAAGAAAGAGAAGAGCTGGTAGTACTCCCGGTGGGAGATGGGGTCGTACTTGTGGGAATGGCAACGGGCGCAGCCCACGGTGAGCCCCATGAACGCCAGACCCGTGGTGTCGGTCCGGTCCACCACCTGCTCCACCCGGTACTCTTCCGGGTCCACGCCGCCCTCGGTGTTGGTGAGCGTGTTGCGGTGAAACCCGGTGGCCGCCTTCTGCTCCACGGTGGCGTCCGGCAGCAGGTCGCCGGCCAACTGCTCCACCACGAACTGGTCGTAGGGAAGGTCGCGGTTGTAGGCGTTGATGACCCACTCGCGGTAGCGCCAGGCATGGGGCCGCACGTTGTCCTTCTCGAAACCGTCGCTGTCGGCGTAGCGGGCCAGGTCCAGCCAGTGGCGGGCCCAGCGCTCCCCGAAGTGGGGCGACGACAATACCCGGTTGACCAGCCGCTCGTAGGCGTAGGGACGCCGGTCGGAAAGAAAGCGCTCCCGCTGAGCCGGCGTGGGAGGCAGGCCCAGCAGATCCAGGTAGAGTCTCCGGATCAGAGTGGACCGGCCGGCCTCGGGCGAGGGCTCCACCCCCTCGCTCCGCAGCCGCTGCAGCACGAAGGCGTCGATGTCGTTTCGAATCCAGTCGCCGTCCGCGATCTGGGGCGGCGGGTCCTGCCGAACCGGCCGGAAGGCCCAATGGACTTCACCGGAAGCCGGTTTTCCCCCTGCTTCGTCCGGAGTCCGGCGGCCGGAAACCGCCGCTCCCTGGGGCCAGACGGCTCCCTGATCGATCCAGGCCCTCAGGACCCCCACCTGCTCCGGGCTGAGGGGCTCCCCGTCCAGGGGCATCTTCAAGTCGCCCAGGCCCGCCACCAGGTGGATCAGCCGGCTGCCGGCGCTGTTCCCCTCCAGCACCGCGGCGCCCTTGTCCCCGCCCGCCAGCAGGTCGGAACGGGTGTGCAGGCGGAGTCCCCCCATGGCCATGGCGGGTCCGTGGCACTTGAAGCAACTGGCCTCGAATATGGGAAGGACATCGGCCTCAAAGTCGACCGCCCGCTCCACGGGCGGAGCCGGCTCCGGCGTCTTCGGTTCGCTCGCCGCGGCCCCCGGCGGAAAGGCCAGTAGCATGGCCAATCCGGCCAGTGAAACGCAAAAACGGCTGGACGGAATCGGGAACGCTCTCAAGGATCCACTCCTCTCGGTTCCGGACATTCTATATCTCTTGGAGTCCGAAGGAGAACCCTGCTGTTGCCGGACCCGGGAGAGCGGCATTGACCATCGCGTTTTTCGGATGGCGTCGTTATGAGTACATGAATTTGCGGGAAAGGACACTAGCCGGGCTGCGCGGAGAAATTAAAGACCTGCGCGAGCGCGTGGACAACCAGATCGGAGATCTCCGCGACCGCATGGGGCGGATCGAAAGCACTTTGGATGTGTTGCGGGATTTCTTCATCCGCGATGGACGCGGCACGGCTGCTTGAACCCTTCCCCATCCCCGGATCATCTGCCCAACGAAATCAGGAGGACGGATGGGAGCCATGGCATGAGCGACTCATTGCTGGCGACGTTCGACCGGCAAGAGGCGTTGTCCGTCGTCTATGTGAAGGCCCTCGCAGCTCGTGCCGGTTACGTCACAGCTCAGTTTGACTTCGATCGCGACGGGATTGACATGGAAATTAAAGCTGGTGGCCAAATGAGGCCGACGATCGGGATACAGTTGAAGGCAACCACCAATCTTGGCAAGGCGGAGAACGGGTATTTCACGTTTCCTCTGAAGCGGCGGAATTTTGACTTGTTGCGCACCCAAACCCAGACCCCACGACTTCTGGTGGTCCTCGATTTGCCGAAGGACGAGAGCCAATGGCTGACGGTCACTGTAGGTGAACTTGTGTTGAGGCGCAGCGCCTATTGGCTTAATCTGAGAAGAGAAAGCGAGACGGCCAATCAGCATTCCATCGCAGTGAAAATACCAGAGGCGAATTTGCTCAATGTCGAAAGTCTGTGCGCGCTCATGGATCAATCCAGGCAGGGAAGGATCGAATGAAGGTCAGGATCCGGGACATTGACGCATTAACGGCGATTTCGCCCGCGGCTCTGGCGGCTTACGCTCGGGCAGCGGGCTGGCGCAAGATCGAGATGTACGGTGACCACTCTGACGTCTATGCCTTGGAGGGGGCACCGGAGGTCATTTTGCCGCGGCATAGACAACTTGGCGATTACGCTCGCGTCGTATCGTCGTTGATCGAGATTTTCGCCAGAACTGCTGAGATCGATGAGCTGTCTCTCTATCGCGACTTGGTGACTGCCGATCGCGATGTCATACGTATAAGGGCCGCTGCCGGTGATGATGGCAGCATTGCTGCGAGCGCCGGAGTAGACCTTTTGACAGGCGCTCGAAACATGATTCTCGCTGCAGCTTGCTCACTCGAGAATCCGCGGCCCGTTTATCGGGTAGGTGCGAACCGAGAGGCAAAAAATTTTTGGAAACGGGTTCGTTTGGGGCAGACCGGCCAGAGCAGCTTTGCTCTTACGCTGTTGACTCCTGTTGTTCCGCCGCCGAGGAATCAACTGCTCGACGCGGACCTGGGTCGTAAAGATGATCCACTCGAGCGCCGCATGACCAAGCGTCTGGCCAGCGCCCTGACAGCTACGCGGAAGGCAACCGACACAAGAGCCGCAGAAAAATCCGAAGCGTTTTCCGGAGCTGTCGCCGATGGCGCAAGCGCCAATTTGTGTGAGGCGCTGGTAGATATGATCAAGCCGTTCCGGAGACTGGATACCAGTCTGGTTTGGGCTCGTACACGTCCGATGAACAGGGTGAGGGAGGTGATTCACTTCGTCGAGAGCGATCTTCCCGTTCTACAAAATGCTGCGAAGTCGTTACGTGACCTCAAACCGCGCCCGAATACGCGCTTGACAGGCCCCGTGTGGAGACTGGCACGAGGAGAGAGGCAAACGTAAGAGGCGGTTACTGTACGAACGCTCAAACGACTTGGCCTTTTCAATTCGGACGCTTGAACATCCGGGGTGTTATTCTTGCTTCTACGAGCAACCAATGCCATCTGAACTCGCCCCGTGGATCACACCCGTGATTTTCATTCTGGGAGTCCTCTGCTTGGACCGGTCCATCCGTAACTTGCGAGAGGAGTTGGGGAAGGATATGCGTGGGCTGCGAGAGGAGGCGCGGAAGGAAATACGTGGGCTGCGCGGGGAGTTGCGTGATATCTTCGTCCGCAATGGACGCGGCACCGCCGCTTGAACCCTTCCCCATCCCCCGGCCGTGAGGCCTGACAGCACGCCGGGAAATACTGCTCCTACTCTTCCCCCAGCAGCGTGAACGAGTCGATGCGGTCCAGCAGGTCGCCCCTGGTCCGTGACAACGTCCTGATCTCGATTCCCGGCGAGAGACTGGTGATGACCGACTTCGCGATCAGAAACCGCCCCGTGCTCGACTCGTCTCTGGAAGCCGTCCGCAGTCCCCAGATGGTGTGAAACGCCACCGGGGCGCCCCGGAAGGCTCCGAGATAGAGCATGACGTGGCCCCGAATGTTCAGCAGCGTGCGGAAGGGGACCGCCGCTTCCAGAATTCGCTTTCGTTTTTCCTCCGTCGAGAGGTCCGAGAGGTCCACCTTCTTCCCCGCTCCCGCCTGGCTCCTGGAGTTGCGCGGAAGGGGAAGGCCGAAGGGCAGAAAGATGTCCAGAACGGTGGAGGAACAGTCGCGGTGCCCGCCCAGTCCACCCCATCCGTAGGGCTGCCCCATGATCTGGTTGATCAACTCGGCCAGCCGGTTCTGGGAGAACGGAAATGGAATCGGCGCGGCATCCTCCTCCGTCAGCCGGACGAGTGACAGGGACGCCCGCCGGCTCTCGTCAGGCACGGGAGCCAGCAGGCGGATGACGCCCGTTTCGGCTCCGTCCGCCACGGGCAGCAGCATGCCGACCCGGCCCTCGAAGAGGAAGCCGCCGGGATCTCCGGAAACGGGGACCCGGTCCCGCCGCAGGGCGGCCAGGCGGGGGCGCCGGTAGGCGGCCATGAACTCCTCGTCGACGGTCGCCACGTCCCGCGCATCGATCCAGCCGCAGGTGTAGGGGGATTCGGCGCCCACGAACCGTCCGTCCCTGGAGAGGTGCGTCAGGAGAAGGGGCGTCCCCGCCCAGACGGCCGAATTCTGGTTGTAGTCGAACGGGTATCCTTCTCCCGCTTCGCGGAAGTCGAAATAGAAGGGTTCGGCTGAAGGCAGGGCGCGCAAGGAGGTGTTCCGGATGGCGATCCCGTATTCGGACCGGCTGGGAAACTCGTCGAGTCGCGCATTGGCCACGACGGCCTCCACCTGCGAGGCGGGGAGCCTCAGCAGGTTGGGTCCGAAGACCGGCTTCCTGGTGAACGATTCGGCGGCCCAGCCGAACGATGCCTCCCGGCAGACCGCAGGCCCGGTCCGCTCCCAGGGCCCGTACCAGTAGGCTTCGAACTTCTCGATCCGGTCCCCGTCGACTTCGAGGATGGGACGGTCCCCGATCTCGGTGAAGATCGTGGCGTCCTGGGGAATCCGGACCAGGTCGCGGAGGGGCCCGGTCGAGATCAGGGGAACCCGGACCGGTGCGCAGGCGGCGCCCCATGCCAGGGCCAACGCCATCACCGTTCCAGCCAGCGGCGCGAACTTTCTCATGGCAGGCAACAACCTAGCACAGGAGCGGCATGTTTCACGCGCCGGCTGGGAAGGGCGTCCGGAGCGGCGTCCGGAGCGGCGTCCTTCCGGGCGCCGGCTGGGAACGGCGTCCTTCCGGGCGCCGGCTGGGAGCGGCGTCCTTCCGGGCGCCGGCTCCTGCGGAGTGACAATAGGGCGAAAGAACACGGGGCGCCCAGAAGGACGCCGCTCCCAGCCGGCGCGTAAAACACGCCGCTCCCCTCCTTATCTTTGCCTTCAGTTGCCCGGAACGCGTTTCCCGGTGTAACTTTGGAGCCAGCGAGACGAGATCATGTTACGCAACTTCTGTGTGACCTCCCTGGCCTTCCTGACCCTCGGCCTCAGCCTTCAGGCCACCGGGGCCGGCGACTCCGATTTCCAGAAAGACGTCCTTCCGATCTTCGAGAAGAGTTGCCTGCAGTGCCACAGCGGCGCCTCTCCCCAGGGGCAACTCCAACTGGACGGACTCGAGTCCATGTTGGCCGGGGGGAAGTCGGGCCCCGCCCTGGTGCCGGGAGCCTCGGACCGGAGCCTGCTGGTCTCCAAGCTGGTCTCGGGCGCCATGCCTCCGGGGGACGTCAACCTGTCCCGGGAGGAGATCGGGGCCATCCGGCTCTGGATCGACGGGCAGACCGCTCACACCGCCGGCGTGCTCTACACCGAGAAGGACGTGTTGCCCATCTTTCAGATGCACTGCGTCAACTGTCACGGAAAAGCGAAGCAGGAGGCGGGACTGGACCTGCGAACCCGCGCCGCGCGGCTGCGGGGAGGCGAATCGGGACCGGCTCTCGTCCCCGGCGACCCGGGCCGGAGCCTGCTCTATTCCCGCATCGCCTCCCGGGAGATGCCTCCCCTGGACAAGATCCGGCCACCCACCACGGCCGAGGTGGAGGTCCTGAGACAGTGGATTCAGGCCGGGGCCCGGGCGGACCCGCCCCAGGCGGAGGCCGTCCCGGAGCCCCCGCTGTCCCCGGAAGACACGGAGTTCTGGTCCTTCCGCGCCCCGCGCCGGCCGGACCCGCCTCGAGTCCGTCAGCCCGGGCAGGCGCGCAATCCCATCGACCTCTTTCTGCTGGCGCGGCTGGAGTCCAAGGGCCTCGGCTTCTCTCCCGAGGCCGAGCCGCTGGTCCTGCTGCGCCGGGCCTACCTGGACCTGACCGGGATGCCTCCCACCTCCCGGGAAGTCCTGGACTACCTGGCGGACCGGGAGCCGGGGGCCTACGAGCGGCTCCTGGACCGGCTCCTGGACTCTCCCGCCTACGGGGAGCGCTGGGCCCAGTACTGGCTCGACCTGGCCGGGTACAGCGATTCGGAGGGAATCATCGACGAGGACAAGGTCCGCCCCCACGCCTGGCGCTATCGCGACTACGTGATCCGGGCCCTGAACCGGGACACGTCCTACGACCGTTTCCTGACGGAGCAACTGGCGGGCGACGAGCTGGTGGACTACAAGAAACAGAAGGAGGTCACCCAGGAACTGGTGGACGTGATCGCAGCCACCGGCTTCCTGCGGCTGGCGCCCGACGGCACCTATGGCCAGCCCAACAACTCGCTCCAGGAAAAGATGGACGTCATCGCCGACGAGCTCCAGATCCTGGGCTCGACGGTTCTGGGCCTGACCGTCGGTTGCGCCCGCTGCCACGATCACAAGTACGATCCCCTGTCCCAGCGCGAATACTACAGCCTGGCCGCCATCCTCCAGACCTCCCTGGACCCCTACGACTGGCGCCCGCCCACCGAACGGGTCCTGCGCGTCGCTCTGGAGGCGGACCTCAAGGAGGTCGAGGCCCACAACGCCCCGCTCCAAGTCAAGCTCCGGAACCTGGAAACGGAGCTGAAGGAAAAGGCTCGGCCCTACAAGGAGAAATTCCAGGAGAAGGCGCTGGCCGCCCTTCCCTCCGACCTGCAGGCGGACCTCAGGACCATCGCCGAAACGCCCGAAGGCAAGCGCACCAGCCTGCAGCGTTTCCTGGCCCGGAAGTTCAAGGAGATCGTGGAACCCAGTTACGCCGCCCTCGGCGACGAGTTCCCCGAGTTCAGGGAGTCCGCGAGCCAGTTGCAGACGGACATCGCGCACATCAAGAACTCCAAGTACGGGTCCGAGACCAACTTCCGGGACAAGACCAAGTACCGGACCCTGCCGGGCATCCGGGCCCTCTACGACATGGGAGGAGACCCGTCTCCCGTCTACCGTTTGAACCGGGGCGAAGCCCGGACGGTGGCGGAACGGGTGTACCCGGACGTTCCCCGGGTCCTGTCCGCCGCCGGCCTGGAGCCCTACCGGCCGCTGCCCCCGGCGGGGCGGGACACCAGCGGCAACCGCCTGGGCCTGGCCCGCTGGCTGACCCAGGAGGAGCATCCTCTGACGGCGCGGGTTCAGGTCAATCGGATCTGGGGCCATCACTTCGGCCGGGAACTGGTCACCACTCCGGGCGACTTCGGCAGGACCGGGTCCCAGCCGACCCATCCGCAGCTCCTGGATTGGCTGGCGGCCGAGTTCGTGGACCGGGGGTGGAGCATGAAGGCCATGCACCGGTTGATGATGACCTCGGCGGCCTACCGGCAGACCTCCCGGGTCGGCCCCCGGGTCCGGGAGCACGATCCCGACAACCTGCTCTGGTCCCGGATGCCCCTGAGGCGGTTGAACGCCGAAGCCCTTCACGATTCGGTGTTGCGGGTCACGGGGCGCCTGGACCCGACCCCCTTCGGAATCCCGGTTCACCTCAAGGAGGAATCCAGTGGTGAAGTGGTGCCCGAATCGACTCCGGGCGGTTGGCGCCGGGCCGTCTACCTGCTCAAGCGCCGCCGCATGCCCGTCTCTTCCCTGGAAGCCTTCGACTATCCGGTGATGATCCCCAACTGCGGGCAACGCCGGCAGTCCAACGTCCCCTTGCAGGCTCTGCAGCTCGTCAACGGAGAACTGATGCGCGGCCATGCCCGCTACCTGGCGGGCCGCCTCATGGACTTGGCGCCGGGGGACACGCCGGGACAGATCGAGAGACTCTACCTGGAAGTCCTGAGCCGCTATCCCACCCCGGAGGAGAGCCGGCGAATCGAGGAGTCGCTGCAACGCCTGCAGCGGGAGTGGCGCAGCCACCTGAACCAGAAGAACGATCCGGCCCCCCGGGGGCCCGGGGCCCGCTGGTCGGCGCTGAGCTCGGTGGTCCTCACTCTCCTCAATTCGGGGGAGTTTCTGTATATTGACTGACCAAGCGAGGCACCCCATGGTCAACTTCGGATCGAATCTCCGCACCACCCGGCGGGACTTCTTCTCCCGTCTCGGGGACGGAGTCCACGGCGCCGCACTGGCCTGGCTGCTGCAGAAGGATCTGTCGGGTTCGCCGGGTCCCGGCCAGGGACGGCCCCGGGTCGACTTGAGTCCGCTGGCTCCCCACCATGAGCCCAAGGCCAAGTCGGTCATCCACCTGTTCATGAACGGCGGCCCCAGCCAGGTCGACCTCTTCGACCACAAGCCGGCGCTGTCTCGAATGGCGGGAGGCACCGCTCCCCGGGACCTGCTCAACCAGATCGAGAACATGGAACAGGTGGGGACCCTGATGCCGTCGCCGTGGGAGTTCTCCCGGCACGGCAAGTGCGGGATGAAGCTGTCGGAGCTGCTGCCGCATACCGCCGGGATCGTGGACGACATCACCCTGGTCCGGTCCATGTACGGAGAGCACTTCAATCACGAGCCCTCCATCAACCTCTTTCACACGGGCCGCACCATTACCGGCCGCCCCACCCTGGGGGCATGGGTCACCTACGCCTTGGGCTCCGAGAACCGGAACCTGCCGGGCTACGTGGTTCTGGAAGACAAGAACCTGCCGGTCAACGGAATTCAGAACTGGCAGTCGGGCTGGCTTCCGCCCATGTACCAGGGCACCCGCTTCCGCGAGAAGGACCCGGCCGTGCTCAACCTGAACCCCCGGGAGCGGCTGCCCAACCCTCTGATCGAAGCCGAACGGTCGCTGCTGCGCAGCCTGGACCATTCCCATCGCATGGAACGTCCCTGGCAGCCGGACCTGGACGCCCGGATCTCCTCCTACGAACTGGCCGCCCGCATGCAGTTGGCCGCCAGCGACGCCCTGGACCTCTCCCGGGAGAGCGAGGCCACCAAGGAGATGTACGGTCTCAACAACGAGGCCACGGCCTCCTACGGGAGACGCTGCCTGCTGGCCCGGCGGCTGGTGGAAAGGGGCGTGCGCTTCGTCCAGATCTTCATCGAATACCAGATCTGGGACAATCACTCCGACCTGCAGAAGAAACTGGAATACTGCTGCCGGAAGACGGACCAGCCGTCGGCCGCCCTGGTCCGCGACCTGAAGCAGCGGGGGCTGCTGGACGACACGCTGGTCATCTGGGGAGGGGAATTCGGCCGCATGCCCATCTCCCAGGTTCGCGACGGCGGCGCCGCCGGCCGGGACCACGGTCCCGACGGCTTCAGCCTCTGGATGGCCGGAGGGGGAGTCAAGGCCGGCTACGTCCATGGCGCCACCGACGACATCGGCCACAAGGCCGCCGTGGACCGGGTCAGCGTCCACGACTTTCACGCCACCTTCCTGCACCTGCTGGGCCTGAACCACCGGGACCTGGTCTTCCCGCGTCACGGCCTGGAGGAGCGCCTCACCGATCAGTATCCGGCCCGGCTGGTCCACGAGATCCTCGCTTGAGACCGGGAGAAGAGGAGTGAGAACTCCCCCACCGGTCGACGGCCGGCAGATGCCGGAGAAAAAACGGGACCTGCGCGGCCGACTCCCCGGCCTGCTGCCCCTGCACGGCCGTAGGGGCACCCCTTGTGGGTGCCCTCCCCTTGCGGGCGACTTCTTGGATTCTCCACCCCTCCCCTTTTCCTGTTGGACCATTGATCAGGAGAAATTCGCATGAAACTGGACCCTGTTTCCCTGACCCGGGACCTCGTCGCCATCAAGTCCGTCAGCCGCTGGAGCAACGCGCGAGTCTCCGGCCTGGTGGAGGAGTGGTTTCGAGAGCACGGCTTCGAAACCGAGCGCCTGGACTACGTGGACGAAAACGGGGAGACCAAGGTCAGCATCGTCGGCCGAAAAGGCAGGGGGACCGGAGGCTTGGCCTTCTTTTCCCACACCGACACGGTGCCGGGCCAGGAAGAGGACTGGGACCCCTACGACCCGGTGGTCGGAGACGGCAGGATCTCCGGACGGGGGTCCTGCGACATGAAGGGACCCCTGGCGGCCACCATGGCCGCCGCCGCGGCCGTGGACCCGGGAGAACTGGAGCAGCCGGTCCTGGTCATGGCCACCGCCGACGAGGAAGTGGGCGGTGGCGGAGCCAAGCAGGTGGTCCGGGAGTCCCGGTTCTTCAGCGAGACGCGGCCCCGTTACGCCGTGGTGGCCGAGCCCACCGAGTTGTGGCCCGTCTACGCCCACAAGGGCGGGGTCCTGGTCATGGCCACGGCCCGGGGCGAAGCGGCCCACACCAGCACCGATCTCGGCACTTCGGCCAATTTTCTCATCGCGCCCTTCCTGGCCGAGATGGCCGAGCTGGCCAAGGACGTGAAACGGAATCCCCGCTACCGGAACGCGGATTTCGATCCCCCCACCAACGGTTTCAACATGGTCTTCGACGACGGAGGCACCCGCCCCAACGTGAGCGCGGCCCGATGCACCTGCCAGATCGGCTTCCGCCCCATGCCCGGCGACGAGAGCCGGGAACTGATGGAGATCGTTGCCGGACGGGCCCGAGCCCATGGCCTGGAGGTGGAGACCACGCACAAGGGCCCCTTCTACGTTTCTCCCGACGCCGACCTGGTGCAACTCGCCTCCCGGGCCAGTGCCGGACGGAAGCCGAAGACCGTCCCCTACGGGACCGACTCCATCTGGATCAAGGACCAGGTCGACGAGCTCGTGGTCCTGGGCCCCGGCAACATCGCCCAGGCCCACACGGTAGGAGAGTGGATCTCCATCGACCAGCTCAAGGAGGCGGTGCAGATCTATCGCCGCATGATCCACGAAATCTGCGGCCCGGCGACTTCCTAATCGCGGAGCGGCGTCCTTCCGGACGCCGACTGGGAAGGGCGTCCGGAGCGGCGTCTTTCAGGCGCCGACTGGGAAGGGCGTCCTTCCGGGCGCCCCTATTCTTCCGCCCCATCGTCACCCTGGAGAACCGGCGCGTGAAACACGCCGCTCCACGCCGTCGCTCCACGCCGCCACGCCCGGCGCCCGGAAGGACGCCCTTCCCAGTCGGCGCCGAGGACGACGCCGCTCCACGACGCCGCTCCATGTCGCCGCTCCTCCTTCTTGACATTCCGTAATCCTCCCAATTACAATCCGGCCTTCGATGTCCTGACCGGCGCCTGATTGCTGATGGGGCGCCCTCGGGCCGGCAACCGCAGTCGGATTCGTCCTCATCGATCAAAGCAGACGGCAAGTGTTCAACGCTGGTGACACCTATACCCTGATCATCGCTCGTTCCGGGAGGGAGGGCGCCAGGAAATATTCCCTGTCCGTGGCCTTGGCGGCCGGTATCGGCCTGCTCGGCGGCGTCCTGTTTCTCTCCTTCCTGTTCTCCACGGTCCACTACTGGTGGATGGCGGAACGGACCGTCCACGTGCTCGAGCTGGAGTCGGAGGTCGCCCGCATGCGGCAGGAAAACGCGGGCCTGAGGGCCGTCTCCGGCAAGTTGACCGACAAGGTCTCCTCGCTGGAGGTGACCGCCACCCGGCTCAAGTTCCTCTCCGAGAACGATGACGACGGCTTCGGCGGCGCCGGTGGTCCCGCGAAAGTGGCTCGTCCGCTCCTGACCCTGGACCATCAAGACCTCCTGAAGCGTTTCCGGACCCTGGACGGCCGGCGGATGACTCTGGAGAGCGAGTTGCGCCGGCTTCAGGACTACTACACGACTCGCAGCATCCTTCAGTCCGCCCTGCCCACCCTGATGCCGGTGCGGGGATATCCGTCGGGCGCATACGGCTACCGGAAGGACCCCTTCACCGGGGATCGGGAATTCCATCCCGGAGTCGACATTTCGGCCCCTCGCGGAGCCAAGGTCGTGGCCACCAGCGACGGGGAAGTGACCCAGGCCGGTTGGCACCACGGGTACGGCCGTCTGGTCACCCTCCGGCACCGTTTCGGCATCGTGACCCGCTATGGCCATCTGAACGAGATCAACGTCAAGTTGGGGCAGAAGGTCCAGCGGGGAGACATCGTGGGATACGTCGGGTCCACGGGCCGCACCACCGGCGTCCACCTGCACTACGAAATTCAACTCGGCGGCCGTCCCCTGAACCCGGTCCGGTTCTTCCGCTACTAGCCCCCATATCCCCCAAACCGTCGTCGGGGGCGACCCTTACGCCCGCCCGCCCGTTTTCATGACCAAGTGAGGGCGCGCCGTCTTTTCACGCGGAGCGGCGTCGTCCTCGGCGCCGTCTTACGACCTCGCATTCAAAAAAAACCGGGCGGCCGCATCGTCTCTCCCTCCCTCAGCTCGTCCCCCCCGCACGGCGCGAAAGAGAGCGAACGGACCGACCTTCCCTCCAAAGCAAAAAGCCAGGACGTCGAGCCGCCGAGCTTCGAGTACACCCAACGCTCGAAAGAGGGCGCCAAGAATGACGCCCCTCCAAACGAGCAGC
>JAJDTT010000190.1 GCA_022827025.1 Acidobacteriota bacterium
TTCGCGCCGTGCGGGGGGGACGAGCTGAGGGAGGGAGAGACGATGCGGCCGCCCGGTTTTTTTTGAATGCGAGGTCGTAAGACGGCGCCGAGGACGACGCCGCTCCGGATGACGCCGCTCCCATTGCAACATGGATACTCCGGACGCCGATCCCAGTCGGCGCGTGAAACACGCCGCTCCGCGTGAAACACGCCGCTCGCGGCGACAAGGATGTCGCCGCTCCCCCCGCCGGGTCAGTCCCCCGGAGTAAATTGGACCCGTGGGAGAAGTTGTTTTTCATGGACCCGCCGCACGGGGCCGGTCGCGGCGGCTGCTCGAGGAGCGTCTCCAACGGTCCGAGGGCCGGTCGCCCGGGTTCCTCTACGTCGTCGCCTCCCGCTGGCGAAAACACCAGTTGGCGCGAGAGTTTCTGAAGGCGAACCCCCGCGCCTTCGAAGTCCCGATCCTCACGTTTCGGGATTTGACCGCCACCCTCTTCCGGGAGATCGGATCCGGCCGGAAAGCCGTCTCGGAGACCGGACGGAGATGTCTCCTGGAGGCGGTCCTGGAGGAGCAGATCCCGGTAGCGGGCGGCAACGGCGGAGAACCGCCGGTCTCCCTTTCCGAGGCCCGGGCCTGGGTGTCGCTGCTCAAGGGCCGGGGCCTGACCGGCGAACCGCTGATCCGTCTTCATCTCCAGCGGGAGGACCGGGATCCGGAGCAAGCGACCCGGTTGATCCGGATCTTTCTCGCCTACCAGAAGAAGCTGGAGGAGCGTGGCTGGGAAGACGCGGCGGGAGTCCGCCTGAGCCTCTATGAAGCTCTCCTGACCGGTTCGCTGGACTGCCGCAGCCGGTTTCCCCGGCTGAGAGAAATCCTCTTCGAGGGGCTCATCGCCCGAACGCCGGTGGAGACGGGACTGGTTCGCCTGCTGGCGGATCAGGTGGGGAAGGCCATCTTCTCGTTGGACCTGGAGTCGCTTCACGAAGAAACGCGCCCCTTCACGTTTCCGGTGTCCACGGCAAGAGAATGCTGGGAGGGAACGAACCCGGCGTGGCGTTTCCAGGCGGCGGACGAGGAGCCGGCCCAGGTTCGCTTTTGCCGGCCGGCGCACCGGGAAGCGGAGGTCCGGACGGTGGCCCGGGAAATTCAGGAGCTCAAGACCCGAAAGCCTCGGTTCCGATGGTCCCAGGTGGGTGTCGTCTGTCCCGGCGACGAGAGCTACCTGCTGCTCTTGAGGGAGATCTTCACCGGGCTGGAAATCCCCTGGCTGAACCTGCATGGAGACGCCGTCGGGTCCACCAACGCCTTCAGAGTTCTGACCGGGTACGTCGAGCTGTTGTGGCGCGACTTCCGGCGGGACGACCTGTTCGATCTCCTCTCGTCCCCTTGGATCCATGCGGATGGGATCTCGCCGGATCGAGTTCGGCTCCTGGAGCAACTGGCGTGTCAAGGAGGCTTTCGGGGCGGCGGAGAAGCGTGGACCGGAGCGTTTCCGGAATGGATCGAACGGAAACGGTCCGAGTCTCCGGAAGCATCGGATTCGGTCCCGGAGGATTGCCTGGAGGTTTTTCGGAAATGCGTCGGGAAGCTCCAGGCCGACTCGGAGCGGCTCCGAACGGCTGCGGATTGGGTCTCCCTGTTGGCCGGGCGGCTGGGTCCGCTCCTTCGGGCGCCGGACGGACCGGGAGACTGGGGACGGACCGAAGGCCAAGCCCTGGTCCGCCTCCAGGCGAGCCTCCAGGAGGCCGCCCTGCTCTGGGGGGATTGCCCTCTCAGTCTCGCGCGCTTCCGCTCCCTGCTCCACCGTCAGGTCTCCCGGATCCGAACTGCCCCCACCCTGGATCGGGAAGCCGTGGTCGTGGGAAGTTCCCGTCACTTGCAGGAGTGCGAGTTCCGGCATCTCTTCTGGCTCGACTTCTCGGAAGGCCGGATCCCGTCCCGCCGGCCGGCGCCGTTTCCCGAAACGGGAGTCCGGGTGTCGGAAGAACTCTCGATATTTCACGGTCTTTGCTGCCGGAGCCGGGAATCGGTGCTGCTGTCCTCGCCCCGGCACGCCGACAATGGTCCGGTGTTGCCCAGCCATGTTCTGGAGTACCTGGATTACGAGGAAGAGTCCTTCCCCCAGGTGGAGACGGCGTTGGGAATGGCGACAGACAAGGAGAGAGATGAGAATATCCGGCGCGGAGTCCGGGCGCTGACCCTGAGGCGGTCGGGACGCCCCAATGCCTTCGCCGGGGTCCTCGACCGGACCGATGTCCTGGACCGGATGCGCCGGCGCCACTTCCCGGCCGGGATGGAGCTCACTCCGGAGCGGCTGGAGGAGTACGGACGGTGCGGATTCCGGTATTTCGCCCGGACGATGCTCGGGGTCGCATCGCCGGCGCCGGCGGATTCGGGCCTGCTGCGGGAACAGCATCGGCTGGTTCGCAGAATTCTGTCCCGCTATTCGCAGGACGCCGCCGCGAGCCCCCCCGCTGATCTCGAAGACGGACGCGGCCGCATGGCGGGCATCGTCCGGGAAGAACTGGAGGTATTGAGACAGGCTTTGCCCGCTGCCGGCGGGCTGCGCTGGGAGCAGATGCAGACGTGGCTCATGGACGGACTGGAAGACTCGAACCCCCCGGGGTTGCTGATGCGTTTCCTGGAGGAGGAGCGGGAGCGGGCAGCCGGCTTGGAGATCCATTCCGTGGAGACCTCCCTGGGGCCTCTCGTGCTGGGCCATCTTCCCGGCTCTGCGGAGTCCGGTGGCGGGCCGTCGCGTCCGGTTCGCCTGAGGGGTCTTCTGGACCGGATCGAAAGGACTCCCGAGGGCTTTCAGCTCGTGTCGTACGTGACCGGACACCGCAATCGCCTGCGCGGGATCAAGGAGGGCTGGGGTTTTCGCCTCCCGTTGTCCCTGCTCCTGGTGCACTCCTGTCTGGGCAAGGCGGCTTCCGGCGGTTTCTACCATGCCGGACTGCCCGGTTACCTGCAGTGGCGGCCATTGCGGAAACCGGGGAGCAGGGCGCCGGCGGAGGACCTGGAACCACTGATGGACCGGTATCGGGAAGAGGCTCTGGCAGCCTCCCGAAGGATCTATTCCGGCACCTTTCCCGTGACCACGCACAAGCCCGCGGCGGCCGGTTGCGCCCACTGCAGCTACAGGCGAGTCTGCCGACGGGAGGAGGCACGGGCCGGAGGGACCCCGGCATGACTCCGGCCGTCTCCGCGTGCGCGCCCCAAAGCGCCGCCTCGAGCCCGTCCCGAAACCGGGAAGCCGATCCGGAGCCGAGATACGACGAGTCCCAGCGTCAAGCCCTGGACCTCACTTCCCACATGGTGGTGTCCGCTGCGGCCGGGTCCGGCAAGACGCGGGTTCTGGTGGGGCGCTACCTGCGGATCCTGGAGCATCACGGACACCGGCCGCACCGGATCGTCGCCATCACCTTCACCGAGGAGGCGGCTTCCCAAATGGCCGCGCGCATCCGGGAAGGGGTCCTGGCCAAACTCTCCGCAGCTCCGTCCCCAGAAGCGAAACGCCCCTGGGAACAGGTGCTGGAGGCTTTGGGAGGCGCTCCCATCACCACCTTGCACGGCTTCTGCCTGAGGATTCTCAGGGAACACGGCAGCCGGAACGGCCTCGATCCCGGGTTCGGCGTCCTGAACGGAGGGGATCAGCGCCTGCTGCTGGACCGGTGTCTCCAGGAGCTGCTCGACTCCTGGTCCCGCACCCGGCTTCCCGCTTTCGCGACCCTGCTTCGATATCTGCCGTCCCGGAGAATCGAAGTCGTCTTGACCGAACTGGTCCAGAGGCGGAATCACCTGGCGGCCCGCTCGTCCCTCGATCAGTCTGAGGTCCTGCGCCGCCTATATCGGCGGGAAACGATCCACTTTCTGACGCGGTCGGAAGTGTGGGACCGGTTGCGGCGCCTTTTGGAGCGGGTACCGAAACGGCTCTTGATCCGGAATGATTCCTTCGCCCGAAAGTGCGGCCGGCAGCGGGAGCTCTTCGGAACACGCCGTGCACTGGACGAGATGGATTTCCTGGTTCAGTTCCGGGAATCTCTGGGCCTGGTGGCGCGGCCTTCCAAAGCCTGGAAGGACTGGGAACATCGGGCCGAACTGGTGCAGTGTTGGAAGTCGCTCAAAGCGGAATACGGTCGTTTTCCGCTACAGGTCTCCCGCCCGTCCGATGAATCCGGTGTCGACGGCGACGCTCACTTCGAGCAAGCGACGCTGGCTCTGGAGGAACTGGCCGGACTGGTTCTCGATCGCTATCGGTCCGAGAAGGAACAGGACTCGCTGTTGGATTTCGAAGATCTTCTGGCGCTGGCGCGTTCGCTGATCCGTTTGCCGGAAGTTCGCAGGAATCTGCGGAGCCGGCATCGTTTTTTCCTGGTGGACGAATTTCAGGACACCAACCGTCTGCAGTGGGAGATCCTCAAGCCGCTGCTGGGTCCCGGCTCGAATTTCTTCGCCGTCGGCGACGACAAGCAGTCCATCTACCGCTTTCGGGACGCGGATGTGGCGGTGTTTCGAGCGGTTCGGAAGTGGGTCCGGAAGCGGGGACGCGTCGTCGAACTGCGCCGCAATTACCGCTCTCATTCCAGCCTGGTGCGTTTCAGCAACCGGGTCTTCCGGAAGTTGATGCGGCCGGGGCTGGACTATGAGGCGGTTCACCAGGAGATGAACCCCGTCCGGCACGAGTCCGCCTTCGCGGAACCGGGCGTTCGTGGACTGCTCTACGACAAGCTCCCGCAAGGGTACGGCTCCGAGGCCGAAGTGGCGGCGGAGGCGGCCAGGGGACTGCTGTCGGAAGGGTTCCAGGCTCGGGAGATCGCTGTCCTGCTCCGGAAACGCAGCCGGCTCCGGGAGTTCGAGAACGCTTTCTGCCGCTGGGATCTGCCCTTTTCCGCCCGCGGGGGCAATCGGCTTCACGATCAGCCGGAGATCGTGGACCTGACGAATCTACTCGGCTTTCTGGATGATCCCGGGAGGGATCCGGAATTGTTGGGCGTGCTCCGGAGTCCCCTGTTCAGTTTTTCGGATGAAGATCTTCTGCTCCTGTCGCTGCAGGAGGGGCCGGGGATCTGGGAGAAGCTTCGGACCGCGAAGTCTCCCCAGGGCGCCTTGCCCCGCCATTGGACTTTTGCACGGGAATCGTTGGACGCGTGGCTCCAGGCGCCATATCGGGGATCGGCCGCCATGTTGGCACAGGCGATCGCGGAGACCGGCTACGATGAGATCATGGCGGCCGGCGGGCGGGGAGACCTGGCCCGGACCGGTATCCGCCGGCTGCTGGAACTGGCTCGAAGATTCGAGATCGACCATGGTCCCTCCCGGCGTCCCTTTCTCCGCTACCTGGAGGGACTTCGCCGTCTCGGGGCCCGCGAAGGAGGATTCGCGGAAGGCGGCTCGGACCGGATTCGGGTGCACACCATCCACGGAGCCAAGGGCCTGCAATATCCGGCGGTCATTCTTCCCGATCTGGGGGCGCCGCTCCTGGCCGGGATGAACGATCCGTTCTTTGGCCAGACGGTGGGAGCGGAGGTGAACCAGTACTGTTTCGGTCTCTCGATCCGCAATCCGCAGCGGGGATACGAGCCGTACCGGCATCCTCACTATGAGATGTTGCGGCGGCTGGACCAGTATCGCCAGACGGCCGAGGAGAAGCGGCTCCTCTACGTGGCCCTGACCCGGGCCCGAGAGAGGTTGGTGTTGATCGGAAAGAAGTCGGGGCGGCCCTCCTACGCCCGCTGGTTGCAGGAAGCGGACGCGGAGACCTTCATGACGCCGTTGACTCTCCGGCCTCTCGGCCGCTCCCGCGAATCGGCCGGCCGCGAGCCCGAGATCTCTTCCATCGGTACTATCCGGATGCTCACGGAGGAATCGGACTTGGCGAGCCGGAGACGCCGTCCCGTTTCGGCCGCCGGCAGTTGGCGCAAGACCACCTGGACACCGACCGAGATCGTCTCCTACTATCGATGCCCCCGGAGGTTCTTCCATTCCCGGGTGGAGGGACGTGTGGAGGCGCCGGCCTCGGGTTGGCGTGCGAGCCCGTCGGCGTTGGTGGGCTCCGCCGTGCACGAGTTGCTGGAGAACCCGGACGCGCCGGGAAATGATGCGGAAGCGGAGCGTTTTCTGGACCGGTGGCGGATGAGACTTGGACCCGTCTACCCGGACGCGGAGATTCGACGGATGAGCCGGCGCATCGAGAAGAGCATCGAGGGTGTCCGGAAGAGCCGCTTGGCGGAGCGTCTCGCTTCCGCCCGCAAAGTCTTCAGCGAAAAGCGATTTCACCTCGTGGAACAGGGGCGCCTGGTGACCGGAATCATCGACAAGCTCTTTCAGGAGCAAAACGGCCGCTGGGTGGTCGTGGACTTCAAGACGACACCCCGGACCGAACCTGAAGCGGGCCGGGAGATCGTCAGGAAGAGCTTCTTGCTTCAGGTCCAAATCTACCTTTGGTCCGTGTCCCGGGTGTTGGAGACCATGAATCTGGAGGGGCACCTGTTGTTCACGGAGGACGGCACTCTCCGGCCGGTGACCTTCGACCCCGGCGTCGCGGCCCGCTGCCGGGGTCTGATCGGCGGACTCCCCCGAACGCCGGATCTGAGCCGTTTTCCACGGACCCGGGACTCGGAAACGTGTTCCGGATGCGGCTTCATGACCGGGGGCGTGTGCCCGGGAGCGGCGGTCCCCGGTCCGGATTGAAGAGTGGGAAGTGATGAAACGGGAACAGTTGGAGGTGGACGTTCTCTTCGTCGGCGCGGGACCGGCGTGCTTGAGTGCGGCGTTTTACCTGTCGCGCCTGGTGAGCCGCCACGACCGTGAAGTGGAAGCAGGGACGCGGCCGGGTCCGCCTTTGGGCGAGCAGCTCCTGCTGGTGGTGGAGAAGGGCAAGGAGATCGGGTCCCACGCCCTGAGCGGCGCCATCGTGGACCCCAGGGCTTTTCGCGCGCTCCTTCAGGATCTTCCCGGTGCGGAACCGCCTTTGGACGTACCGGTGCGGAAAGAGGACGTCCTGTTCCTCACCAAGAGGAGGCATTTCCGGCTGCCCGTCATCCCGCCTCCATTGCACAACGAAGGCAACCACGTGGCCTCGCTGGGAAAGCTGGTGAAATGGCTGGCCGGCCTCTGCCAGGACCACGAGGTCGAGGTTTATCCCGAGTTTCCGGCGGTCAAGCTGCTCCTGGAAGGGAACCGGGTGGTGGGGGCCCGGATGGGAGACCGGGGACTGGACGCCAACGGACAGCCCCGGTCGCACTTTGAGCCGGGAACCGACGTGCTGGCCAAGATCACGGTCCTGGGCGAAGGTCCCAGAGGCACGTTGACGCGCCAGGCGGAAGAACAACTTGGACTGGATCGTGACGGCGGCCCGCAGCTCTACTCGCTGGGTGTGAAGGAGGTCTGGCGGGTCCCGGGAATCGAGCCGGGACGGGTCTGTCACACTCTCGGCTACCCGACGGGAACCCGGGAGTTCGGGGGCGGCTTCATCTACACCCTGACGCAGGAGCAGGTCCATGTGGGGTTCGTCGTGGGGCTGGACTCTAGGGACCCGCGCGAGGATGCTCACCGGTTGCTGCAGGAATACAAGCAGCACCCGTTCGTGCGCCGGCTTCTGGAAGGAGGCCGGGTGGTCTCCTACGGTGCAAAGGCCATTCCGGAGGGGGGCTACCACTGCATGCCGCGTGCCTATGCCGACGGACTGCTCCTGGTGGGCGATTCGGCCGGTTTCCTCAACCCCGCGCGACTGAAGGGGATCCACCTGGCCATCGAATCGGGAATGATGGCGGCCGAGGCGGCTTTCGAGGCCTTGGTGGCTCGCGACTATTCCGCGGCACGGCTGAAGCGGTACGCTGATCTGTTCGAAGCCAGCGAGGCCCGTAAGGAACTTCATTCGGCCCGCAACTTCCGTCAGTCTTTCCAGCGCGGGTTCTGGACGGGAGTCCTCTACAACGGATTGCAGACGCTGACCGGCCTGGGATGGGGCGGCGTCTGGAAAACGGTGCCGGGCCATGAGCGGATGGAGAGAATGAGTGATTCCGCGGCGGCCGGGGCGTTGACCGAGCCCGCGGACGGCGAGCTCACCTTCGACAAGCTCTCAGACGTCTACCTCTCGGACACGGCACACGAGGAGGACCAGCCGAGCCACCTGAAGATCTCGGACCTGGAGCTCTGCCGGGACCGGTGTCGGGAGGAGTACGGCAATCCCTGCCAGCATTTCTGCCCGGCCGGTGTCTACGAGATGGTGCAGGATGGGGATCGGCCCAGGCTGCAGGTCAACTTCACCAACTGCGTCCATTGCAAGACCTGCGACATCCTGGATCCCTACCAGGTGATCCTGTGGACGCCCCCCGAAGGGGGCGGCGGTCCCGACTACAAGAACATGTGACGGTGCAGGGGCCCCCCGATTCGAAGGGGACAGTCCCTTTCTCCGCGGATGCTTTCTCCGCGGATGGAAGGGGACAGTCCCTTTTTCCGGGACACGGCACGCAGGGGCCCCCCGATTCGAAGGGGACAGTCCCGATTCCAGGAAACGTAAAGAATCCCGCCCGGAAGCAGAGCAGTGAACCGTTGGCAAACGGATGGAAGTCCAGAGGACATTCCATACCCATAAAAGGGGGAAATTCAGTCTGTTGGGGAGGCAGTGATCTGGGTCGTTCGGTCCCCCGGCGGCGGATTCGACGGTCGGCAATCAGGCGGGTCGCGGCGATCAGGCGAGCCTACGTGACAAACGTGTTCGAGCGCTGCTCCCTC
>JAJDTT010000035.1 GCA_022827025.1 Acidobacteriota bacterium
GCCCGTGGCAAAAGTCGTCGCGGCATTCGACCGTCCCTGCATCCCGGCGGACTGCGTTGCGATTCGGGCACATACTCCCGGTATGCACCCGAATCGCGCCTTGTCCGGCGGGCGCAGGAACGGTCTCGATGCTCGCGAGACTTTCACCACGGGCTGGTAAACCCGAAAGGCACAGCGCCAAATGAGACTAACGTCGCACCACTCACGCCGGAATTTTCTTGCGGTCTGCCTGGCTGTCCCCTGCAACGCGGCCCAGTGGACGGGGTTTCGCGGGCAGGGGACGAGCCGGGCATCGGGAGCCGGCTACCCGCTCGAATGGTCTCCCGAAAAGAACCTGACCTGGGACGTGCAACTCCCGGGGTACGGCCAGTCCAGTCCGGTGGTCCATGGCTCGCAAGTGTTTCTGACGGCGTTGGAGGGTCCCTACAAGGAGACTCTTTCGGTCCTTTCGCTGAGTCTGGAGACGGGAGACATCCTCTGGCGGAGGAATTTTTCTCCGACCCAGCGGACCAAGGTGAGCAACATGGTCAGCAAGGCCGCCCCGACACCCGCCGCTGACGCCGACTCCGTGTATGCCTTCTTCGAAACGGGTGAATTCCTGGCCCTCAGTCACGCCGGCGAGCTTCGCTGGCAACGAAGCCTGGTCCGGGAGTACGGCGAGTTCCAGGGTCGCCACGGCATCGGCAGCTCGTTGCGGCTGACCCGGACCGGCGTCGTGGTGCTGGCGGCTCACAGCGGTCCCAGTTTCCTGCTGTCGGCGGACAAGAAGACAGGAGAGAACCTCTGGAGAACCGAACGGCCCGACGGCATCGCCTGGAGCACGCCGGCCGTCTGCCGCCACCGCGACCAGGAGATCATTCTGGCCGGAGGCGGAGACCGGCTCGACGCCTTCCACAGCGGGGACGGAACTCTGATCTGGAATCTGGACGGATTGGAAGGGAACCGGGTCCCCTCCCCGACCCCTTTCCCCGGCGGCGCCATCGTCGGCTCCAGCAAGAGGGGGCACAACCTGGCCATTCGCTTTCCGGAAAAGGACGGCGACAGCCCCTCGATCATGTGGAAGGCGGCGAACGCGACCACCTATTTCTGCTCGCCGCTGGTCTATCGGGACCAGGCCTACTTCGTCAACAAGTCCGGTGTCGCCTATTGCCTGAGCCTGACCACCGGAGAAGAGCTCTGGACCCAGCGGCTCCAAGGCCAGAACTGGGTCTCCCCCATCGGCGCGGGAGACCAGGTCTATTTCTTTTCCATGAGGCACGGAACTGATGTGCTGCGAGCTTCGAACCGCTTCGAGAAGCTGGCCGGGAATCCCCCGCTGGCCGGCGGGCGCCTGTACGGCGTGGCGGCGATCAATGCCGCCTTCCTGACTCGTTACGGCGACAGGCTGATCAAGATCACCCAATCGTAGCCCCCACTACAAGGAGAGACGACCATGTTGGATCAATGTCAAAGTGTTGAGTTCCAGATCCTTTCCCGGCGCGACCAATTCGGTGTCGTGGCCCAATGCCCCCACGGCTGCATTCACATCTGCGTGGGAAACACCGCCCTGAGACTATCGACGGATCAATACTGGAAGATGATGGAACTCCTGGCCGAAGCGGCTCAGCAGATTGCCGGCCAGGGCGCCACCAGCCAGAACACCCAAGAACTCATTCAGTGAACACCGGAACCGTACGGCAAAACTTCCACCATCTTGGGGACATTCGAATCCGACGGTGGTTTTGACGGACGCCGTGCCGGCCCGTTCCAATCAACCTGGAGACAAGGAATGAAGACTCGAAGCATGATCGGGGCCCTGCTGGGACTGGTCCTGATGACGGGATCTCTGTACGGCCATTTCATCTGGGCCGTGATGGAGAAAACCGAAAGCGGAGACCCACAGGCTCAACTCTATTTCAGCGAGACGGCGAACCCGGATTCCGCCGAATTCCTGGACCGGCTGACCCGGCTCCAGGCTTGGCACCGCACGGCCGAAGGGAAATACGCCCCTCTCCAACTCCGCAAGGTCGAGACCGACGACGGTGGATTGCTTGCCGGCGCCCTGAGCTCGGACCGCGGCAGCGTCGAAGCGGAGTGCCTCTACGGCACCTTCTCCCACAGCGACCAGACCATGTTGCTCCACTACTACACCAAGTCGCTGAGTTCGGATGCAGGGGACACCCTGAGACGATCCCGGAAGCTGGATCTGGATGTCTCGCCGCGCCTGGCCAACGGGGAGCTTCAGATCGGCGTCTTCTGGAAGGACCGGCCCGCGGCCGACTCGCAAGTCATGGTGACGCCTCCGGGAGGGGAACCGGTGGAGCTCACGACCGATGCCGAGGGAACGGCCCGTCTCAAATCAGCGGCCCCCGGCCGCTACGAGATCCGGGCCCGGTGGGTCGAGAAGGAAGCCGGCTGGTTCGAGGAGGAGAGATACGCCGAAGCGAGGCACTATTCGGCGGTCACCTTCGATACCTCCTCGTCCACTTCGGACGACTCCCAGGCCAGTGACGGCGCGGGACCGGCCGAAAGCCCCCGGCTCACCGACCTGCCGCGGGGGATCACGAGTTTCGGCGCGGCGGTGATCGGCGATTGGATGTACGTCTACGGAGGACACTTCGGCCGGGCTCACCATTACTCCAACACCAGTCAGTCCAACCAGCTCAGCCGCCTGAACCTGAGAAAGCCCGGGGACTGGGAAATCATCGCCCAGGGTCCGCGGCTACAAGGCTTGGCCATGGTGGCCCATGGCGGCAAGCTGTACCGCGCCGGCGGGTTCACGGCCCACAACGACGAGGGGGACGAACACGACCTGCGCTCCATCGCCGATTTCGTCCGCTTCGTTCCGGAGACGGGGAAATGGGAGTCCCTGGCGGAATTGCCGGAGCCCCGTTCGTCCCACGACGCCGTCGTGATCCAGGACAGGCTCTATGTCGTGGGGGGCTGGCGGCTCGGCGGCGAAAAGCCGGTTTGGCACGAGACAGCCTGGATGGCCGATCTTTCGAAAGACGAGATCGCATGGACTCGGCTTCCGGACCCGCCGTTCCTGCGGCGAGCACTCGCTCTGGGTCACCTGGACGGCAAGCTCTACGTCATCGGCGGAATGCAAAAGAAGGGCGGTCCGACGACACGAGTCGACGTCTTCGATCCGGCCAGCGGCAAGTGGGCCGAGGGGCCCAGCATGTTCGACACCCTTGCCGACGCCGACCGGGGCAAGGGAATGGAGGGCTTCGGCGCCTCGGCCTACACCCTGGGCGGACGTCTCATCGTCAGCACCTACAACGGCAACGTCCAGGTTCTGGAGCCCGGCCGCGGCGAGTGGAAGATCGCGGGCCGGCTCAAGGACGACCGGTTCTTTCACCGTATGCTGCCTTACGAAAGCCGGCTGCTGCTCGTCGGTGGTGCCAGCATGCGGAGCGGCAAGCGGCTTCACTTCGAGGCGGTGGAACTGTCCAGTCTGAAGTGATTTTGTCCCCGGGCGACCGGGAGCGGGGGTAGGAAAACCCCCGCTTCCATGGAATCTACTCGATGAGATGGATTCGCCGGATCCACCTTTACGCCGGCCTGTTGATGTTTCCGTGGGTCCTGCTCTATGGGTTCACGGAGTTGTTGTTCAACCATTCGACTCTGTTGCCGGGGCCAGATACGACCATCCACCATTTTCAGGCTCCCGCCCCGGCAGGCGACGGAACGCCGGCCGCAACGGCCATGGCGAAACTCGTCGTCGCCGAGCTCAACACGGAAGGTGCGACGGAAGGCCGCCAAACATACCGTCTCGTCAATCCGGACAACAACGTATTCACTCATCCCGCAATCGGGACGGCCCGGACGGACGGCAGCCGGTACACGTTGGTCATGAACCTGGACAATGGCGAGGGCTACGTGCGTCAGCGGCATGATCCGAGAAAGGAACAGAACCAAGAAGAGGTGACGCCGTTGGAGCGGGGTCAGACCGTCTCCGTTCCGGTCGGAGCGCTGAGCGAGCAAATCAACAAGGCCATGGCGGAAGTCCTGGAGGGACTTGGACTGGAGCATGGGGCCATCACTTTTCGCACGATCCCCGCCGTAGAGTTCGACCTCGAAGCGAACGGCGAGGTCCATCGAGCACGTTTTGCAACGAGCCGAAGAAGGCCAGTGGCGGCGAATACAGCTCGGACGGAAAAACGGGTCCAATCCGGCCGCGTGACTCTCGTGGGAAAGGCCACGGAAGAATTGGGTTGGCGTAGCTACCTGCTGAGACTGCACACGTCCCGCGGCTACCCCGCCGAGCGAAACGCGCGGTGGTTCTGGGCGATCGCCGTCGACGCCATGTTCGGCACCATGACATTCTGGGGATTGTCGGGCTTGTTCATGTGGTGGCAACTCAAACGAACCCGCCGGCTCGGGGCTCTGTGCCTGCTCCTCAGTGCCGTTGCCGCGACATGGTTGGCCATCGGCATGCACGCACAACTGGTCCGATGAGCCGATTATTGGAAGCGAAGGGAGAAGAGGTCAGCGTCCTTCATGGAGATCTTGAGGCGCACGGTACGGCCCGCGAGATCCTCGACGCTGGAACCGTTCCGCCAAGTCACCTCTCGTTGGATCTCATCGCCGTAAATCTCCCGGCAGTCCTCAAGGGCGTAACCTGAAATCGGTTGGCCCGACTCATCCTGGATCTCTACCCGGAGGCTTCCGGCTGCAGAGGTCGAGTAGTTGAGGGTCAACCTCGACCCGGAGAACACGAGGGGCCGCGTCTGGACGACGCCTCCCCGGTAGGGGGCGCGCAGGGAGATGGATCCATCCTCTCGGAGCACCGCCCGCCGGATCCGGACCTGGTCCGTCTTGCCCTGCTCGACGTAGTAGAGGGACATCTCTCCGGGAGCGGTGGGCACCAGGGCCGGGCCCGCCTGGACGGCCCGTTCGTGCCAGTTCAGGGGGTTGGGTCCGGGGCGGAGAAACGCCTCCATGAAGCGCCGGTCGAAGTTGAGGCCGTCCCGGCTGAACATGAAGACCACCTCCGACTGCCCCGGTTGCGGCCAGTCGCCGTGAAACTTCCGGGTGGGGTGGAAGCGTTTCGGGAACATGAGGATCAGGCCGGGACGCCGGTAGTAGGGGACGGCCGAATTCTTGTAGAGATGCTCCAGGGGCGTATCGCCGAGTCCGATGTATACGGGCTCCGACCAGTTCCGGAAGTCCGTGGAGGTGAAACGGCGGATGTCCCGGATCCGGCTGATCTTCTCGAGCGGACCCGAGGTCCGCTTCATCATGACGTGGTAGGGTCCCCTGCCCACTGTCTTCCCGTCCAGGGGCTTGCTTCCCCGCCGGTACCAGCCCCGGGCATAAATGGAATAGTGTCCCCGTGCTTCGTCCCACAGGATGATGTTGTGCGAGTCGAAGGCACCGTCTCCCAGGGGCGGCACGACGATGGGTTCCTGCCGGACCATGCGCCAGCGCAGGCCGTCGGGAGAGACCAGGCCGTACAGCAATGCGATCTCCCTGCCCGAAGGCAGCTTGGTCCCCTGGTTGGTGATGGCCTTGTACCGCTCCTGCGGACCCGCGTCGGGATTCCCGTCCTTGAGGACGGAGACGGACCGCCCCTTGCCTCCCGGCGCCGGCCACACCAGGTTGTTCTCTCTCGATCCATCGTGCTCGATGAGACCCAGATTGGGCTTCACCCAGTGGATCCCGTCCAGGCTCTCGGCGTAGGCGGTGTAGATGGGTTTCTCGAAAGCCCGGGCCCGGTACCACATCCGGTACCGGTATCCGTCCTTGATGACCACCGGGTTGTAGATGGCGTGGTCCTCCCAGGGACGGTCCCGCCGCAGAACGATCTCCCGCGGCTCCGGGCCGTGCAGAACTTGACGGACGTTGTCCAGGCTTTCGATGAGCCAGTCGTCCCAGAGGGGTTGGAGTTCGCTTCCCACTTCCCGCACTTCGGAGGGAGCCGAAAAGCCCGCCGAAAACAGCCCGCAGAAGAGCAGACCGGCCGCCACCCAGCCTCTCACTGCACGCCGGGTCATGTCCGGAAGTCCTCGGGTGAGAAGTAGACGCCGTAGAGATGGGACTTTGTTCGGGGATCGCCCCGGTTGCTGTAGTCCACCATAAGCACGCGGCCGTCCTCCAGTTCCACCCAGGAGGAGTAGCCGTTGTCGGGCCGGTGGGTGGCGGACGGAGTATTGGCGTGGAGCTCCAGCATGTGGTCCAACTGGTACTGGTCGGGATGCTCGCCGGTTTCGGCTCGCCACTCCCATTGGTGGTGCGGCTCGGTCTCGTTGCTGACCTGGTAGGCGGCGCGGCTCCACCAGCTCTTTCCCTTTCCGTTCTCCGCCCGCCCGAACCAGGTCTCCAGCAGCGGAAAGTCGTTGTAGAGCGCCCGGCTCATGACCACCTTGCCGTCGACCTGAATGGTGAACAGTCCCTTCCACGCGTTGAGCCGGATGGTCCTCGGCTTCGTCATGTCCAGCTTGTGGATCAGGTCGATGCGGCCGCCGCTGGCGCGGTCGGGCCCCAGGTCCCGTTTGGGCGCGTAGAGCCAAAGTCCGTTGCTGCAGACGTCCAATCTCCGTTCCAGGCGGCCGATCTCCAATGAAGCGACGGGCTGGCCGGGAGGACCCTCGACTCGAAGCCCGGCCTCGAGGAACAGGTCGCTGCGGAAGTTCTCGGGGGGAAGGAGTATGTACTGGGTCGTGGCTCCGGGGAGATCCTCGATGCACAGCTCCCCCGATTCGAGCTTCACGCGGTCGTGGTAGTGGACCCCTCCCGACTTGAAGCCGGGGTTGCGCCGCAGGTCTCCGATCCAGGCGTGGGTTCCCCGGTTCCCCGACCGGTTCCGGTAGGTGACCAGGACCCGCCCGTCGGGAAGTTGCTTGGCGTAGGGACGGTCTCCCGCGAAGGGCATGGGTTCGGGCCGGCTCCAGTTTCGGCCGCCGTCGTGGGAGAAGCAGAGGTAGGAGGGGTAGCCGTGATGATTGCTCTCCCTGAGCACGCAGGCGAGGGAGCCGTCCGAGAGGACCACGATGGCGGCTTCTGAATGATGGTGGACGGCGTCGGCCGCGACGATGCTCCGGTCCTTCCAGGTCATTCCGCCGTCGGTGGAGCGCATGACCAGGACGCCGATCTTGCGCGTGGCCTTGAAGAAGATCTGGGAGGCCATCAGAAGGGTCCCGTCCGGCAGCTCCACGATCCGGTCCGGCTCGAAACCGGGGACCCCCGTCAGCCGGGGGACGCTCCAGCTCCGGCCCTCGTCGGAGCTGAACCAGCTCCAGATGCCGGGAGGCTGATCCTCGTGGATGTGGCTGAAGTCGTTCTGGTCGCAGATGACGACCAGCCGCCCGTCGCTGAGGCGGCTGATCCGGGGTGTCACCCAGCGTTCCTCGCCTTTTCGCGGGTCCGCCTCCGAGACGACCCGCGGGGTTCCCCAGGTCTTTCCATCGTCATGGCTCTCCAGGGTCGTGAGGCGGGTCGTCTCCTGGGGCCAGTGGGCGTCGCAGTCGTTGTAGACCAGCATCAGCTTCCCGCTGGGAAACCGGATCAGGTCGGGGTTCTTGGTGAAGCGCCCCTGGGGCCGCCAGACCGTGACCTGGCGATCGGCCACAGCGTCCAGGGAGCGCATTCGGCTGCGGCGGGCGGGAGATGGGGAGGAGAATGCGGCGCCGGGAAAACCTGGGGACACAGAGGCGAGGGCGCCGGCTTGCAGGGTCCGGGTGAGGAAACGGCGGCGGTTCAGGTGCATTTTCTTCATTTGGATCTCCTGGCGGGAAAGGAAGAGGGGGGACAGGAAAGTCCCCCCTCCAAGCCCCCTCCTACTCGAACCAGAACGAGTAGAGGTGCGCCTCCCGCAGTTGGAACTGGAGGCGGATGCTCTTTCCCTTGAGGGATTCCAGATCCTTCATTCCGCTCCATTCCATGACCTGGTCCGTGGAATCTCCGGTGAAGGTGCGGGACTGGTCGTAGTCCCATTCCGGCAGCCATTTGCCGTCCAGCTCACCATCTCCGCGCCGGACCGCCACGCGGATCGAGCCTTCGGAAGAAGTCTTTGCGTTGATGTGCAACCGTCCGCCCGGGTGCTTGAGGGGACGGGTCAGAAGGAATCCCTCCTGGGGCGCCTCGATGGAGACGAAGCCGTCCTTGCGCAGGGTGGCCAGGCAGATGTGGGAGTTGCCCGGCATGCGGACGTGGAGCTGCTCGCGCCCCACATAGTAGAAGTCGATCCGGTCCTCCCGCTGGATCAGGCCCACGGGCGGGAAGACCATGCCCCAGTCGTAGGTGCCGGCGGGTCCCGTCTCCAGGAAAAGCGGGCGGGCGGGATGGCGCTCCCAGTGGACGCCGTCCCGGCTCCAGGCCAACTGGATGTCGATCTGCATGTGCTTGGCCGGCTTGGACTCCACGTCGAACGGCTGCTTGTAGTAGAAATTCTCCAGAAATCCCAGGTAGATCCCTTCGTAGCGAGCCACCGTCATTCCGTAGAAGGAGTCGGGGTCCAGTTCGTCGGGCCGGAGGATCACCGCGGGCTGCGTCCAGTTGATGAGATCGGAGCTTTCCGAATAGGCGATGCGGCGGATCCGGCTGGCGTTGATGGGCGGCCTCCGGTAGAGCATGAAGACCTTCCGCTCCGGGTTGTAGAGAATCTGGTTCTCGCAGTCGCTCTGGCCACGGAAGATGGGATTCTCCTCCTGGTCCCGGAAGTGGATGCCGTCCCGGCTCAGGGCGATCCGGACTTCCATGCCTCCTCCGGGCATCTCCAGGGTGGCGGGGTTCCGGCCCAATTCTCCGCTGTGGTAGGCCAGCAGATAACGGCCCTTGTGGCGCCAATCCGGGGGTAGCTCGGTGACCGCGATGGAGGCGCTCCGTCCCGGCTTGGTGAAGAAGACATTGGGAGCCGAGAGCCCCTCGATCCGGCCCAACTCCAGGTCAGGCGCCGTCCAGTTCAATCCGTCCCGCGACTCGAAGTAGAGTCCGAAGTGCAGGCCCGCAGTGCGATACATCCGGTAGCCGTTGGCCCACATGCGGAACAAGCCCCGCTCCCGGTCGTAGACGACGCTGGGAGTGCTCACCACGTGGGTCTCCCGGTGGTCCAAAGAGGCGCCGCCGGTGATGAGGGGGTTCCCGGGGTGCCGCCGGGGCCGGTGGACCACTCTCCGGCAACCGGCCAAGTCCTCGACCACGTAGCCGTCCATGAGCAACTGGCGCCGGTTTCCGACTTCGAGAGGCGTCGTCGGCAACACCGCCCACGAACCCTCGATGGAGGTCCCCTTCACGTACTTGGAAGCGGAGAGGTTGTCGCCGGTGACGATGTGCCCCGTCCCGTCGAAGCGGCCCGGCGGTTCCTTGATCCGGGTCTCCGCCTGACCCAGGGCCGATCCGGTCCCGGCAAGACCGAACAGCATTCCCAAGGGCAACAGCGCGTACCAAGCCAGAGAGCGCATCGTTTCCTCCTTACCGGTCCGGGTACTCGACGGTCACGAAGACCTGGTGCACGATCACGGGACGCCTTTCCTGGGGCGCCTCTTCCCTTTTCGCCCCCGGTTCCCGCACCAACCGGCCCTCGGCGAACTCCTCCACCAGGGTTCCCTCGTTCCGCTTCCAACCCAGCCAGTCCTTCCGCTTGACGCCGGGCGGGGCAACGATTCCGGGGAAAGGTCCCCCGGCCGGGACGTCCGACAGGAGGCCCAACTCGTTGGAGCCGCTGCGCATGATCCCGGCGGGCACCTCCACGTGATACCAGGGCTCCTCCCGGACCGGGGCGGGAAGCAGGGTGTGGTTCAGACGGACCCAGAAGCGATCCTCCTCCCGGCTCCCGGCGGCCCAGAGACTGATGCGAAAGCGGGCGTCCTCGCGGTCGGCGTCCGGTCCCATCAGCAGCGGCAGCTTGGTCTCCACCCGGTCCAGGACCACCGGCAGCAGGGCCGACTCGGACCCCTGGATGATGGGGCCGCCGGTGTGGGCGGTGGAGTGGATGGCGTAGATCTTGTTCTTGCCCGCCAGGGTTTCCGCCGCTCCCAATTCGCTGAGCGCCGAGATGAACTCCTCGCGGCTCAGCTCCTGGGTCGGTTCGTTGGCGTAGTTGAAGAGGTAAATGCCGTCCGCTCCCTCCTGGTGGTAAAAGGCGGCGCTGGCGCGCATTCCCTCCCGAAACACGGGCCGGCCATAGAGCCCTTCCCAGGCCCCCGCCCGATAGGAGTTGCCGTTGAGGGTGGCGTAGACGGGAACCCCGTGGGCCCGTCCCAGATTCACGAACTGGTCCAGGCGCAGCCGGCTGGGGAGGTGCCCCATGCCGACGAGCAGCACGTCCACCAGCCCCTCGCGGACCCACCGCTCGACCTCCATGCCCAGTTCCAGCGCCCGATCCAGGGAGTCCACGACATGGACGGCGAGGGTGTAGGGACGTCCCCGCCGCTCCCCCACGGCATCCAGCCGCTGCCGCGCCTCGCGCATCATTTCGGTCAACAGGTGGGCGTGCTCCCTCTCCTGCCCCAGGGGGAAGCTGATCCCCATGCGGTTGAAGTCCAGCTCGTAGCCGTCGAAATCATGGGCGGCGGCGGTCCGCTCGATGAAGTCCAGCCGGTGCTGCCGGACCTCCGGATGGACGAAGTTGAACCCGGACCACAGCATGTGTTCGGTCAGTTCGGCGGGCAGGTGCCGACTGCTTTCGGGGGCCAGCAGGAACTCCGGATGCTCGATCTTGAAGGGATCGTCCAGGTCATGGAGGGAGACGGACCGCCAGGACGCGTGCAGATCGTTCATCCGCAGGGAGGCCCACACCTCCATTCCGCGCGCATGGCAGGCTTCGATGACCAGGTCCCGCACCTCCTCGTAGGAACTGAAGCAGGGCCAGAGCATCTCCTCCGGAACGTTGTAGGGAGGGTCCGCGCCGTTGCCGACGTGGAAGACGTAGGTGTCCACCTGGGTGCCGAAGGTCATGTTGGTGCGGGTATCCAGGAAGTCCTGATGGTCCTTGATGTCAGCGATGAGCTTCATGTAGGGGATCTTCCGGCCCTGGTCCAGGTAGCCCCAGGTTTCCTGCGAGGCGGCGTCGTAGTAGAGGATCCGCCGCTTCCGGTCCTTGGGGAAGACCGTCCCTTCGGCGTCGCCGCCTTCGCCTCCTCCCTCGGGAGAACAGGCGACGCCCACCAGGACTGAGATCCCGACGAACAACCACCACCGATACGATCTCATCTGTTCCCCCTGCCTCGTGACGACCCTACGTCCGGAAACGGATGGAGTACAGGTCTGCGTCTTTCAAAGCGAACCGCAGCCGGACGGGCTTCCCCGACAACCAACCCGGATCGCTACCGGACTTCCAGGTGACGATCCGTTCGATCTCGTTCCCGATCATCTCTCTACAGTCGGACAGCACGTGCCCTTTGGCAGGCCGGCCCTGAGTGTCCTGCACCTCCACACGGAGGCTTCCCGCCGCCGAAGTGGCGTAGTTGAGGACCAGTTCCCGCCCCTCGAATTTGAGGGGCCGAGTGAGCAACTCTCCTCCGGAATAGGGCCCGTTCACGGAAATGTTGTTGTCTCTGGACGGCTCGAACCCGCGGATGCCCCGGGTTTCATGGATCCCCAAGACCGGCCTTTCCCAATGGATTCCGTCGCGGCTCTCGGCGTAACAAGTGCACGGCTCCGGCCGCCGATCGGCACGGATTCCGTCCCATACGCCGCCTCCCCGGTACCAACAGGGAAACGGTCCCCCACGCCGAGTCACAATTGTTGTACGTATTGAAGGGGTAACATACGATCAGAATCAAGCCTCCTTGAGGAATTCCGGCGGCACATCAGGAGGTGAGACTTCGACGGCCTGATGAATCGAAAGGTCTCCGAATCCGATCTCCATGACAGAGTGAGCCGTCTCTCGCGTTCTGTGCCCGGGTGGCCGCATGCCGCCTGGAATCTGGTGCTTGGCGGCTTGTTGCCATTTGTCGGCTGCTGCGTGGTGCTTTTCCTCGGCCTCACAGAGCCCCGCGACCCTCCCAACATCATGGTCATCCTGGCCGATGACCTGGGCTTTTCCGATCTCGGGTGCTACGGGGGCGAGATCGAGACGCCGAACCTGGACGGGCTGGCCCGGGGCGGCCTGCGTTTCACCCAGTTCTACAACACGGCGCGGTGCTGGCCCACCCGGGCCTCCCTGTTGACCGGTTACTACGCCCAGCAGGTGGGACGCGACGAGCTCCCCGGCGTCCCCGGCGGAAGCAAGGGCAAACGTCCGAAATGGGCCCGCCTGCTCCCGGATACACTTCGGCCGCTCGGTTACCGCTCCTACCACTCGGGTAAGTGGCATATCGACGGGATGCCGGTGGCCGGCGGATTCCACCGGTCCTACTACCTGCGCGACCAGGGACGGTTCTTCAATCCGCAGGTCCACTGGGAGGACGATCGGAAACTGCCCCCCATCGAGCCCGGCAGCGGCTACTACGCCACCACCGCCATCGCCGATCACGCCATCCGGATCCTCAAGCGACATGCCGCAGAATTCGGCGACAGGCCCTTCTTCCACTACCTGGCCTTCACCGCGCCCCACTTTCCCCTCCACGCCCTGCCCGAGGACATCTTCCGTTTCCGCGACCTTTATCGCCGCGACTGGGAACAGGTTCGCCTGGATCGGTGGCGGCGGATCCGGGAGATGGGCATCGTCTCCGGCCGGCTGCCCGAAATGGAACCCGGCGTGGGGCCGATCCGGGAATTCCCCGGAACCCTGGAGGCGCTGGGACCCGGCGAGGTGAACCGGCCGCTTCCCTGGAGCCGGCTGACCGCCAGGCAACGCGAGTTTCAGGGGGCGAAGATGGCCATCCACGCCGCCATGATCCACAGCATGGACCGGGAGATCGGCCGGGTGCTGGACCAGCTTCGCCGAATGGACGCCTTCGAGGACACGTTGATCCTCTTCCTCTCGGACAACGGCGCCAGTTGCGAACTCCTCGTCCGCAGCGACGGCCACGATCCGGAGGCGGAACCGGGCTCGGCCGCCACCTTTCTGTGCCTGGGACCGGGTGGATCGACCGTCGCCAACACCCCCTTCCGGCGCCACAAGATGTGGGTCCACGAGGGCGGCATCGCCACGCCGATGATCGTGCACTGGCCCCGCGGCATCTCCTCCCGAAACGAGCTCCGCCACAACGTGGGCCACGTGATCGACTTCGTCCCCACTGTCCTGGAGATGGTCGGAGTATCGGACTGGCGGGACTCGACAGGCGAATCCGGTGCGGCTCCTCCCCTTCCCGGAAAGAGCCTCCTTCCCGTATTCGCCGAAGACGGCACAGTCGCCCATGACCACCTCTGGTGGTACCACGAGAAGAATCGAGCGGTGCGATCCGGCCGCTGGAAGCTGGTGTCGGAAGGGCCGGAAGGTCCGTGGGAACTCTACGATCTGGAGGCCGACCGCACCGAAACGACCGATCTGGCCTCCAGGCATCCCGGCAAGGTGCGCCGGCTGAAGGAGTTGTGGGCGGAACGAATGGAGGAGTTTAGATCTCTGGCGCTGGAGAACCTTGCCGACGTAAGGAAAACGAATGAGAAAAGAGAAGGAGAAACACAAGGGGAACGCCGTCGGTAGCTGGACGGCAGTCGAGGGTTCGCGCTGGGGATTGGGGGAATGGGCGATAGAATCGTTCCTTCGGTCGCGTCTCACAGCGGCTCATCGTTTTGTGGATAGAAACGTTATAATCATGCGAATGCGTATTGGGTTGATCGCGTACCGCAAAACGATGAAATCATGAAGCACCTCCGTTTCGAAGACATCCCGCTCGGACAAGCTCTCTACTTGATGGATGAGAAGTGGAGGAAAGCATATGAGGTCTGGCTGAACAACGTGATCGAGAATCGCGGTGTGGATGAACCCCAACCTGGATCCGTCTTGTTCGTGACCGCGGCAGAAACTCGGGAACGAGGAGACGCTATCGAGTTGGAATGGCTTGTCGATGGCGGGGTTCAAACCACAATCCCGTTCAGAGTCACCTTTCCTCGCTCGGAGTTCGTTGACTGCATCGAGTGCAGGGAATACGACGACAAACCGCACCTCTTTGCCCGAAGTTCTTGGCTCACAAACGTGTTCGGTTCCATCGAACCTTGGGAAATCCTGGCGGACCAAGACCTGATGAAATCGATCAAACAAGGGCTGGCGGAAGCAGCAGCGGGCAATCTGATGAGCCACGAGGATGTCTGGGATTGACATGAACCATCAGCTATGTGCCCAGTGCCGCACGTGCGATCAGGAAACTGGACCCAGCCGTCCGAAAGCGCATTCGTGACACCCTGCAGAAACTCAGTGAGGATCCGGAACGCGGCAAACAGCTACGTCTTGGCTTGACGGGCTTGCGCTCTTGGCGTACGGGACGTTACCGCATCATCTATCACCTAATCGAATCTCGCATCGAAATCCTCGTCGTGGCGATCGGCCACCGCCGTGGCGTGGACAGGAAACTCCAGCGCTGACGCTCGTGAGAGAGGGTGGAAAGCAACCGTTCCTCAAGAGACGAAACAGGGCACACACAAGGGGTCCCCTACATTTTTTCCAAGAAACGAGGGGAGGGGAGCGGAGTGAAACGGAACGGCAGGGAATTGATTCTCGCGTGCATGTTGGCATCTATTCTGACTGCCCTGGCGGCAGAGACGGGGAACCTGGGAAGGGTCACCTACCATCCCTGGGTCCGGGGACCGTCCAGGCAACCGGGGCAGCACCTGATGGAGATCCCCTCGGCTCTGGTTTCTGAAGACGGAGAGAAGGTGGAGTCCGCAGAGGATTGGTATGCCCGCCGGCGACCCGAGTTGGTTCAGCTCTGGACCCGGATTCTGGGCAAGCTGGGTCCAACCCCGGAGGACCGCCGCTGGTTCGGGGACATCACGGAGGCGCAAGTCTACAGTCGCCAGGAGCGGGAGGGTTACACCCGGGTCCACCTGGGACTTCCCATGGAGGTCGATTTTTTCCAGGATCACCTCTTGTTGTTGCCCACGAACCAGGGAGCCGGCCCTTTTCCGGCCGTCATCGCCTGGGCGGCCACCAGCTCCGACTACGACGCCCCGGAGCAATGGTGGGGCGCCTATCTGGCGCGGCGAGGCTTCGTGGTTCTGACCAGCCAATCCTTCATCAAGAAGTACCGGGGTGGCCGCAGCTTCCGCAACGGCGTGCATGAGCCACTCTATTCCCGATTCGGACACTGGCTGCCCATGGGCAAGATGGTGCACGACGTCTCCCGGGAGGTGGAGTACCTGAAATCGCTGCCCGAGGTGGACGGGGACCGGATCGGGTTCATGGGATTCTCCCTGAGCGCCAAGGCGGCCATCTACGCCGCCGCCCTCGTTCCCGAGCTCAAGGCGACGGTCTCGTTCGATCCGGGCGTCGCCCTCAACGGCAGGACCAACTGGTTCAAACCCTGGTACCTGGACTGGCTGAAACGGTTCCCCGGCATTTCCACGCAGGACTACCCGATCCACGACCTGCGAGGCACCGTCCTGAGCCTGCTGAACCCCGACGTGAGCCGGCCCGGACTGGAGCGGAATCACCACGAGCTGATGGCCATGTGCGCGCCCCGGGCCTTCATGCTCATCGGCGGACGCATGGCCGACCTGCACAACGAGGGCTACTGCAACCGGGCGGCGGAAGTCTACGAATTTCTCGGAGTCCGGGAACGATACCAATACGTGCCCACGCCGGACGGACATGCGGCCAACGGACCCCACATCGATCCGGCCTGGCAGCGGTTCCTTCACAAGTGGCTGGTCGAGACCCCGATCGATTTCGCGGATTACGAAAGGTGAAATCCGCGGAACACCACCTCCGAAGCCATCGATTTGGCAGAGTGCGGCTCGCGGCCGGGGTTTGTCCCCGCGGTGATGGAACGCGGTGATGGAACAGTGGTAGGCTAGGTTCATGGTTCGCCTTCCCATTACAGCCTTGATCCTCAGCGCATGCAGTTGTTTCCATCTGCTCGCCGCGGCGGAGACGGCGCGGTTTCCCGCGGACCAGGTCCAGTTCTTCGAAAACCAGATCCGTCCGGTCCTCCGGAACAAGTGTTCCGGCTGTCACAACGACAAGCTGCCCACCAGCGGCCTTTCCACCGACAGCCGGGAGGGGATCCTCAAGGGCGGAAACCGGGGAGAAGCCGCGGCCGAGGGCCTGCCCGGGGAGAGCCTTCTCGTCCACGCCGTCCAGCGGCAGGGCGAATTGAAGATGCCTCCAGGGGAGCCGCTGGCCGATCAGGAGGTCTCGGCGCTGGTCCGCTGGATCCGGATGGGACTTCCCTGGCCCGACCCGGCTCCGGACCGGGCAAAGGCCATGGAGGACCCATCGCAACACTGGGCGTTCCAGCCCATCCGGCGTCCCGCGGAGCCAACGGTGTCCGACCCCGGCTGGGTGCGCAATCCCATCGACCGCTTCATCCTCGCCCGCCTCGATCAACAGGGATTGGAGCCGTCGCCGGAAGCCGAAAAGACCACCCTGATCCGCCGGGCCTACCTGGACCTGGTGGGACTGTTGCCCCGCCCCGAAGAGGTGGACGCATTTCTGGAAGATACCCGCTCCGACGCCTACGAGCGGCTCATCGACGGACTGCTGGGGTCCCCGCATTACGGAGAGCGCTGGGGACGCCATTGGCTTGATCTGGCCCGCTACGCCGACTCGGACGGATACAACAACGACCTGCCCCGCAAGATCTGGAAATACCGGGACTGGGTGATCGAGGCGTTGAACCGCGACCTCCCCTACGACCAGTTCGTGGTCGAACAGATCGCCGGCGACCTGATGCCCGAGCCTACCCAGGACCAGGTCATCGCCACGGGGTTTCACCGCAACACGCAGTTGAACCTGGAAGGGGGCATCGACTTCGAGCAATACCGCGTCGAGGCGGTGGTCGACCGGGTGCATACCACGGGCGTCGTCTTCCTGGGCCTGACCCTGGGCTGCGCCCGCTGCCACGACCACAAGTACGACCCCGTCTCCCAACGGGAGTTCTACCGGTTCTTCTCCTTCTTCAACAACATCGACGAGCTGAGCGGCGAGTACAAGAACCAGGCCGGGCGCGGACGCGCCTACGAGCCGATCCTGGAGTTCGGCACGCCCGAACAGTTCACCAGGCGGGAGGCCATTCAGGCCCAGCTCAAGGCGATGCGGGAGGAAAACGAGAAGTACGAGGAGCTTTTGGTCTCCAAGCAGGAGGAGTGGGAGGCCAACCTGGACGAAGAAGCCCGGGCCAAGCTGACCCCGGGCCACCTGGCCGCTCTGAAGATTCCCATCGCCGATCGCCATCCGGAACAGCAGAGGTATACGCGGCGCGCCTATTTCAGACAGGATGCGGGGCACCAGGAACGTACCAAGGCTCTGGCAGCCGTCGGGAAGCTGAAGCCCGAGATTCCCAGCACGTTGGTCATGCGGGAGTTGCCCGAACCCCGGCCGACCCACGTGCTGCTGGGAGGCGATTTCCTGCAGAAGGGGATTCAGGTCTGGCCCGGAACCCCGGGCGTGTTGCCACCGTTGCCCGAACGTGAGAAATACACCCGCCTGGATTTGGGCCACTGGCTCGTGGACGAGGAGAACCCCCTGACGCCGCGGGTCACGGTCAACCGGATCTGGCAGCGGTATTTCGGCACCGGGATCGTCGAGACCAGCAACGATTTCGGAACCCAGGGAACCCCTCCCTCCCACGCCCGGCTCCTGGACTGGCTGGCCTCCGAGTTCCTGGCTCAGGACTGGAGCCTGAAGGCCATCCATCGCCTCATTGCCACCTCGGCCACCTATCGGCAGTCGTCCCGGCACCGCCTCGATCTCGGGCAGGAGGACCCCCGCAACCGCCTGCTGGCGCGGCAGAACCGGCTGCGCGTCGAGTCGGAGGTGATCCGCGACTTGGCGTTGTCGGCGAGCGGCCTCCTGGCGCCGAAGATCGGCGGGCCGAGCGTGTACCCGCCGCAACCCCCTTGGGTCATTATCAAGAATGGCGCCAGACCCGATGGGAGCCATGAGCGATGGCCGGAAAGCCAGGGGCAGGACCGGTACCGGCGAGGACTGTACACCTACTACTGGCGACTCAGCCCCCACCCGGCCCTGGCGGTCTTCGACAGCCCGGACGCCATGTTGACCGTCATCCGCCGCAACCGGTCGACGACGCCGTTGCAGGCCCTGACCCTTCTGAACGACGAAGGTTTCCACGAGTTCGCCCAAGGTCTGGCCTACAGAGTCCTGAGAGAGCTTCCGGATGGCACGGATGCGGAACGGCTCGATCATCTCTTCAGAATCTGCCTGACCCGGCCGCCGCGCCCCCAGGAGAAAGCCCGGCTGGAGCGCCTGTTGACCACGCAGCGCCAGGAGTTTCTCGCCGATCCGGCGGAGACGGAGGAGATTCTGAGCCTTGAATTGCCGGACAGGAAGAAGGGCCAGGAGGAGGCGGCCTGGTACATGGCGGCCAGCGTGCTGCTCAACGTAGACGAGTTTTTCACCCGGGAATGACGGACCGGGGAGGGGGGACTTTCCTGTCCCCCCTCTTCATCTTCACCCGGGAATGACAGACCGAGCCCCAAGAGGAACGCCAGGATGGAAATGACGAACTACGGGCTCCAACTTCTCGGTCAGACGCGGCGCCATTTCTTCAACAAGTGCTTCGTCGGCCTGGCCAACGTCGCCCTGGGCCAGTTGTTGAGCGACGGCAAGATGTTCGCGGCCGGGGACTCCCGCGCCAGGAACCCCCTCGCCCTCCGGCACCCCCACTACGAACCCAAGGTCAAACGGGTCATCTACCTCTTCATGGCCGGCGGCCCGAGTCAGTTCGAGACCTGGCTCTACCGGCCGGAACTGGCCCGGTTGAACGGCCAGACCGCGCCCGATTCCATCCTGGAGGGCAAGCGCTTCGCGTTCATGGAACGCTTCACCAAGGTGAAGCCCAAGCTGCTCGGTCCGAAACGGAAATTCGCCCGGCACGGGCAGTCGGGAACCTGGGTCTCGGAAGTGTTCCCCCACATGGCCAAGGTCGTGGACGACGTGGCCCTGGTCCAATCGGTCGTGACCGAGAACTTCAATCACGCTCCCGCCAAGCTCTTCTGCAACACCGGATCGACCCGCTTCGGACTGCCCAGCATGGGCTCCTGGGTGGGTTACGGACTGGGCAGCGAGTCGAAGGACCTCCCCGGATTCGTGGTCCTCCGGTCGGGGGAGGCGGACCTGATGGGTGGCGCCTTCATGTGGAGCAGCGGATTCCTGCCCACCGCGTACCAGGGCGTCGAATTCCTGCGCTCGGCCGTTCCGATTCCGAACCTGGCCAGTCCCAAGGGTGTCTCGATCCAGCGTCAGGGCGCAAAGCTCGCCGCCATCCAGGATCTGAACCGGATGCATGAGCAGGAATACGGCGACCCGGAAATCGCGACCCGGATCGCCTCCTACGAGATGGCCTTCCGCATGCAGACCAGCGGTCCCGAGCTGATGGACCTGAGCAGCGAAAGCCAGGCCACCCTGGATCTGTACGGAGTGACGCCGGGCGAACCGTCGTACGCCACCAACTGCCTGCTGGCGCGCCGCATGATCGAGCGGGGCGTCCGTTTCGTCCAGCTCTACCACACCGGTTGGGACCACCACGGGAACCTGAGCGAGAGGATCGACGAGGTGTCGCTGGAGACCGATCGCCCCTCCGCCGCCCTCATCACCGATCTCAAGCAGCGCGGCCTGCTGGAGGACACGCTGGTCATCTGGGGCGGCGAGTTCGGACGCACGCCCATGGCGGAATTCCGGGAGAGCGTCGGCCGCAACCACCACATCGACAATTTCCCCATGTGGTTCGCCGGCGGAGGCATCAAGCCCGGTCAGACCATCGGGGAAGTGGACGACCTGGGATTCTTCGTGACCAAGGACAAGGTGGAGGTCCACGACGTCCAGGCCACGATCCTTCATCTGCTGGGTATCGATCACACCAAGCTCACCTACCGCTACCAGGGCCGCGACTTCCGCCTCACCGATGTCGGCGGCCATGTGATCGAGAAGCTCCTGGCTTGAGACGGCGCGCCGGAAGAACAGGTTCTCCCAACCCGCTGGAACCCCGCTCCGCCTTCAAGAAAACCGGGCTCTTTGTCCTGCTGACCTGCGGTCTGTTCCTGCTGGCAGCCGTGCTTGGGGACGGCAATGCCGAGGTATCCGCCGCCGCTGAATCGTTGAGAGCACGATCAGAGTCTAACGAAGGCCGCCTGAAGCAGAACCCGAATCTCCGAAATCCCCTCCCGACCC
>JAJDTT010000168.1 GCA_022827025.1 Acidobacteriota bacterium
GCCCTTCCCAGTCGGCGCCCGGAAGGACGCCGCTCCGACGCCCGTCCCGGTCGGTGCCCGGAAGGACGCCGGTGCTCGTTTGGAGGGGCGTCATTCTTGGCGCCCTCTTTCGAGCGTTGGGTGTGCTCGAAGCTCAGCGGCTGGACGTCTTGGGGCTTTTCTTCGGAGTTCCCCCACCGGCCCCGGTCCGGCGAAATCCTGCGTGAAAAGGAGTGGGGGTTTTCCTACCCCCACTCCCTCGGGGGGGACTAAAAGTCCCCCCTCCTATCCGCCCAACTCCGGCCCCGCCGGAGACCAGCGAAGGCAACCGTGGCGAAGAGGGGGACAAGAATGTCCCCCCTCCGGGGGGGCATGTTTTTCTCAGACGAAGGGAGATCGGTCCTTCCGTTCGTTTTCGGGCTGGGGGAGGGGTGAGGAAGAACACGGGCGGGGAGAGCCGATGCGGCCGTCCGGTTTTTCTTGAATGCGAGGTCGTAAGACGGCGCCAAGAATGACGCCGCGCCTTCACTTGCAACATGGATACTCCTCCTATAGCCGGATGGGAATCAGGAGCATGGCGATGAGGCTGAAGAAGAAGCAGGCCAGACCCACCAGGGAGGAATACCCTACCACGTCGCCGAATCGCATCCGCGTCAGCGACAGGATCGGGATCGCCCAGAAGGGCTGGATCAGGTTCGTGGTGGTGTCACCGTAGGAATAGGAGAGCAGAATCGTGGTCACGGAAACACCGAGTTCCTCGCCGGCGGGGATGAGGAAGGGAGCCTCGATCATCCACTTGGAACCTCCCGAGGGGACGAAGAGGTTCATGAAGCCCGAGTAGACGTAGATCACGATGGGATAGGTGTCCGCGCTGGCCAGCCGGGCGAACAGTTCGCCCAGCCAGGCGCCCAGCGTGGTGTTGTTCATTACCCCGAAGATGCCGGCGTAGAACGGGAACTGCAGGATGATGCCCCACGTCGCGGCGGCGCCCTTGCGGCAGGCCCGGACGAACGAATCGGGACGCCCGTGCAGCAGCAGGGCCGCTCCCAGAAAGAGCATGTTGTAGCCGTTGATGGTCCACGCCGTCCCGAATCCGCGGGTCACGAGCGTGTGGCCCAGGGGATAGAGGATCAGGACGACGGCCAGCACGACCCAGCCCCTGAAGTGTTCCAGAGTCCCCGCCGGCGTCGAGACCCTTTCCGGAAGCCTGGGAGGCTGCGGCAGGATGGCCTCCACCCGCTCCCGGGTGAGCGTGACCCGACCTCGCCTGGGGTGCAGCAGAAGGAGAGTCGCCAGCCCGACGGTGGCGATGCCGAACATATAGATCAGGTTGAAGGGGTTGAACAGTGTCTGGGTGACCGGAAGCAGGCGATCGACCACCGGCTGGCCCGCGACCGGTTCCAGGAGTGGATTCCCGGGTGTGGCCATGATGAGGGGCGCCGAGGCGGACAGTCCGCAGTGCCACACCGTCCCCATCCCCAGGTAGGCGCCGACGATGAGAATCCGGACGTCCGCCTTGGGATTGTGACGGCAGAGGAAGGGAATGAAGAGGGCGCCGCCGACGATGCAGAAGGCCCAGTTGAGGTATCCGGTGACCAATGAGAAGAGGCCCGCAAGGAGCACGGCCTGAAGCGGGCGCTCGGGATCGGGAATCCGGGCGATGCGGTCCAGCAGCCGGTGGACCGGCCGTGACGACACGCAGGCGTGGGAGGCCACCATGGCGATGGCGAACTGCATCGCCAGTTCCAGCAGAGTCCACATGCCCGTCCCCCAGGCCAGGACCGCCGACTCCACGCCCACACCGGCCCCGGCCACCGCCAGCAGCAGGGCCGCGGCCGTCAGAACCATGCAGATGACCCAGGAGTCGGGCACCCAGCGTTCGGTGAAGCGGGAGAGCGAAGCGCCGAGATGTCGGAACCACTCGATCATGAACTGAAGTCTTGCCGCCTTCGTCCGGACCCCGTTTCGTACCCCATGGCAGAGGGTCAGGCGTTCCCGGCCGGCGCCGGCCGGCGTTCCCGGTACCAGGCCGCCGTCCGAGCGAGTTCGAAATGGAAGTCGTTGGTGGGATCGAAGTCCAGCTCGGCCCGGGCCCGGGAGATGTCCGCCTGGGTGTGAGCCACGTCGGCAGTGCGGGGAGGCCGGCGTTCCAGCGGAAGCTTCCTGCCGCTGATCTGCTCCAGGGCCTGCTGGAGTTCAAGCAGGGAATGGGCCTGTCCCTGCCCGATGTTCAGCACTTCAGCCGAAAAGCCGCGGGACCGCACGGCCGCGGCGACGTTGGCCTGCACCACGTTGTCGATGAAGCAGAAGTCCCGCGTCTGCGTGCCGTCCCCCTCCAGGTAGGGGTGGTAGGAGGGATCCACGTACAGGTGATGGAGCCACGCCGGCAGCACGGTGGAATAAGCGCCGCCGAAACGGGCCCCGGGTCCGAAGACGTTGAAGTAGCGCAGGCTCACCACGTCCAGGCCGTAGAGGCGATGGAACATCCGGCACCATTGTTCGCCCTGGAGCTTGGTCAGAGCGTACGGCGACTGTGGCTTGCAGGGATGCGTCTCGGGAGTGGGCAGGGTGTCGGCGCCGCCGTAAACCGAGCTGCTGCTGGCGAAGACCAGCCGGCTCTCTCCCACGAGGCCCGACTTGAGCATGGCGTCCAGCACCGAAATGGTCCCGGTCAGATTGGGAGTCGCGCTCCGCAGAGGCTCCTGGACCGAGTAGGAGACCCGTGGCACGGCAGCCAAGTGGATCACCGCGGAGGGCCGGGTTTCCCGAAACAGGCGGCGGAGCCACTCCGTGTCGGTGACGCATCGGACCTGGTATTCGACGCCATCCACCGGGCGCCTGGACGAACCCTCCGAGAGGTCGTCGACGCCGATGACCTGGTGGCCCAGGCCGATCAGCTTCCGGCACGTATTCTGGCCGATGAAGCCGTTGCTCCCGGTGACGACCAGCTTCATACGCCCGAACCGCTCCTGGCCGTTCTCACGCTCGACCGAGAGGCGCACATCGACGTACGGCGGTTGATCACGATTCTCCCCTCTTCCGTCGCCGGCGCCCACATCAAGGGTCCGTAAATATAACCGCGACGAGTTCCTAAGATAGCAGAGTCGCCGCACTCAAATCGGCAAGTTGGCGGAGTTAGATTCTTCTTGTATTGCGGCAGGGAAATTCAACGCCCGGACAGGTAAGGTCGGAGCCGAGGGGAGATGTCGGCGCTGAACCAGGCGGCGCCGGCAGGGGAGAGGTGATGCCCGTCGGTGAAGAGACGGGGGTCCGAGTAGTCCCGGCGAGGGTAGAGGACGTCGACCCCTATTTCTCCGGCCAGAGATTCCAGCAGGCGCTTGTTTCGGGAGGCCGCCGGTTCGTGGACCCGGAGGAACGAAGGGTGCAGGGGCATGATCAGGAAGACGGGTGTGATTCCGGCGTCTCTGACCTCGTCGATCATCCCCGAAAGATTTTCCAGATCGACGGCATCCTCTTCGGTGAAGCGGGGCCGTTGCCCCTCGCTCCGGTACTCGCCGCTGGTCAGCAGCGCCCACCGATCGCTGTGCCACCCATAACGGGTCTGCAGGCCGGCCACCCGCTCCGCCTCCCGGAAGGTCATGGAGGCGTCGACGTAGGGGGCGACATGGCAATCTCCCAGAAACCAGCACTTCAGGTCCGGGATCACTTCCTGGTGGATGAGGTCGGCGCGGTAGCGGTAGAGGGCCAGGTGACGAGCCAGGAAATGAGAGACTGCCGTTCCGATGGGATCTTCCGCGCCCGCTTCGGAATGCTTCATCCGGTAGTGCAGGGAACCCCGGTAGAGCCGGATCAGCCGTGTGGACTTGTCCGTGGTCAAAAGCCAGTCGGGACTGACGCCGAACACCAGGGTCCCGGTCCGGATGCCGTTGCCCAGGAGAAGCTCGGGCAGGAAGACCTGCCTCGTGAAGCGGACCGTCTGGGAGCCGGTGCCGAAGTTGAAGAAGGTCTCGGGCGGAACTCCCAGGGTGCGGCCGATCACTTCCGGGTCGAATCCGCATTTGGTCCGGGAGTCTCCCGTAAAAATGATCCGCGGCGGCCGCTCATATCTCAGGACGCTGGCCAGCCGTTTCGTGACGCGCGGATCGTGGGTCGGAATCAGGCGGACGTCGAACTGGGGAAGGACGATCTTTCGGGCGTTGAGCTCGACAAAGGCCAGGTCCAGCAGTTTTACGCCGGCAACCGTCGCCAGGATCGTCCCGAGAACCCTCAGACTGAGGCTTGTCCGCATCCCACCTACTCTACAATGCGGCGGCAACCATCGGTCTGGATCGACGAATCGGCCGTCGGGCGCCGTGGTTTGACTCTTTTCTCCAGAGTTGTGATCATGGTGTCAAAGCATCCCATAACTTCTTGCCTGCCAGTTCTTTAGAGAGGGGAGAATCATGAACGAGCGGAAGGGCTTGACCCTGTTTTTGCTGGTCGTCCTGTTGGCCTGGAGTCCCGTCTGGGCTCAGAGAACCCGCGGCTCCATCGGCGGCCGCGTGGTGGACGACACCGGCGGCGTCATCCCCGGCGTTGCGGTGACGGCGACCAACGTCGCCACCGGAGTGGACCTTTCGACCGTGAGCAACGATACGGGCACCTATCGGATCAATTACGTCGAGCCGGGCGAATATGAGCTGACCGTCTCGTTGCCCGGGTTCAAGACCATCAAGCAGACGGTCCAGTTGCGCACTGGGGACGCCCTGCTGCTGGACTTCACGTTGGAGGTGGGAGAGGTCACCGAGGAGGTGACGGTCCAGGCCCAGGCGCCGTTGCTTCAGAGCAGCAACGCCACGTTGAGCAACCTCATCGACAACGAGCGGATCGAGACCTTGCCGCTGGCTCAAGGGAATCCGAGCCACCTGCTGATCCTGGCGCCCGGCGCGTCGAGTCCTCCGGGCGGCGGTTGGAAGTGGGACGAACCGGGGTGGTCCATCGCCACCGGCTTCTATTTTCACGGCACCCGCGGAAACGCCATCGGTTTCACCCTCAACGGCATCAACAACGTGGGCAACGCCGTCGGCGGCAGCCAGCAGGCCCAGGTCCAGCCTTCCACCGAGGCGGTCCAGGAGATGAAGATCTCCCACGACTACGACGCCACCAAGGGGCACCACTCGGGGACCACCATGGACGTCACCATGAAGTCGGGCAGCAACCAGTGGCACGGCTCGGTCTACGGATTCTGGCGCGACAGCGACTGGAACGCCGCCGCCTTCTTCGACAACCGCGCCGGCGCCGACAAGGTGCCCTCCTTCTACCGGCGTTACGGCGGCGGGGTCAACGGGCCCGTCTTCAAGGACAAGACCTTCTTCGCCTTCACCTTCGAGAGCACCTTCCAGGAGACGACCGAATTTTATGGAACCCGGACCGTGCCCACTCCCGCCATGTTGCAGGGGGACCTGTCGGCACTGCTGGCCAATGGCCCCGAGTACCAGATCTACGACCCCGGGACCATCCAGCCGACGGGGGATGGTTTTTTCTCCAGGCAGCCCATTCCCAACAACATCATCCCCTCCAGCAAGATCCACCCCATCTCCCAGAAACTGCTGGAGTTCTGGCCCGAGCCCAACGTGGCGGGCGGGGCCGACGGGACCCGGAACTTTCAGCCCGTGACTCCCTCTCCCACCGGGTGGACCCAGTACTTCGCCCGGGTGGACCACACCTTCAGCCCCAGCAACCGGCTCTTCGGGAACTACGCGCTCCTGGGAGACTGGTCGGGTGAATGGCGGGACTATTACGGCAACCTGGCCACCGGCTTCTGGCAGGCGATCGAGAGGTGGAACTTCGGCCTGGACGACGTCTGGACCGTGAGTCCCACGACCATCCTCAATTTCCGCTACAGCTTCAACCGCGGAGGGTATCCGGCTTACGCCAAGAGCATGAAGAAGACGAATCACGCGGATGGGTTCTTCGACCTGGCCACCCTCCCCTTCTCGGAGAACATGCTGAGCCAGTTGGACCCGGCCGAGACGGCGCTGCCCCACATCCAGATCCAGGGGTTCAGCGGCATCCACGACGAGACCCGCAACGCACTCTACCGCACCATGGTCCACACCGCGGAGACTTCCACCGACCTCAACCGGGGCAATCACAACGTCAAGCTGGGTATGGAGTACCGTAGCAGCCTGACCAACCAGGCCAGCTTTACCTGGGCCAATCCGGTCTTCCGCTTCGGTTGCGATTTCACCAACGGGCCGCTGAATACCTCGCCCTGCGCCCAGGGTCAGGGTTTCGCCGCCTTTTTGCTGGGTCAACCCTCCAGCGGATTCATCAACCGGAACGCCAACTTCGCGGCCCACACCAATTACTACGGCGTCTTCCTCCAGGACAACTGGCGGGTGACTCCCGAACTGACCATCAACATCGGGGTTCGCTGGGAGTATTTCGCTCCGGTCACCGAGCGTTTCGACCGGAGCGTGAGCGCCTTCGACTTCGGATCCGACAGCCCCATCGCGGCCGCGGCAACGGCGGCCTACATGGCCAATCCCATTCCGGAAATCACACCCGGCGACTTCCAGGTCAAGGGCGGCATCACCTATGCCGGCGTCGGCGGAATCCGGAGAGCACTCTGGGACGTTCCCTCCAACCTCTTCGCTCCCCGCATCGGCTTCGCCTACCGCTTCGGCGAGGACACGGTTCTGCGCGGCGGCTACGGGATGTTCCATGAGCCGGTGGGTATCTTCGGAAACCGGTTCCGGCCCATCCTCACGGGTTTCAGTCAATCGACCGACCTGGTTCCCAGCTTCGACAATGGCGTCACCTACATCGCCACCTTCGAAGATCCTTTCCCCACCGGGATCAAGGAGCCCATCGGAAACAGCATGGGTCTGGCCACGAACCTGGGTCAGAGCGTGAGCTTCTTCGACGAGAACACGGTCAAGATCCCCTACAACCAGCGCTGGTCCCTGACCGTCCAGCACATGCTGCCGGCCGACACGCTGCTGGAAGTGGGGTATGTGGGAACCCGGGCGACGGGCGGTTTCGGCTCCCGGAACCTGAACGTCCTTCCGGGCCGCTATCTGAGTACGCTCACCCACCGCAACGAAGCGAACATCGCCCTCCTGGGCGCGTCCTTTCCCAACCCCTTCGCCGGACTCCTCCCGGGGACGGGGTTGAACACCGCCAACATCAGCCGCAGCGATCTGCTCAAGCCGTATCCACACTTCCGGAACGTGACCTTGAGCATGATCAATCAGAACTACGCCTGGTATCACGCATTGGAGACCCGGCTGGAGAGGCGTCTGAGCCGGGGCAACAGCTACATGCTGGGCTACAGTTGGTCCAAGTTCATGGAGGCCCGGCAATACCTCAA
>JAJDTT010000229.1 GCA_022827025.1 Acidobacteriota bacterium
GGGGTGCTGGGACCCTTCTTCTGGAAGGACGCCCAGTTCTGGCTGGCCGTGCCGACGTCGGTCTTCGGGATGGCGCTGCTGCCCATTGCGTACATCTCGTTCTTCCTGCTCATGAACCAACGGAAACTGCTGGGCGAGAACCTGCCCCGGGGCGGCAAGCGAGTGGTGTGGAACCTGATGATGGCCCTGGCCACCGGGTTCGCCACCTTCGGCTGCGCCTACAGCATCTGGTCGCGGATCGGGGTTCCCGGGCTGGTTGCGGCCGCGGGCTTCGTTCTGCTGGCCGTGTTGTTCCGGTTTCGACGGAAGGGCGGTACGGCCTGAGTCGGAGCCATTCGGGCCGCCCGCGCTCGTAAGAGCCGGCGGTTGGAAACCGCCGCTCCCATATTCACTCAAAACGACTACAAGGGATTGGTGGCTGGCTTCGGCCACGCTCTCGCCCACACAGGCGCACCTTCACGGTTGAAGAAACCAGCTCGCGAAACGGCGTAGCGTCAATGTGCCAGCCGCTGTACGCCGGCGCTGTAGGACGGCGTGTATCGCTAACATCGCCACGCGGTCTCTGGCCTTGGGCAATTGATCGGAGTCCGTATAATGGAGCTTGAACGCGAGATCGGAAGCGGTGACGCGCGCGGTCCGCGGTGATTCTCCAATTTAGGAGCCTGAATATGAGCTACATCGTAAGCGAACTCTACGACGCACTCCTCGCCGCTGGCGCACCTGACGACAAGGCTAAGGCTGCGGCGGCGGCCGTTCCGATCCCGGAACAGCTCGCCACCCGAGCCGACGTCGCTGACGTGAAAGCGAACCTGGCAGGGTTGGACAAGCGGGTAGCTCGTCTGGAGTGGTCCGCTTATGCGGCTCTAGCCCTTTTAGGGAAGTTGGCCTTCTTCAGTTGAACGTCGTGAGGGACAAACCGCGCTCCGCTGGGAGAAGGCAAGAGGCACCCCCCACTGCGGAAATGGCCGGCAGAACCAACACCGAACCCAGGGCCACCCGGGGATGATGGGCTATGGGCCTGAGCAGGCCCACACTGAGCCCCTTCTTCTTTCTGAGAAAAAAACATGGGGCACCCGGAGGGGGGACTTTCCTGTCCCCCCGTGGGAGTGGGGGTAGGAAAACCCCCACTCCTTTTCTCGCAGGATTTCGCCGGACCGGGGCCGGTGGGGGACCTCCTTAATTGCGACCTGAGTGGGGAGACTTTCTGGCCGCCCGTGGTCGTAAGAGCCGACGGTTGGAAACCGCCGCTTCCAGGCCGGTGCGACCAGTGGCCCCACGCTTTACGTTAAGGTCGGCAACGAGGTCTTGGATCGCAACTGGCTATGATACGACGTCTTCGGGCATTGCAGGGACTTCCGGAGCGGATCTTCCGAAGGACTCCTTCGACACGGACGACGTATCCTCGATCCGGTTGACGCGATCCTGCAGGTCTCCGACCTACGTCTCCAATCTGGTGATTCTGACCCCCAAGCCCAACTCCATCTGTTTCTGGTGCCGGACTTGGCCCCGGATGACGACGGCCAGATAAAGGAGGGCTCCAAGGAGAATCAGGTCCCAGATCATGTCGTTGTTCGTGAACTCACTCCGGTCCTGGTAATGGGGACAGAAATTCCATCCTGGTCCGTAACTCCGTTGATCGTCTTCAGTAATCAGGGGTGCAGAAGGATTGCTTCTGGCCGAATCCCGGTTATCCACTCACGTGAGGTGAGAGTGATCGAATCTCGTCAATAGACTTCCAGTAGACAGAGAGTGCCCGTTGTCCTTCCTCGGTCAGGCGGTACCGCGTTTGGGTGACCTTTCCGACAAACCCCTTCAGAATCTTCACGTAGCCGGCCCGCTCCAAGCGACTCATGTGGGACGACAGGTTGCCGTTGGTCAGGGCCAGAGTCGATTGCAGGAACTTGAAATCGGTCTCCTCGACCGCAGACAGCAGCATCAGGATTCGCAGCCGGGCCGGCTCGTGAACCACCCGGTCGAGCCCGCTCGTCATGGTTTCGTTTCTCCTCCGGATGCGATATCCCGCAACCGCTTCAGAGAATACTGGCCGAAAAGGAATCCCACCAACCCGGTCAGCATCCCGTATCCAATCGTCGGTATCAGCAGGTTCAGAGACGCCCATTGTCCTTCGAATTGAATCGGGGCTCCCGCAACCACCAGGATGGCGTGAATGCCGTAGAGAGTCGGCCACAGCAGGTAAATCGGACCCAGCATTGGGCGCATCGTAATGAAGGTCGCGATCAGAAAAGGTACGCCATAGAGAGCCGATACCGGTTGTACATACTCGTTCGGAAGGTAACCCAAACGTGTCAGCACGACGGAGATCGGCACTCCCAGCATGAAGACACCGGGAAGCAGCTGTCGGCGCCAGTTGGGATTCTTCTGCTTTGCGGAGGCGGGAAGCACCACATCGCCCCTCTCTTTGTAGATTCTTTTCGTAAGCTTCTCATACCATCCGCCACGCCATCGCGACCCTTGCACTACGGCGTAGATGAGAACAGCAACCATGGCGACAACAATTGTCATCGCAAAATAGAATTCGGTCATGTTCCCTGCCCTGTACGCCAATCTGGCAAGCTTCGACCCGGTGCCGGCCAAGTACATCCAGACCAGGTACAGGAACATGATGAGCAGAAGCGGAACGGTCCGATTCCGAACATAGCGACGGGTCCACTTGGGAATCTCTTTGATCGACTTGCTGGGAAACTGTTCGTCGGGGTCCTTGGTTTTCATGGTGGCGTCCTTTCCCTCCTGGCCGTTTCTAGTTCTACAAATCAGTTTGTACTACAAACTTAATCAATGACGATTGGACTGTCAAGGCTTCATTTGTCCAAGGCCGGTGGACGCAGGAAACAGGTGAACGAGAACGTGACTCTTCCCGGCTTGGCCCGAACCAGGCTTGATCGTCCTCAAGAGCGGAGAACAAGCCATGGGTGAAAACAACTCCGATCGAACATTTCGGGACCAAAGCGCGGGCAAATTCAGTTCGGGGATCCCGACCGGATTTTTGGCGGTGCTGGTGGTCGCGCTTCTGTCGCTTCTCGGCATTGGTGCGCGTTACCACTTCTACGGAGATCTCAACGTCATCCATTGCCTGTTGAGTCTGTTTTTCTCCATCAATCTGCTGATTTGCTATTGGGAAGCGTGCCTGTTCTTCAAACGGGACTATGTCGAAAAGCGCACCGAGTATTGGCGCAGTCGGCAACGTGCAACCGGCCGGACACCGGTGGGCGAGTTCCTTTCCGCCAAGGTGCCGCTGAGACAGGTCTGGTCCCCGACAGTCTGGGCAGATGTCTGGGCAACCTACTCGCTGTTCGACGGGTCCTATTCGGATCGCCGTACGTTCGGTTTCAATGTCGATATCGCCAACGGTTTCGTTACGCCCGTTCCGACACTGATCCTTTACGCGGCCTATACCGTTGATTTTTTGCCGGCTGTCGTCGCCGGCATTCTCGGGGTCATGATGTTCTGGCAGTGGACCTACGCGACGTCGGTCCACTGGGTCAGTTTCTTCGTGGCCGGGAGGCAGCACCACATCACGCGGGGCGAGTTGTACGCCTACGTCGGCGCCATGAACGCCCCCTGGGTGCTGTTCGGGCTATTGGGATTGTTCGTGTCCGTTCGCCTGATCCTGGACGGAAACTACAGCGTGCTGGGTCACTGACATCGTGGCCGGTGATTTCGATGGCCACAGACACGCCGCACGCGGAAACATGGCTCTCCCCTTCTACTCGGTACGGTTTCGGAGGAAGGCCGGCACGACCTGAATTAGCGGTCTTTCCGGCCACCCGGGATCGTAAGAATCGGCGGTTGGAAACCGCCGTTCCCAGTCGGCGGCTGGAAGCCGCCGCTCCTCCGCTCACGCCTTCCGGAAGCGCCAGCCGTACATGGTCCGACCGTAGAAATTGAACCACTTCCTGGCTTCGTCGTCCTGAAACGGGTAGTCCGCTCCCATCTGTCTCGCCGTAGCCAGGCCGGATACGAAACAGGTCTCCTGGCTGTTGATCAGGGTGTGGGCGCCGCAGTGCCAGGTTCGCCTCTTGCCCTGAACAAACCGGAACAGATGGATCAACAAGGCCACGTGAGACACATCGTGCACGATGTGCTGGAACCACCACTTTTTGAGGATCTTGTTCTCGTCGATACGGCTGATCGGATTGTAGGTCACCAGGCAGGGCCGGTCCGACCGGTTCGCCCAAGGCTGCTGATTGTGCATGATGTAGGTGATTTCGTAGTTGTCGGGCCTGGCGCCGTACTGCTCGATGTGGTTGCTCCGGGTGGCGAGCGGCTTGACCTCGCTGTCCGGAAGGACGGAGGCGTCCGAGTGGACGACCGTATGGTTGTGCAATTCACTCTCGTAACGAATCGACGAGAGAAGGCAGCTCTCCAGGAAGGTCGGTTCGTCCAGGAGCATCAACGTCTGATTCGCGTTGCACGCGAAGACCACATCATCAAACGTTTCGGTACTTCCGTTCTCGTCCTCGACGACGGCTTCAGACGGACGCCGGTACACTTTGCGAACCGGACGGGCCAGGTAGATCTTGTCCCGAAATTCAGCCGACAGTTTTTCGTAGATCCGCCGTGTGCCCCGGTCCCAGGTCTGCATCGGCGTGGCGGTTTCGATGTCAAAGAATTCCAAGTACCGGCAAAACAGGGACGCCGGCATGTCGAACACGTTCGTGGCCATCAGGAAATTGACGAACATGGGCTTCAGGATCTTGTACCGGAAACTTCCGGAGAACCGGCCCAGGTTGAGAACCGAACCCATGCTGATGTAGTTGAACGGATTGAGAGCATTGGCCAGCCGGGACGTGGATCGGTTGAGCCGGCCGAACCACTTCAGGCGCCTCAGGAGTCTCTGGAACTTTTTGATCTCCGGACCCAACTCCCTCCGGATGCCGGAGTCGAAGTCGTGGGCGTAGATTTCGCCCCGATACTTCACGCTGTAGCTGAACCTGGTATCGACGAGGTCGATACCGTGTTGCTGCATGAAGAGACACATGTGGTGGTATACGGTGGGAATGCACGCGGTGACGGAAATATCGAACGGGATCGTCGTGCCGTCGTCTTGGGGCATGTCGGCCGTGACGGCGTTTCCGCCGATGGAGGCCTGCGCTTCGAAGAGTCGGAAATCGAAGCGATCGGGGTGTTGGTGCAACGCCCAGGCCGCCCCGAGTCCCGAGACTCCGCCGCCGACAATGGCAATCCTTCGCGGCATCGCCGCACCTCGCTACACGGGAGCGACCGGGCATTTGAGAGCAACTGATTGGAGAGCCCGGTCACATGGCCGCTACGGAAAGAAGCAATAGCGAACGGGACTGACCTTTTTCCCAGGCCACGTCCCTGTATTGTTGCGTGTCCGGCAAGGACAGTAGGGTGGAGTTTGCTATCGATCGAAAACGTTTTACTTTCTATAGGAATTACGACTGCACGGGAGAGATGGTTTCCCGGTTTTCGGCGGTCTTAAGAGTCGTCGCGTGAAACACGCCGTTCCCGGTCGGCGCCTGAAAGACGCCGCTCCAGCCGCCGCTTCAGCCGCCGTTCCCGGTCGGCGTGTGGAACACGCCGCTCCGGACGCCCTTCCCAGTCGGCGCCCGGAAGGACGCTGCTCCGACGCCCGTCCCGGTCGGTGCCCGGAAGGACGCCGGTGCTCGTTTGGAGGGGCGTCATTCTTGGCGCCCTCTTTCGAGCGTTGGGTGTGCTCGAAGCTCGGCGGCTGGACGTCTTGGGGCTTTTCTTCGGAGTTCCCCCACCGGCCCCGGTCCGGCGAAATCCTGCGTGAAAAGGAGTGGGGGTTTTCCTACCCCCACTCCCACGGGGGGACTAAAAGTCCCCCCTCCTATTCGCCTAACTCCGGCCCCGCCGGAGACCAGCGAAGGCAACCGTGGC
>JAJDTT010000191.1 GCA_022827025.1 Acidobacteriota bacterium
GACCGTTGGCGAGGGCAGTATGGGCGGCCAGCTCGACGGCGTCGATGCCGGGGTCCGGATGGGACTGACCGGCCCGGACCAGCTTCCGGGCTGCGTCGGGGTCGTTCTCGTAGGTCGACCGGTGACGCCGCAGACCGCGTGTCAGCACCTCGATTTCCGCCGGCTTGGCCTGCCGTGACGTGACCAGCCGGAAACCGTAGCCCATGCGCTCTTCGTCGGTGGGGCCTCCCTCCCTGATCAGGCGCTGGGCGAGAGCCCGAGCCGCCTCGACGTAGGTCACGTCGTTCATGAGGGTCAACGCCTGGAGCGGCGTGTTGGTCCGTTCGCGCCGGGCCGAACAGACCTCCCGGCTCGGAGCATCGAACACCTCCATCCCCGGAGGATGGATGGTGCGCCGCCAGAAGGAGTAGAGGCTTCGGCGGTAGAGATGGTCGCCGGTCCCCTGCTCGTAGCCCTTCTTGTAGGCGCCGGTCGATCCGCCGGCGATCTCGTCCCAGATCCCCTCCGGCTGATACGGCTTGACCGACGGCCCTCCGACCGTCTCGACCAGCAGGCCGCTCACCGCCAGGGCCTGGTCCCGAATCATCTCGGCGGGGAGGCGCAAGCGGGGACCCCGGGTCAGGAGACGGTTGTCCGGATCCTTCTGTAGCAGCCGGGGCGTGAGCTTTGACGACGTCCGGTAGGTCGCGCTGGTGACGATCATCCGCTGGAAAGCCTTGACGTCCCACTTCAGCCGCATCAACTCGCTGGCCAGCCAGTCCAGCAGGAGTGGATGGGTCGGCGGCTCCCCCTGCGCCCCGTAGTCCTCGGGCGTCGGCACCAGTCCCGCCCCGAAGTGCAACTGCCACAACCGGTTCGCCGCCACGCGGGCGGTGAGTGGATGGGACGGATCCACCAGCCACCGCGCCAGGAGAAGACGATTGGCCGGGACCCCGGTGGGAAGCGGAGGCAGCGCCCCGGGGACGCCCGGAGTCACCCTGGCGCCCGGCTGATCGTAATTTCCTCGTGCCAACACGAACGTCTCTCGAGCCTCGTCCTCCCGCATGATCATGGTGGCGGGGACCTGTTCCCAGAGGCGTTGATGTTCGTTTTCGAGCGCTGCGTACTCGGGTGATCTGCGGTCCAGGACCTCAAGCTTGCGATGAATCCGTTCAATGCGCCGCTGCACGACCCGCGGCGGCACCTTGATGGTGGGAGCGGCGCTCCGCCGATAGGTGCCCGGCTCGGAAATGTTGTTGAAGAATGCGAACAGCCGGAAGAACTCGGTCTGGGAGATGGGATCGTACTTGTGGTCGTGGCAACGGGCACAGCCGACCGTGAGCCCCATCCAGACGGTGGAGACGGTATTGACTCGATCGACGGCGTACTCGACCCGGAACTCGTCGGCGATGGACCCGCCTTCGCCGTTGACGCGGTTGTTTCGCAGGAAGCCGGTGGCCAGCTTCTGTTCCGGTCCCGGATCAGGGAGCAGATCCCCGGCCAACTGCTGGACCGTGAACTGGTCGAAGGGCAGATTCTGGTTCAGCGCGTCGACGACCCATTCGCGCCATCTCCACATGGTGCGAGGCTCGTCGTCCTGATAGCCGTCGGTGTCGGCGTATCGGGCCAGATCGAGCCATGCGGCGGCCATGCGTTCCCCGTACCGGGGCGAAGCCAGGAGCCGGTCGACGGCCTTTTCGTAGGCGCCGGGCGACGGGTCGTTGAGGAAGGCGTCCAGTTCGTCCACGGTCGGGGGCAACCCGGTCAGGTCCAGCGTCACCCGGCGCAGGAGGCGGCTCCTTTGTGCCGGAGGCGAAGGATCCAGGCCTTCGGCTTCGAGGCGCTTGAGGACGAAGCGATCCAGATCCTGCCTGGGCCAGGACGTGTCCTTGACCTGAGGCGGTTCCGGCCGCCCCGGCGGGATGAATGCCCAATGTTGCCGCCAGACGGCCCCTTCTTCGATCCAACGGCGTATCAGATCGACCTGGTCCTCGTTCAGGGTCTTTTGCGAGTACGCGGGAGGCATGCGGCGGGCCGGGTCCTCTGCCGTGATGCGCCGAAAGACCAGGCTGCCGTCCGGATCTCCCGGCACCACGGGAACTCCGGAGGTCCGCGCCTCGAAGAAGTGGTCACGCAGGTCGAGCCGCAGCCCGGCCATCCGAACCTGGGGATCGGGCCCGTGGCACTGAAAGCAGGTGTCGGACAGAAGGGGACGAATCTGCCGTTGAAAGTCGACCTTGGAGCTCTGAGAGAAGGCGATTCCGGCCAGCGGCGGCAGGATCAGGAACAGGAGCGCAAGCCGGACGGACGGACGCCGGGCCGAATCGCGAATTCGAGCCCCGGGCGGGCAGAAGTTCCACGTGTGGTTTCTCATGCGAACAGTGGCGTTTATTCTAGCAGTCCGCACCAAAAGGCTCGACGGCGGGCGGTTTGGTGCGGGAAAGGAGTGGCGATGAATCGATCGATACCGGTTTCCGTGGTCCTGTTCCTGGCCGGCTCCGCCCTCGCGGCGTTTGCCCAAGACGCCGCGTCCGGCAAGGAAGCCATCCAATACGAACCCATCGAAGGGGCGTCGATCTACGATCACGTTCCATCCACCCGGCTCGGCGACGACATCTTCGGCAACATCATCGCCGATCTGGAGAACGACGCTCCGGGGCGTTGCTCACACGGGGGCCCGGTCTGCCTGGAATACGCGAACGGTCACATCGCGGCCTTCTACGCCAACACCAGCGACCACAATTCCGACGGGTGGAGCGAATACGCCCTAAGCCAGGACGGCGGCCGGACTTGGGACAGGTACAACAAGTTCGAGTATTCCCATGAGGCTTACAAGAGAGATCCGAAGCGGCCGGTGATCGTCGAAGAAGGGCTGACGACCAAGAACGGAATCATCGTTCTCTTTCTCACCCATGTCGACAACGGCAGAAGCCGGAGCGGCTTCATGAGAAGCCGCGACCACGGCGCCTCCTGGATCCCCTATGAACCCCTCGACGGAGATTTCGTCGGGTACCCCTGCGCCGTGGGAGTGGCGGGAGACACCAACTTCGTCCTGTACGACATCAGCAGCGGTCCCCACGTCCTGTACGTCAGCACCGACGACGGACGGAGCTGGAGCAAAAGAAGCACCCTGCCCCTGGACGACGACAAGTGGTACGGCGCCATGTGCATCATGGCGGATGGACGCCTGCTGGCCGGCGCCTATACCGAAAAGGATGAACACCACCTCTACTACTGCATCAGCCGGGACCAGGGACGGACCTGGACCGAACAGCGGCGCGCCTACCTGGACAAGAAGGTTCGCGATCCCGAACTGGCCCACCTGGGGGGCGAATACTATCTGCACGGAAGGTCGGGCCAATACGGCGAAGGGAGGGACCGTTTCGTCCTCTATCAGTCCGACGACGGCGTCAATTGGGGCAGCGGTATCATCGTCAGCGGCGACCGGAGACACGCCGACGGCTACAGCCACAACTGCGTCATCAACCAGTATGACGACGACATCCCCAACGAACTGATGGTCCAATACAGCATCGTCTACGACGGCCTCGACACCAACACCCACGTGTTCTTCATCAAGCCAAATTCCACGAAGTGAAAAGGAGCGGCGACATGGAGCGGCGTCATGGAGCGGCGTCTTACAGGCGCCGACTGGGACCGGCGTCCTTCCGGGCGCCTGGAGCGGCGTCTTTCAGGCGCCGACTGGGACCGGCGACTTTCCAGTCGCCTGGACCGCCGTCTTACGACCTCACATTCGAGAAAAACCGGGCGGCCGCATCGTCTCTCCCCGCCTCTGTTGGTCCTCACCCCGCAGCTCGAAAAAGAGCGAAGGGCCCAGTCTCCCTTCGAAGAAGAGAACCAAGACGTCCAGCCGCCGAGCTTCGAGTTCACCCATCGCTCGAAAGAGGGCGCCAAGGATGACGCCCCTCCAAACGAACGCGGCGACTTTCCAGTCGCCGACAGGGGATGTAAAGGGGGGACAGGAAAGTCCCCCCTCCAAGTCCCCCTCCCGCCTCACACCTTCCGGAACCGAAATGCATACAACCGGGCGCGCCGGGACAGCCGAAAACTGAGCCGAACCGGTTTCCCCGCCAGATCGGACAGCCGGGCCCCGGATTCCCAGCGCACCGTACCCCGCAATGAATCCCCGATCAGCGGCTCGCATTCCTCCAGGCCGAGACCGGGGACCGGAACTCCATCCACCCCCAGGACCCCGGCCTGAACCCGCCCGCCGGCGCCGCAATCCACGTTCAGTTGCAACCGCCGGCCCGAGAAAACCAGCGGCTTCGTAACCAGGTGTCCCAGCTCCGACTCCGCCGCCTGGGCGACCAGCCGGTGCCGCGGGAACCTGACCCGGCCGACGCCTCCCATGCCGGGAGCCCGCTTGACCTGTTCATGGCCCACGTCGAAGCCGCCGTAATACATCCAGATCTCGTCCCCTCTGGGAATCATGCCCACACCCATGTAGACCATGCGGCTGTCGAAGTCCCCTTCCCTTCCGGGACCCAGGAACGGTCTGCGGTCCGGCCGCTGCCAACGCATGCTGTCCCGGCTGGTGGCGATCTGAATCTCCAGGTTGTCGGTGTCGTGGTAGTAGGCCGCCGGAAACATCAGGGAGACCCCGGCGGCGAACGGGTAGGGCTGGGCGGCCGAGTTGTAGAGGTCCATCCCCGGCGGGTCCTCCCGGTCGGGCGCCAGGACTCGTTCGGGGCGGGGGAAGTCGCCGAAGGTCGCGCTCTCGGTGCGGCCGATGCAGCGGATGGCCCCACCTTTGAAACGAGGGTATTGATTGTCCCGGACGAAGCAGACGTATTTCCTCAGCCGGGTGTCGTAGTAGCAGACGTTGCAGGTATCCGTGTACCAGTCCATCAGAGGTCCGGGACCCTTGGTCCAATGGATGCCATCGGGTGACGACGCTCCTTCGATGGTCGGGCCCAACCATTCCCGGGATCCTCCCCGAAGCGGAAGGGTCCTCCGGTGCCCGTATCCGCGATTCTTGTCCCGCTCTCCAAAGACACACTTGTACCGTTGGCCCGGTCCGGCGGACGGATCCAGGAATACGCCGCCTTCATGCTGGACGGTGAGGACGATGTTGTTCTGCCGGTTGCCCTGAAACGAGGTGACCCCGCAGGGCGGCTTGTCCCAGTGGACGCCGTCCCCCGACTCGGCGTAGCAGAGCCGGCTGACCTCGGCCGGATCGCCCAGGGCGCGGCCCGAGTACCACATCCGCACCCGGCCACCCTCGTCCCCCACCGTGACCCACGCCCAAACGCCGTCCTGGTCTGTCGGGACGTCGGGCGAAACCACTCGGATGTGGTCGGCCCGGGCGGGCGTGACCCTGAGCCGGACGCCCTCTTTCCGGTCCACCAAGTGATCGTCCCAGAGCAACTGGGCCCGGTCACCCACGTCCTGCGCTGTTTCAGCAAGGGAGACCTGGGAACCCAGCGCCGTTCCGGCCATCCCGGTCCCCAGGAAGACCCGGCGATTCATCGGCAATCCCATGTCAAAACTCCTTCTTTTCTACTGCTTGGAAAAACCCTTGGGCACACCAGGAGGGGGAGACATTCTTGTCCCCCCGGGGGATTGGGGGTAGGAAAACCCCCGCTCCTACTTTCCTCACCAATTCGTGATGGATCCGTCGGGACGCCGATTCAGGGGCGCCCCCTCCATGGGCTCCGTCACCTCGGCCACCAGCTTCAGAGGTTTCGTATCGACCACGACACCCAGGCCCGGCCGGTCGGTGGGCCAGAGTTTTCCGTCCCGAAAGTCGTAGCTCACCGGCAGGTGGGCCAGATCCTGTTTCCGGCTGCCCCGCATCTCCGTCAGGACGGGCCCCGGAAAGGCGTTGCACGCATGCACCAGGGCGGCGGTGGCGATGGGTCCGGTGAAATGGGGGATCAGCCCGACGTAGTGGGTCTCGCAAAGGACCGCGATCTTCATGAACTCGGTGATGCCGCCGGCATTGGGGAGGGAGACTCTCGAATAGTCGATGAGTCGTTCCTCGATCAGCTCGTTGATGTCCCAGCGGTCGCCGAACTGCTCACCCACGGCGATGGGCACCTTCACCTGAGGACGCAACTGCCGGTAGACGCCCGGATTCTCGCTGCGGATCAGGTCTTCGACGAAGTAAGGCTCCAGGTCCTCGATGAGGGTGGAGAGCCGGATGGCGTCGGGCATGTCCAGCCGCGTGTGGTAATCGACGGCCCAATCGCCGTCGGGGCCGACCCCTTTGCGCACCTCGACGCAAAGCTTGTACGTGTCGCGAACGGATTGCCGGGGGTTGAACTGGTCGCCCGAACCCCGGGTGCTGGTTCGGAAGGCCCGAAAACCGGCGTCCATGCAGGCGCGGGCTGCATCCCGTGTCGTCTTGTAGCCCCCGAATCCCGTCGAATAACACTCGATGTGCTTCCGAACCGGACCTCCCAGCAGATGATAGACCGGGACGCCGAGAGCCTTGCCCCGGATGTCCCAGAGCGCCAGATCGAGAGCGCCCAGGGCATGGATCTTTTCCCGCCCGGGGGGATAGAAGTGGCCCCGGTACATGAGCTGCCAGAGGTGCTCGATGCGGGCCGGGTTCTCTCCGATGAGCAGGCCGGCGCACTGCCGGATCGTGTCCGCCGATCCCCCTTCGCCCACCCCCACGATGCCCTGGTTGGTCTCGACGAGAGAAACGTGGGCGCTCTGATTGAACATCGTGCGGGAGGGGGCCTCATAGAAGCGAATCCGGGTGATGCGCATCGACGATAGAGCCTGATGCGCTTCCGCACGGGCATTCTGGGCCGCGGCGGCGGCAAACCCGGCGGTCCCCGCCACCGAGCCGACGAAGCGTCTTCGATTCATGGATTCCTCCCTGTTTCTTGCTGGTCTGCTAGCAACCGAGTGTCCAGGATCGGTCCAATCTACGCAAGCAGACCGACCGGCCTGTTCGATTCGTGGAACCACTTTCGAAACCCGGCGGACCCACGCACACGGGACTCGCCTCGCCAACGGGTATCATGGAACGTGGATTTGCGGTTATGAGTCTCATTCGAAGAATCCTGGTACCGGTTTCGGTCCTCTGGCTGGCAGCCGGAGTTGTGCTGCAGGCCCAGATCGACACCGGCACAATTCTGGGCCGGGTGCTGCTGGCGGACGGAACGCCTGCGGCGAACGTCCAGGTCAGCCTCAGACACCTGGATACGAACCAGGTCGTCGATCTTCTCACCAGCCCGGCGGGCTATTTCCGGCGCGACGGCCTGCGGGTGGGCAAGTACCAGTTGACCGTGGCGCTGCTAGGATTCCGGACGGAGGTTCTCCGAGACCTGGATCTGCTGGTGGGACAGTCCCTCCGGGCGGATTTCCAACTCCGGCGGGGGACGGCCGGCGGCGCCTCGGTCCAACAAGCGGGTCCGGCTCTGCTGGGAGCCGGGAGGACGGATCTGGGACAGGTCATCGACCAGGAGAAACTCGACTCTTTGCCGGTCAACGCCCGCGACATCGGGAGGCTGGCCGGCCTGGCGGCCGGGGCTGCTCCTTCACAGTCGAACCGGGGCAACGTCAAGGTCATGGGGATGAGGTTCAAGGACAATCTCACCTATATCGACGGCACCCTCTTCACCCACGGAGACGGGGACACCACCTTCAAGGCGAGCACCGACGCGTTGCAGGAATTCGACGTGAAGACCGGCCTCTACTCGGCCGAGTACGGCGTGCGTCCCGGCGGTCAGATCACCGCCGTGACCAAGAGCGGCAGCAACCAGTTTCATGGAAACCTGTACTGGTTCCACAGGAACGACAATCTGGACGCCCGCAACTTCTTCGAACAGCGGAAGGCGGAATTCAAGCGCAACCAGTTGGGCGCGACCCTGGGAGGTCCCCTCCTGATCCCGGGCCTGTTCGACGGGAAGGACCGGGCCTGGTTCTTCCTTTCCTACCAGCTCCGGTCGATTCGGGAGACCCGGCCGTTGACCGGGGTCGTACCCACCGGCGCCGAAAAACGGGGCGTGTTCCCGTCGCCCATCCGGGACCCGGCCACCGGGCAGTTCTTCCCGGACGGCCGGCTGCCCGAGCAACGCCTGGATCCCGTGGCCAGGAAGCTCCTCCACTTCTGGCCGTCACCGAATACGCCCGGCCCCCTGAACTTCACGAGTCCCGATTCGACGGCGAACCTGGACAATCCCCAAATCATTTCGCGCTTGGACTTTGCGACGTCACCCGGCAGCCGATGGGCCGGCCGCTCCATCTGGGATTCGAGCCCTCAAGTTTCTCCCCACACCTTCAGCGCCTTCTCTGCGGTGCAGCCTCTGCGGACCTATGGACAGTCCGTCTCCAACATCCGCACCTTGGGAAACGGCCTGATCAACGCGGCGAGCATCCACTGGTTTTTCCGCCCCTACATCGCCGGTCCTTCCCAGCCCAAGCCGCAGGTCCCTCTGAGTCTCGGCATTCCGCAACTGCTGAAGAGCGAGGCCGACCGCAGCGGCGTTCCCTCGATCATCATCCAGGGTTACGCCGGAATCGGAGACTCGGGCGCCGTGGGGCACGCCAACCTGGGGAACTGGCAGGTCAAGGACGACGTCTCCTGGTCCCGCGGCAACCACACGCTGCGAGGAGGGGTCGAATTTCGGCAGCACTACAACTTCTACGTGATGGAGCGCCGTTCCAGATTCGAGTTCTTCAGCCGGTATACGGGGAACGCGTTCGCCGACTTTCTCCTGGGACATCCGGTGCGCACCGAGTTGGGAGGCGAGGACTTCCGCGGCAACTTCCACCAGAACAGCTTCTATTTCTACTTCAAGGACGTGTGGAGGGTCCGGCCCAGGTTGACCCTCACACTGGGACTGCGATACGAGCTTCGGCTCCCCTGGCGGGACAAGCGGGGCTTCATGGCCAACTTCGATGTGGGCGAGGGCCGCTTGTTTCCCGCACTCGTGGACGCGGACCCGCCGGCTCCCGAAACCGGCCGTTTCGAACCCGGCTTCCCCCTGGTCGAGTGGAACCGGGCTGCCGCCATTCTTCCCCGCCTGGGGATTTCGTTCCGGCTCGGAAACGCCACTGTGCTGAGAAGCGGCTACGGGATCTATTCCAACGAGCCCGACCTGAACATGGTTCAGGAAATGGCCAAGAATCCGCGTCCGGGGGCCCGGCGCCTGGTGTTCCTGGCGCCGCTGGACGAGGCCACCTTGAGCTTGTCCGATCCGTTTCCGGAAACTCTGGCGGATTCGGCGGCTCCCAACCACTCGGGGATGGAGACGCCGCTTCGGCTGGCGGCCACCCATTCCTGGGGGCTCAACCTTCAGCACCGGCTGTCTCCGGGCGTCCTGCTGCAGGCGGGGTACCTGGGATCTCGTTCCATCAACCGTCTGGAGACCATCTCTCTGAACGATGCCGTCCCCGGTCCGGGGGACCGGAGCCGGCGCCGCCCTTACCCTGAGTTGCAGACCGTCGAGATGCCCTTCGCCGATGCCGACGCCTGGTTCCACGGCATGCAGTTGCAGGTGGAGAAGAGACCGGACCGCTACGGACTCTCGGCCCTGCTGGTCCTCGACTGGTCCCGGCAGATCGACAACGGGGGCGGATACCAGGGCCCGCCCTCGAGACGCCGATTCCGATCCCGCAACATGCCGCCGGACGCCAACCGGGCCCTTTCCGAATCTCATGCCCCCCGGCGAATGATGGTGACCGCCGGCTACGATCTGCCCTTCGGCGCCGGACGCGCCTTTCTTTCCAAGGGGGCCATTGCGAAGATTCTCGGCGGCTGGTCGATCCGGGCCATCGCCAGCTTCCAGGACGGCGGCTGGTTTACCGTCTACCTGCCCGGCGATCCCCTGGACACCGGTTCCTACCATTCGCAATGGCCGGACCGGATTCGGAATCCCAACCTCGCCGACTCGGAGCGGAGTGCTTCCCGGTGGTTCGACACCGGGGCGTTCCGGCGTCCAGGGGAGTTTCGTTATGGAAACGCCGGACGGAGTTCGGTCGAGGGACCGGGCGTGATCAATCTGGATCTTTCACTCCGGCGCACCTTTCAGCTCCAGGACAGCCGGCGGCTGGAGCTGCGCCTGGAGGCCTTCAATGCCACCAACCATCCCAACTTCCTGCTGACAGGCCAGTCCAAGACCGGTGAGTTCGGGACCTCGGAGTTCGGGGCTCTGGGGAAAGCGCAACCGGCTCGGCAGCTACAGGGGGCGCTCAAGTTTTACTTCTAGACCGAAGTTCCAGGCCCAGAGACAAGATATCTCCTTGATTCTAAACGGAACTTCACTGCCCCCTCAAGCCATAGCAAATCATTGAAATAGCGCCGGTTACGGTTCGCTAGACTTACTCTCTAACTGGATATTTGTTTCCATGTATCGGATTGGGTGTTGTGTCAGTACTGTCCTGTATCATTTGA
>JAJDTT010000182.1 GCA_022827025.1 Acidobacteriota bacterium
AGGACGCCGATCCCAGTCGGCGCCGAGGACGACGCCGCTCCGGACGACGCCGCTCCTGCCGGGTGTCCGGCATTGGAAGTTTCAAAGAAGTCCCCCACCACCGGGCCTCCGGTGTGATCCCGCGAGAAACTGGGCGGGGATAGTCCGTCAGAGGCGCACACCGCGTTGCCGCTGTCGAACGACTCGTAGGGGCGACCCTTGTGGTCGCCCTCCCCTGAACGGCGCCACCGTGCGCCGGCCATTGCCTGGGCACTACCGAACCGGGGGGGTGGAGCGACGGCGCGTGGAGCGGCGACTTTCTAGTCGCCGACTGGGACCGGCGTCCTTCCGGGCGCCGGGCGTGGCGGCGTGGAGCGGCGACTCAGCCGGGGAGCGATGCGATCCCGCAGGGCACCCACAAGGGGTGCCCCTACGGTCAGCGGGGATTGGTCCGACAGGGCGGCTAGAAACCACCCTTCCAGTGGGCGACTGGAAGTCGCCCCTCCTGGCAAGGAACACGGGGCGCGTGAAACACGCCGCCAAGCGGCGCCCGGAAGGACGCCGGTCCCAGTCGGCGCCGAGGACGACGCCGCTCCGGACGACGCCGCTCCGGACGACGCCGCTCCTGCCGGGTGTCCGGCATTGGAAGTTTCAAAGAAGTCCCCCCTCCTGGCGTCGCGCGCCTCTGTCCACTTCTGTTGTATTGTCGTCCCCCAAGGCAGAACCCAATGGGAGCCCCTCTGGGTGCCGCTTCAGATGAACGACCCGATTCGCAATCAACCAGCCTCCGGGATCCGGCTCCGGATCCTCCACCTCCTGGTCCTGTCGGCGTTCACTACGGCGCAGCCCGTCTACGACCTCCTGACCCGGCATCCCGAGTTTCTGCCGGCCCACCAGAGCGAACGGGTGGACATCCTCCTGCTGACTCTGATGCTGTCCCTCCTGTTGCCGGGAGCGGCGGTGGTGGTGATCCGGAGTTTGGCCAGGGTCCATCCGCTGTTGGGCTCCGGGACCTACCTGGCCCTTCTGGGCCTCCTGACCGCCGGACTCGTCCTCCAGGCACTCAAGAAACTCCCGGTGCCCGAAGGGGCGGCGCTGGTTCTTGCCCTGCTCTCCGGTGCCGGTTTCGTGCTCGCCTATCGCCGATTTTCGGTGATCAGGACCTGGCTGTCCTATCTGATCCCCGCGGCCGTCCTCTTCCCTCTCCTCTTCCTCCTGGATTCTGAGATCCGGAAGCTGATCCTTCCCGCACCGGATTCCCAGGTGGAGACCGGGACCGGCGCCAAAGCGCCCGTCGTGATGGTGATCTTCGACGAGTTCCCCCTCATCTCGTTGCTCAACGGGGACCGGGAGATCGACTCGAACCTCTTCCCCAACCTGGCCGAGCTGGCGGAAACCTCCTACTGGTTCCGGAACGCGACCACCAACAACGAGAGCACCCTGTTGTCGATTCCCGTGATCTTGTCGGGAACCCTGCCCAAGCGGCGCCCTTACCCACTTCCTCTGTATCGCGAATACCCCAGGAACCTCTTCTCGCTGCTCGCCGGTTCCCACGAACTGAAAATTCGGGAAAACGTCACCGGGTTGAACCCCCGGAGAACACCCGTACCCTTCGTTCCCCGCTTCCGGCTGCTGGTGGAGGACCTGTCGGTCGCCTATCTCCACCTCCTGCTGCCGGCATCATGGGCCTCGCGATGGCTTCCGCCGGTGACCCAGACCTGGAACCAGTTCCTGAACCCGGGCGTTCCCGGTCCGCTCCGGCGTACCTGGACGGACTTCCGCGTCGACTGGTCGAGACGGGCCGACCGTTTCCGGAACTTCGTCGAATCGATTCGGAAGGACGGCCCGCCGGGTCTCCATTTCCTGCACTCCATGCTTCCTCACGCCAGTTGGATCTACCTTCCTTCGGGCAAGTTGTACACGCTCTCGGAGCGGCCGGGCGTGGCCGGGGTGGTGGGCCCCAACAACGAGGGTCTCGACGTGAACCAGTGGCTGGACGATCCGTGGCTGGTGATCCAGTCCTACCAGCGCCACCTCCTGCAGGTCATGTTCCTGGATCGCCTGGTGGGAGAACTGGTCCAGCGGCTTCGTGAGCAGAACCTCTACGACTCCACGCTTCTGGTCGTCACCGCCGACCACGGAGCCAGCTTCCGTCCCGGCGATTCCCGCCGCCTGGTGACCGCCACCAACTACATGGACATCATTTCCGTCCCGCTGCTCGTCAAGGCGCCGGGGCAGCAGGAGGGAGTCCTGAGCGACCGCAACGTGGAGAGCATGGACATCCTGCCGACCCTGGTGGAGATGCTGGGCAGCGAAACGGACTGGCCGTTGGAGGGCCGGTCGGCCCTGGCCGCCGAGGCGCCGGAACGGCCCGAAAAGATCGTCTACACCGACGACGGCGAAACGTTCTCGTTCGACTCCCGCCTGGAGGCGCGCTGGGAGAGCCTCGACCGGAAGCTGGCGCTCTTCGGCGGCGTAAACGGTGAACTCTCGAAGCGCGATCTCTACCGGATCGGACCCCATGCCGAACTGGTGGGCCGGCGAACGGACGCGTTGATCCAAGGGCAATCGGACCTGGCCGTGGAGGTCGACGGCAGCCACCTGTTCCGGCAGGTCGACCTCGACTCCACCTTCCTGCTGTCACGAATCTCGGGAAGGGTTCTCGGAGGGCAGGTCTCCCGGACCGGCCGCACCCTCGCCGTCGGCGTCAACGGCACCGTCCGCGCAGTGACCCGCACCTCACAACTGGACGGAGAGACCATCTTCTCGGCCATCGTTCCGGAAACGGCCTTCCGGGACGGCAGCAACCAGGTCCGAATCTACGAAACGCGCCGAACCGAATCCGGCCTCGCACTCCTGCCCGTGGAAATTCCCGCCCCCGCTTCCTACCGGCTGGATGCGTCCGCGAAAGAAACCCTTCTGGTGACGCCGGAAGGGACGGAAATCCCGATCGGCGACCCGGGCGTCACCGGGTGGGTCGTCTCGCGGCTGAGTCCGGACCGAAGCCGGATTTTCGTCGGTGGTTGGGGGGCCGACGTGGAGAACCGCGTCCTCGCGCGATCCATCGTGTTGTTTCGGGACGGAGAATTCCTGTATGCCGGGCGCACCGGCCGCTACCGGCGCGACGTCGTCAGGACCTACGGCAGCTCGGAGATCGACAACAGCGGCTACCTGTACGAATTCTCCCTGCTCGACTTCCCCGATCCTTCAGACACGGAGATCCGCGTCTTCATCCATTCCCAGGACGGGCGGGCGTCCGAGACCAACTATCCCCCGCCCGGCAACACCACCAACTGGCACTTCCGGCGTTGAGGAGCGGCGATTTCCAATCGCCAAAAGGACCGGCGGTTTCCAGCCGCCGATCAAGGGGTTCGAGGGACGCTAGTCCCCTCTCTACACCTTTCGCAGCTACAACAGCAGATCCCTGACCAGCGGCGCCCGTCTCTTGCTGACGATGAACTCAAGACCGTTGGTCAGGATCAGAAGCCAGCGGCGGCTGCTCAGGGCACTCATCTTTCGAATCCGATTCGTGTTCACCAGCACGCTTCGGTGAACACTTTGAAACTGGGTCCCACGAAGGCGTTCCTCAAGACGGCCCAGGCTGTGCACGGACCGGAATTTCCTTCGTGCGGTGAGAATCCAGACGATCTCTCCGTCGGCCTGCAGCGCGTAGACGTCGTCCAGGTCCAACAGGTAGTAGTCCAACCCGCGGCGAGCCACCAGCTTGGCGACCGTCCGGGTTTCGCGCCTGTCAAGAGCGGCCAAGGTTCGTTCCACTCTGAGGGCGCTCTCCCGGGGCCTGCGCCGGGATCGGCGGGATCGGTCGACGGCCATCCGGAGACGGTCCTCGCTGACCGGCTTGAGCAGGTAGTCCACGGCCCCGACCTCGAAGGCGTCGAGGGCATATTCGGAGTATGCGGTCACGAACACGATGGACGGCAGGGGACCGCTGAGGCGACGGATCACCTCGAATCCGTCGATGACCGGCATCTGGATGTCCAGGAGCACCAAGTCCGGCTGAAGCTCGCGGATTTGCCGCAACGCCGTCTCCCCGCTGTCCGCTTCGCCCACGACATGGACGTTTTCCAAGTGGGACAGCCCGTCCAGAAGCACCCGGCGGGCCAGCGGCTCGTCGTCCACGACCAGTACGCTCAATCTCTTCACGGGCACGGATCAATCCTCTTCAGACGCCGCCCCGGCGCCATCGATCCCGGATTCTACCAGTTGTTCCTACGGGCGCCGGACCTCAGGCCTCGCCTCAGAGCACAAGAAGATTGGTTCCTGGCGCTCATAGTAGACTGCTCTCAACCGATGCAAGGGAACCTCCCACTCATTATCAATGCGCTGGGACACGCCGCGGGCGTCATCATCTTCGGCGCATTCCTATGCCTGCTGTGGCTGGGACGGCGACGGGATCCGGGAGGAGATTTCGCGGTGCCGGCCATGGCGGCCACCTTGGCCCTTCTCTGGAATACCCTGTCTCTGACGGTCCTGACCACCGTCGAACTCGGAGGTGGTTACACGCCAATCGCCGTGGCCTTGAGTTTCGCGGTTCTGAGTCTGCTTCCGGGCGTCCTGCTCCATCTCTCCTTGGGTGCCGGCCAACGCTGGATCCTCGTTTGCGGGTACCTGCTGTCCTTGACCGCGGTGGTCAGCCACCTGGCGGAATTGTTCGGAGGGAGCGAAGCCTCGCACCGATTCGGACTGCTCCTGATCACATTCGGATTCGGTGCGCTTTCTCTCCTCGCCGCCTCGGGTCTGGCCCGCGAGAAGCGCCGGCTCAAAGGCGCCAGTCTGCGCGCACTTGCAGCCATGGCGCTCTTTTTCTTCGCGGTTTCCTTCATTCACTTCGGTTCAAGTCACGGGTCCGATGCCTGGGCCCACGAAATTGTCTTGCACCATGCCGGAATCCCTCTGGCTCTCATCATTCTCCTGCAAGGTCACCGACTGCTGCTGCTGGACGTGTTCGTGCGGTTTCTCGTCAATGCCCTGACGGCGGCCGTAGCGGCGATTCTGCTGCTGGGACTCGCCGGATTGCTGGGTCTGCTGGAGCCCAAGTCGAACGATCCGTTCGCGCAGTCCATCCTGATCGTCGCGGGAGGGTTGGCCCTGGTGGCCTTTCCGGCGATACGGAAGCGCGTCCAGAATCGCCTGGAAACCACCATTTTCCGGCGAGGCGATCCGGAACGGGCACTCGGGGAGATCCGTGCTTGTCTTGAGGACAACGAAGGCCACGAGGAATCTCTGGACCGCGCAGGTGAGGTGATGGCCCGTTTCGCCAACGCGGAGCGCTGGCAGGTCGTGGAAGATGGGACCAGAAGCGGGAAGAACTTGATTCGGACTCGGATTCGGCCGGACCGGGAAACTGACGGCAGGTCTAAACGCCATCGCTGGGCGGAAGTGGAAGTTCCCGTTCGAACCAGCGGCGAGGAGACTTGCCGTCTGCTGCTGGGTCGGCGGCGGGGCGGAAACCGATATCTGAGCCGGGATCTGGAAGATCTGGAACGGCTCTCCAACGAGCTCTCCGACCAATTGGAGCGCAGGCGCCGGACCGAACTCAATCGGCTGGTGGCCGAGGCGGAGCTGGACGCCCTCCGGGCCCAGATCAACCCCCATTTTCTGTTCAATTCCCTGAACGCGCTGTACGCCACCATCCCCCGGTCGGCGGTGGATGCCAGGAACACCCTGGTCAGCCTGGCGGAGATCTTTCGATATTCGTTGCAGGGCGATCGTCAGTTCGTTTCCCTGGAACAAGAGCTTCGCATTGTTCGGGCCTATCTCCAGGTCGAGCGGTTGCGGCTGGGAGAACGGCTGCAGACCAGTATCCACGCCGCCGAAGATACTTTGCAGCTCAAGGTTCCGGTCCTTTCCATTCAGCCGCTCGTGGAGAATGCCGTGAAGCACGGCGTCAGCTCAGGGACCGGGGCCGGCACGGTTCGGATCGAGTCTCGGATCGCAGGAGACACGTTGCAGGTGATCATCTCCGACGACGGGCCGGGCTTCCCCCCGTCGGGTGCGCCAAACGGCGCCCACGGCTTGAAAAACGTACGACGACGCCTCCGCCTCTGTTATGGAGAGAGAGGAACTCTGAAGATCGCTTCACCAGCCGCCGGAGCGGAAGTTTCACTGACGATCCCCATGACGAGCGACCACCCCCCGAGTCCCGATCCGGATTACGGCCGCCGGAAAGTGAGCTGACGAACCGCGTCAACACCGGTCGCGGATCTCAGAGATCACCCGTCCGGAACTGCTCCGCCAGATAGTCGCTGGACCGCCAGGCGATGGCCAGAATGGTTTCGGTAGGATTCTGGCAGGCGGAGCTGGGCCAGCAACCGCCGTCCATGACGAACAGGTTCGAAATCTCGTGGGCCTGGCAGAACTGGTTCAGGACGCTGGTCCGGGGATCGTCGCCCATCCGGGTGGTCCCCATCTCGTGGATGATCCGCCCGGGAGCGCTCAGGGACTTGTCCTCGCTGAGGATCTCGGCGCCGGCCTCGTGCATGAGCTCCTGCAGATTCTGAAAGGCGTCGTCCAGCATGTGGTAGTCGTTGTCGGTCCGCTTGTAGTGAAACTTCAGGACCGGGATTCCCCACGCGTCCACCACTTCCCGGTCGATCTCCACGTAGCTGTCGAAGATCTGGAGCGCCTCTCCCCGAGCGTAGACCCGGACCACCGCCGGGTGCAGCTCCTTGATCCTTTTCTTGTAGCCGGCTCCGAACCCGCCGATCAGGTCCGCGTGCCGAGGGAAGACATTACTGCCCCCCTTGACCATGATGGCGTAGCCGCGAATGAACTTGGGATGGCGGGTTCCCAGATTGCTGTACCGGGGAATGTAGGAACCGTTCGCCTTGCCGTCGTCGTTGCGGATCTTCGACCCCACCAGCTCCGGCAGGACTCCGATCACCTGGCCGGCGGTGAAGTGATCGGTCAGGTAGTGTCCCAGGACGCCGCTGCCGTTGGCCATGCCTTGAGGGTGGAATCGGGAGACCGAATTGAGCAGGATGCGGGTCGACTCCAGCGTGCCGGCGGCCAGCACCACCACCTTGGCGCGAACCTTCCGCTCCACTTTGCTCTTCCGGTCGATGTAGGAGACGCCCCGGACCCGGCCCTCCTTGTCCACCACCACCTCCCGGACCACGGCGTCGGTCAGCAGGGTCAGGTTTCCCGTCTTGGCGGCGTCGGGAAGGGTGACGGCGATGCTGGAGAAGAAGGCCCCGATATCGCATCCGGAGCCGCAGCTTCCGCAGTAGTGGCAGGGCGGCCGTCCCCGGTGATACCGGCTCAACTGGGCCGTCCTGAGGGCCGTCATGCGCCAGCCTTTCCGGGCCGCCGCCTTCCGGATCAGATGCTCGAAGCAGTTGTAGGCGAAGGGAGGCAGGAACCGTCCGTCGGGAATCTGGGGCAGACCCTCCTTGAACCCCTGGATCCCCACGTAATCCTCGACCTTGTCGTAGTAGGGCGCCAGATCCTGGTAGGAGAAGGGCCAGTCCACCCCGAAACCGTCGATGCTCGCCGCCTTGAAGTCGAACTCGGCCAGGCGGAAGGACTGGCGTCCCCAGTGCAGGGTCCGTCCCCCCAGAATCCGGGAACGTCCCGTCCACTTGTAGGGCTTATCCGGACCCCTCGTGGGAGCGTTGGTGTAGGGATGCTCGCTCTCCTTGGTGTAGTAGCCGGAAAACGGAGTCTGCTCCCGCGCCGCCAGCAGGCCGTCCTTCCGGATGACCCGGGGATTGCCCCGTCCCCGAAATGGGAAATCGTAGGGCATGGCATGGGTCAGGAAGTCGGTGTTCTTGATGGAGGGTCCGGCCTCCAGCACCACCACCTCCAACCCATGCTCGGTCAGGACCTTGGCCGCCATGCCTCCGGCGGCGCCGCTGCCGACGACCAGGACATCGTATTCGCGCTGGGCCATTGCCGAACCTCGACTAATCTTCGTCCCCGTGATGGCCGGGATGGGGGCAACCCTCCCATTCCGCCAAGACCTGCTTTCCCTGGTACCCCAATTCCTGGTGGATGCCCTCGCGGGAGGTGTAGTAGGCGAACACGGTTCTCCGGCGCAGGTCCCGGAAGAAGCGGTGTCCCGTCCCTCCCTCAGGTTGATCCGCTTCCGGATCCGCGAGCCGGCTCAGGAGCGCCTCCTGGTCCCCGGGGGAAAGCCGGACAAACGCCTTGCGGTGCCGGACGCGGCTGAGGCGGTCGACCTCCGACAGTCCTTCGAGAAATGTCTTCCGGACCTGATCGGTCTCGTGACTCAAGACCAGGTCGATGTGTTCGTGGACCCGGGCGGCTCTGGCCCCGGGGGTGTCGGTCTCCGGGATGATGAGTTCGGCGAGCGTGGCCAACAGCTCCACTTGGGCGGACGTCAGAAAACCGGGTTTCCAGCCCTCGGCCGCGCCTCGAGCGGCCGCTGCAGCCGGTCCCGCGGCGGATCCCGCCATCGGCACCGATGCAGCCAGTTGCACCAGCCCTGAAGAGCCGACCGCCATCGTCTTGAGGGCGTCTCTGCGTCGAATCCGCTTCGCCGTCATGGGCCAGCCTCCTGCTACCAGGATAGTGCGGATCGTCGTTTCAGGATAGTCGGGAGGTGAAATCCCGCACCCATTTGACCTCCTTCCGGACCGTGGCAAAAGTCGCGACAGGCTGGTAACGTTGGCTCTCCCGAATCGCAAGCGAGAGTGACCAACCAGGAGCAAGTCCAGATGAAGATCGCCATTCTGCACGGCCCCCGGGACCTCCGGATCGAAGACCACGAGCTCGACCCGTCGAATCTGGCGCCGGACCAGGTCTGGGTCCGGACCATCGTGACCGGGTTCAAGATCGGGACCGACCGCGGCAATTACGAAGGGGCCGAGGACGTTCCCGGGGCTCCCGTCTATCCCCGCTGGGTGGGAGACAGCAACCTGGGCGAGATCCGGGGCGTCGGCTCCAACGTCACCGGATTTCAGGTGGGAGACCGGGTGCTGTCCCAGATGCACCATCAGTCGGAATACATCTGCACTCCGGCCGAGGGCTTCCTGGTCAAGGTCCCGGACGGCGTCGATCCGGAGGACGCGGTCTTCGGAAATCTGTATTCCCTGAGCGCCCATTGCTATCACAAGGCGCTCTTGCGGCCCGGCGAAACCGTGGCCGTGGTCGGGCTGGGGACGCTGGGCCTGGGCGCCGTAGCCATCGGACCCCTTTACGGGGCACGCACTGCCGCCATCGGCAACAGCGACCTGCGACTGGAAATGGCCGATCGCATGGGGGCCCACGGCCTTTTCAGCAGCGACGACCCGGAATTGGCCGCGAAGCTTGACGAGTTCAGCGACGGCCGCGGCATCGACCTGGTCATCCTGACGGCGAACCCGTGGCCCGCCTACCGGACCGCCGTGGAGATCGTCCGGCCCGGTGGCCGCGTCGGCATCGTCAGCCTGTTGGGCCGCGGAGAAGAAGGCCTGGAGTTCAACCCCCTCTCCATGCAGCTCTTCTACATCAAGGGGATCTCACTCATCGCCATCTGCGGCGAGGATCCCAATCTCTTTCCCGGAGCCGGCGGTGACGTCCAGCAGACACGGCACCGCGCTCACCTCTTCACGCTGATGGCCGACGGGTTGCTGGAACCCAAGCGTCTCGTGACCCACCGGCTCCACTACACTCGAATGGTGGAGGCCTACGAGATGGCCTACCACCGGGACAAGACCATGATGAACGTGGTGTTCGACTGGAGGGATGCCCATGCCGGATAGGAGCGGCGGTTTCCAACCGCCGGGCTCCGGACGCGGCCTTCGGGAAAGCGCGCACGGGGGAGCGGAGGAACGGGCGACTGGAAGACGCCACTCCTGATGAATGACTCGACCAAAGGCACCGCTGCACGCAATCTGCAATTGCCAACGAAATATGAATCATGAGCGTATTTGATCGGTTTCGACTGACGGGCAAGAAAATGTTCATCACCGGCGGCAGCCGGGGGTTGGGCCGCGAGATGGCCCTGGCCATCGCGGAAGCGGGCGCCGACGTGATTCTGGTGGGACGCGATGCCGCGTCACTGGAGCGGACGGCGGGAGATCTGAGGGACTTGGGCCGGGAGGCTTTCCCCATCCAAGCCGATGTCGGCGACATGGAAGATTGCGAAAGGGCCTGCGAGCAAGCTCTCCGGGATCATGGCCCCATCGACATCCTGATCAACAACGTGGGAGGCCGCCGCGAGAACATCCCCACCACGGAGATGACCCTGGAACAGTGGCGGCGGCTCACCGACCTGAATCTGACCAGCACCTTTCTCTGCACCAAGATCATCGGCGGGGCCATGGTGAGCCGGGGCCAGGGGGGGCGCATCATCAACAACGCCTCCATCAACGGACTGATCGTGGCTCGCGACATCGGCGGCCGGCACTACGAGACGTCCAAGGCGGCGGTGATCCACTTCACCCGGGCCGTGGCCGCCGACTGGGCGCCGCACGGCATTACCGCCAACGCCATCTGTCCCGGCGGGTTCATGACCGAGCCCAACATCCGCTGGTCCAAGGAACACCCCCAGGTGATCAAGACCTTTATCGCCCACATTCCCATGGGCGGCTTCGGGCAACCCGAGGATCTGGGGCCGCTGGCCGTCTATCTGGCCAGCGACGCCTCTCGTTACGTGACCGGCGCCAGCATCGTCATCGATGGTGGCTACACCCTCTGGTAGGAGCCGCCGCTCCCGCCACGCCGGTCGTTTTTCCGTTTCGCGGCGGAGAGATTCGGCTATGAGACGAACGAAGAGAATTGGCACGAACCGGCGTCACTTCATGCTGGGGCTGGGCGCCTCCCTGCTGCCCTTCCCGCGGCTTGCATGGGGGAAACCGAAGGCCGATCAGGTGCTCGTCGGCCGCGGGGAGCTGGAGATCTCCGCGCTCCGCTTCGACTGCACCCCGCCTGTCGGTGTCCCTTCTCCGACACTGGGCGCCAATCCGGTGGTTCGCCATATCGAGGGTCCCATGGAGACCCGTCTCCTGGCCCTGCGGCAGGGGGACCTGACCCTGGGCTGGGTCAACAGCGAGTACAACATCTGGTCCGAGGGACGGCGGTACCTGGCCCGGGGGCTGGGCATTCCCCATGAGCAGACCATCACCTCCGTGACCCACAACCACTCCGTCGTCACCCTGGGCGGCCTGAGAAGCAATGCTCGAGGGTTCGGGAAACGGTTCTTCAGAAACCTCCGCGAGGCGGCCCGCTCCCTGGAGGCCGGTTTCGAGCCGGCCAGACTCTCCTGGGGGACCGCGGAGGAGTCCTCCATCACCTACAACCGAAAGGGAGTCCGGCCCGACGGTTCCACCTACTTCATGCGAGAGGAGGACCGGGTTCTGTTGGGCGATTTCGAGGGCGCCAACGATCCCCTGGTTTCGCTGCTTCGCTTCGATCGGCCCGACGGGTCGCCTCTGGCCCTCATGGGACATTTCACCGGCCACCCGGTGGCCTCCTACCACCTGGAGGAACCGGTGATCAATCCCGACTTCTCGGGCTGGGCCATCCTGGAACTGCTGGAATCGTTTCACCCCCAACGTCCGGTGGGGTTCTTCCTCCAGGGCTGCGCCGGGGACATCAACGTCAAGGGCATGTTCGACGGCGCCGAAAGGGCCCGGGCCGCCGGACGGCGCCTGGGAGACGCCTTCATCCGGGCCGCCTCCGGAACCCGGCCCAATTCCAGCTCCGCCCTGGCCCTGGCCTGGGGTACGGCCCAGGTTCCCTATGGTCCCTTGCCCCCGCCCGAGGAGCTCCAGCGGCAGCGGCAGGAACTGATGGATTTTCAGCGGAGAACCGAGGCCGGCGACCCCGATACGCTCCGGGTCCTGGGCTACAACTTTTCCGCGACCATGCAGATGAAGTACCGGCGGAACCTGGCCCGGCCTCTACTGAGATGGACCGACTGGGCGTTGAAGGTTCAGAAAGAGGGCACGGCGCTGCCCGGGTCCCTGCCCGTGCCGGTGCAGGCCATCGCTCTGGGAGACGTGGCCTTCGTGACCATCCCCTGTGAAGCCTTTTCCGGCATCGGGCGGCAGATCCGCCGGGGAAGCCCCTTCCCCATGACGATTCCCGCGGCCTACAGCAACGGGTACCTGGGCTACATCGGAACCACACGGGACGTGGGGGACGGAGAGTACATGTCGGCCGCCTACCGCTACTACCTGCGGCCTCCGTTCGCCCGTCCGGCGGGAAACGCCATCGCGGCGAAAGGGCTGGAGCTGTTGCAGATGGCCAAGGACGCCATGGGCTGATTCACGGCCCGGAACGCGCACGCGGCTCAGGGACCGGGAACCCTATTCCTCGTCGTCCTCCAGGTAGTAGCCGGAGCCGATCAGGATCGGCAGGCCGTAAGTGACGACCCGCTTGACGAAGACCACCTTCCGCTGCTCCATCCCGGTGGCCGGATTCCGCGCCATGTAGTAGAGGAAGGTTTCACCGAAGGCGTCGGCCACGCTGAGGTCGTCCCGGTCCTCGAGCGAGGTCAGCTCGGAATCGATTCCGCCCAGGGTCCAGCCCCCCCGGCGGTAGGGGTCGCCGCTGAACAGCGTGTTGCCGTTCCCGTCCACGCCGAAGACGTAGATGGAGTCCCGTCGCCAACGGGGGTCCGAAGACAGCCCGATCGAGGCGAAATAGCCCATCGCCTCCACCTCCATGGCCGCGCAACGGACGAATTCCTGTAGCCGCCGATCGGATGGATGGTCGGCCAACCCCAGGGCGTTCACCTCCTCGCTCTCGCAGGAGCCCGGGAGGTCGCGGAGGTAGATCCCGGCCCCGATGGCCGCCGGCGTCCCGTCCCAATCGATGGCTTTGATGTAGGAGACCTTCGGACTGTCGTCGCCGGTCGCCGGATTGGTGAAGGTATAGTAGATCCACCCCTCGTCGACGATGCCCATGATCCGATAGACTTCCTCGAAGTAGTCGTTGCCATAGGCGTCGATGAAACGGCCCCACGGCACCCCTTCCCGGGAAGGATCGGGTGGAAAGACCAGCGACTCAGCGGCCTCCCGTAACGGCGTCACTTCGTCGACGAAGACGTAGTATGCATCACTTTTCCACCGCCCCTCCTCGTGGAAGGCCTCCCTGGCCGCGGCAGTGCCCATTTCCTGAGCATACTCGTAGGCGCATTGAACGAAGGCCTGGACGTCCGCACGGGTGCGTATGGCGCTGGCCACGACGGAGTTCTCGTCGCAGGTCCGAGTTTGAGCGATTCCAAGTTCCTGCGTGCCCGTTATCAAGGCGCAGAGAATCAGTAGAGGACGCAATTGCGGCGCATTCATTGCGATACTCCCAAAGTTCACGTGACAGGGCCGACGAATTCCCGGCGCGAAAGTCAGTCCAGTCTCATTGATGGTTCAGGACACGAAGCCGGCAGCAGAATTGCAAGTCATCCGACCCGCTGGCTGCCAACAGATTATGACGATTTACCCCGATAATCAGAAGGTGTCCCAAGTCACGTGTCCCAAGTCTCCTTCCGGTTCTCGGCCGACTCGCCCTCCGCATCGCCTAAAGGTCTCGAAACCGGTTTCGACGCGATCTTTATTCGTCGTCCTCCAGGTAGTAGCCGGAGCCGATCAGGATCGGCAGTCCGTAGGTGACGACCCGCTTGACGAAGACCACCTTCCGTTGTTGCATTCCGGTGGCCGGATTCCGCGCCATGTAGTAGAGGAAGGTCTCACCGAAGGCGTCGGCCACGCTGAGGTCGTCCCGGTCCTCGAGCGAGGTCAGCTCGGAGTCGGTTCCGCCCAGGGTCCAGCCGCCCCAGCGGTAGGGATCGCCGCTGAACAGCATGTTGCCGTTCCCGTCCACGCCGAACACGTAGACCGAGTCCTGCCTCCAGCGCGGGTCCGCCGACAAGCTGATGGAGGCGAAATACCCCATGGTGTCCAGCTCCATGGCCGCGCACCGGACGAATTCCTGCAAGCTCCGATGGGAGGGAGCGGCAAGGAGTCCCGCGGCGTTGACCTCCTCCCGATTGCAGGAGCCCGGGATGTCCCGCTGGTAGATCCCCGCGCCGATGCCGGCCGGGGTCCCGTTCCAGTCGATGCTCTTGACATAGGTCGCCTTCGGCTCGTCCCTGCCGGTCGCCGGATTGGTGAACGAATAGTGGAGCCAGCCTTCCCCGAAGCCGCTCGTGATGCGGTGCTGTTCCTTGTAGTAGTCGTTGCCGAAGACGTCGATCAGGAGTCCGCGCGACGTTCCCTCCCGCTCGGGTTCGGGCGGGAAAACGAAGTGATGGGCCTGATCGCTCTCCGGCGTCGATTCGGAAATGAAGACGTAGATGGAACCGCTCTTCCAACGCTCGTCCTCGTTGAACGCCCTGCGAGCTTCCTCCGGCCCCATCTCAATGGCGTATTCGTAGGCGCACTGAACGAAAGCGCGAATGTCGTCGCGCGTCTGCACGGCGCTGGCGACGACGGATTTCTCCGCACACGACGGGCCGTCATCGCTGCCGAATGCCTGGGGCGGAGCCACCAGCAGGGATAAGAGAAATAGGCAACCGGACAGTCTGCGATTCATTGTCATGATGGTCCTCCGGATCCGCAACCGGGCTTGAGCCCGCAGCTTTTCTTCATTCATCCAGATAATAGCCCGATCCGATGAGGATCGGCAGGCCGTAGGTGACCACCCGCTTGACGAAAACGACCTTCCGCTGCTCCATTCCGGTGGCGGGATTCCGGCTCATGTAGTAGAGGAAGGTCTCACCGAAGGCCTGGGCCACGCTCAGGTCGTCCCGGTCGGCCAGGGAGGTCAACTCGGTCTCCTGTCCGCCCAAGGTCCATCCGCCCCAGCGGTAGGGATCCCCGCTGAACAGCGTGTTGCCGTTTCCGTCCACGCCGAACACATAGATCGAGTCATGCCTCCACCGGGGATCCGCGGACAGGCTGATGGAGGCGAAGTACCCCATCGCCTCCATTTCCATGGCGGCGCAACGGACGAACTCCTGCAGCCTCTCGCTGGACGGATCCATGCCGAGCACCGTGGCGTTGACCTCTTCCCGGCGGCAGGTCCCCGGGAGGTCGCGGCGGTAGATGCCGGAGCCGATGGCGGCCGGGGTCCCGTCCCAGTCGATGCTCTTGACGTAGGAGGCCTTGGGCTCTTCCATGCCGGTCGCCGGGTTCGTGAACGCGTAATGGATCCAGCCCTCACCGACGAGGCTCAGGATACGATGCCGGTCCCTGTAGTAGTTGTTGCCGAAAGCGTCGTTCAGCAGCCGCGCGAAGTTCCCTCCCTCTCGCGAGGGGTCAGGCGGGAAAACGAAGCTCCGAGTCTCTTCACTCACCGGCGTATCCTCGGAAACGAAAATATAGTTGGCTCCTTTTCTCCAGCGTTCGTCTTCGTGGAAGGCCCGATGCGCCTCCTCGAATCCCACTTCCTGGACGAACTCGTAGGCGCATTTGACGAACGCCTCCACGTCCTCGTAGGTCCGCACGGCCCCGGCGGAAATCGAGTGATCGGCGCAAGCCGAGGTTTGCGCCGGAGCGAACCCCTGCCCCGCGACCGCCAGAATCGGAATGATCAACAGACAGGGCAATCGGTTTCTGGCCATGGTGAAAGTCCTCCGCAGCAGCCACGGCATCGATGAGCCGGGCGGCAGTGCATGGTTGCTTCGCGGTTTGAAAAATTTCGCTCGGGAAAGGGTCTCGAACACTGCGCCATATTCTCTGGGGGCGTCCTCCGACTTGGCCGCCTCGACCGGCGCGCGACGATGAAAGTCCTGTTCGCAGCTCAACTTTTTTCCAGAAATAGCACGAAAAATTGGACACGTCCAGAGAATCCAACCCTGGGACCCGGCGGTTTCCGGCGGTTACCTGAAACCGTCGCGAACCCGCGCCGGATCCGGCATCAGCCGGTTCGATGCTGGAGTTCCCCCAAGAAATGAGGCGGAGACACCTCAAGTGATTGATAACAGGAGAGTAAGTGGAATGGGTCCAGCCTCGAATTGGAAGTCCGTAGGGGCACCCCTTGTGGGTGCCCTCTTTGGTCGGAACCGACCCAAACCCGGTCGACCGCCGGCACTTGGCGTCGGAGTAACGGGGTGGCCCCCGGTCGATCTCGGCTGCCTGCACCGGGAGGGCGACCACAAGGGTCGCCCCTACGAACGGGAAGCCGTCTCACCGGAATGGGACCCTTGCTACCCGACTTCCGCTCCAACTCTCCGTCTGCTCCTCTGACTCTACGAAAAGTGGGGAAAGTCCAGGTTCGATGCTGTCGCACGCAAAGAGCAATCCGAGTATTCTACGCGGATGCAGATTACCTATGTCGAGATGACGGTCCACGGGCGGTCCGGCACCAAGCAGCGCTCTCTCCCGGTGGGGTCCGTTTCCGGAGCCCGTTTCTGCTCCCGGGACGTGGACGGAATGCGTAAGGAGATGGATGAACAGCTTGAGCGCGACGGCCGTTTCACCATGGCGACGCTCACGAATCCGTCCATCTTCCACCTCGGCCGCTATCTGCTCACCCAGAGTCCCGATTTCGAGGTCCAGGGTTCGATGACGGGTGGGGAGGCCGAGGTCGTCGCCATCCGCGACGGACAGGAGATCCTCATTTCCGTGGGCAGCGACCAGTGCGACCGGGAACTCGATCCCCTCTTTCCCGACAAACCCAAACAGATGTGTCCCCACCCCTTGGCGCGGACGGCCTGGCCTTACGAGGAGGTGCGTCCCCACTGGGATGAGTTGCGCATCTTCAGCCACGTTGTAGTGGGGGAGCATACGGTCCCGTTGCAGGACAGCAAGATCTCGGAGCTGGTGGACCTGGAGTACCTGCTGAACATGAACGAGGTGAGATCGCTGGCCGATCCCATGGTCCTTTATTGCGGTTGCGGTTCCTTCCTGGATTCGGTGGATGAGACCGTCCAGCGGCTGGAACTTCCCCCGGAAACGGCGCTGGGCGTGGGCGACGGCTTCCTGGTGGGCCTCAGCGACCCGGTGTTGGACCGCACCATCCGACACGAGTTCCGGGCGGTTCCGCTGGGAGACGACCTGCAATACCGGCAAGACTTCGATCGGCGGTCCCAAGAGGCGTAAACCAGAAAAGAGGAGTAGGCATGCCCAAGCTGACTGTGGAAGGTGTAGGCGATTTCGACGTGGATGCCGGCAAACGGCTGGTTCTGGCTCTCACCGACGAGGCCGGCATCGATCAACTGCACGCCTGCGGCGGGAACGCCCGCTGCACCACCTGCCGGGTGGAGTTCGTCGAAGGCGAGCCCTCCCGGATGACGGTCGCGGAGAAGAAGGTTCTGGAGATGCGCCGGGTGACCGGGGTCCGCTTGAGCTGCCAGATCCGTTGCGACCACGAGATGACCGTTCGGATCATCAGCCGGCTGGAAGGGAGCGGACGGCGCGACGCGGGCCGCAGGCCGGCCGACGAGGTCCAGCCCCAGCCGGTGGAGTACGTGGACCGCGCCTGAACAGCCGCCTGCCGCCGTCAACGGCAATCGAGTCCGTTTCAATCAACCGTTGGTGGCCGGCCTCCGGGGAGCCAGCCGGTCCCGAACCTTGGGATTGGCCAGGGACATGGGCCACTCCCCCCTGAAGATGCGGGCCGCTTCCTGTCCCATGATCGTGGCGCCGCGATTCCAGATCGCGTCCGAGAGCCCGGCCGAATGCGGGGTCAGGACCACGTTCTCCATCTCCATCAGCGGACTGTCCGAAGAGAGCGGTTCCACCTCGAAAACGTCCAGGCCCGCGCCGGCGATCTCCCCTTCCCGCAGCGCCGCGATCAGGGCCGCCTCGTCGACGGTCTTCCCCCGGCCCGTGTTGACGAAAAACGCACTTCGCTTCATGGCCCCGAAGAAGTCTTCGCCGAGCATGCCCCGGGTGGCGGCGGCGCTGGGCACGTGGGTGGAGACGAAGTCGGAGCGCCGGGCCAGCTCGTTCAGGTCCGGGACCAGCTCGATCCGGTACTCCTGCGCGATCCAGGGCGGGATGTACGGGTCGTAGGCGATCACCTTCAGGCCCAGCGCCCGGGCCTTCCGGGCAAACACCCGGGCGATGCCGCCGAAGCTCACCAGCCCCAGAACCTGCCCGACGAGGGGAGGGATGGGGTCGATCCGGCCCCACAGGTCCGGCGTCCATTCTCCGTTCCTCATCCGGCGGTCCAGACTGACGATCTGGCGGGTGCACGCCAACAGCAGCGCCAGCGCGTGATTGGAGACCTCTTCGGTGCAGAAGCCGGGCGTGTTGACCACCATGATGCCTCGCTCGGTGGCGTCGTCGATGTCGATGTGATCGAAGCCGTGTCCCTGGCTGAGAATCGCCTGCAGCCTCTGGGCCTGATCCAGCACCTCAGTCCGAAGCGGCACGCCGACCGAGACGACCGCGTCGCCGCCCCGAACCGCCTGAGCCGTCTGTTCCGATTCCGGCAAGAGAACGACTTCCAGTTCATAGTCCAGACCCGAGAGTTGGGTCTCCAGCGGGGAAGTATCCTGGTCGACGATGGTCAGCCAGACGAGACGATGTTTCGGCATGGTTTCTCTCCTCCTGATGACTTCAGCGTTGCTTCAAGTTCCGTTCCAGATTCTCTCCGAATAGCTGGGAAGCCCCTCCACTCCGAGAGCCAGACTCCAGATGCCCCCCGTGGCTCCTTCGCACACCAACAGGTTACCGTCCCGGAAGATCGCGTTGGTGGGATAGAGGCCGGGAAGCCGGATTCGATCGATCACTTCGGCGTCCGGAGAGACGACGGCGATCTGGCCGCGGCCGAAGAGCGTGACGTAGAGATGGCCATCGGCGGCGAATCGGATCCCGTCGGGACCGACCCGGCCCGGAAAGCGGACGAATTCCTCGAGCGGCCCGGCCAAGGCCCCAGCCTTGTCCAGCGGCGCGCGCAGGATTTTCCCACTGGTGGTCTCCACGATATAAATCGCCTTCCCGCCGGGATGAAAATCCAACCCGTTGGTGAACTCCAGGCCGTCCGCCAGAACCTCCGCGACACCCTGCTCCGTCACCCGTGCGACGGCCCCGGTGGGCCGGCCGCGCCACGCCGTACCCGGATCGGTGAAATAGACTTGTCCGCCGGGACCGAGAAGGATCTCGTTGGGTCCACGCAGGCGCCGTCCGTCGCCGTAGCGGGTGCAGAAATCCTCCAGCGATCCATCGGGTCCGGCTCGAAGAATCTTGCGCAACTTGTGATCCGATACGAGGAGGCTCCCGTCGGGATTCACCACCACGCCCTGGGGCTTGCCGCCCGTGGCCAGGAAGCGGGAAACCCGTCCGTCCGGGGAGATCCTGGAAACGTGGTCGGCGCGGCAGTTGGCCACGAAGAGGTTTCCGCCGGCGTCGAAGGCCGGTCCCTCGGGCATGGAGAGGCCGCGGGCGAACAGGGCCGGTTCCTCCAGATCCCGGGTTCGGGAGAGGGAGCCTCGAATGACCGCGGGAGCGTTCCGCCGCGGCAGGGGCAGCTCGACCTGACGCCCGGTCCGGGCCGAGAGATACGCAGCCTCCATGATCTCCACGCAACGCAGGCCGTCCCAACCGGTGAGCACCGGCTCCCGGTCCTTCCGAATCCAATCGGCGAAGCTGGTCAACTCCTGGACGTAGGCGCTCCGGAAGCCGGCCTCGTTGTCGAACCGGCGCCGCTCTTCCCCGCCGTCGCGGCTCCGAATGGTGACGCTGCAATCGCCGGGATCGTAGAGGATTCCTCCCTGCTCCAGCACGATATGCACGCCGAAGGCCTGGCGAAAGGTCCGAATCGGAGAGAAGGGGCTGACCTGCAGCGTGGCCACCGCGCCCGATTCGAAGTGGATCAGCATCGAAATCTGGTCTTCGAAATCGCTTCGATGGTCCGTCTTCACGGGACTCCTGGCGAACACGTTCCCCGCCTCGCCGCAGATGTGCCGCAGAAAATCGATGTCGTGGACACCGGAGGCGTGAAGCAGCCCCCCGCCCCGGTCTCGCCGAAGCCACCAGCTCCACCAATCCCGGTGGTAGAAGCCATTGATGTTGACCGCCATCACCCGCCCGAGACGGCCGCTCCGAACCACCCGGGACATCTTGGCGTACTGGGGGCGCAGCCGCCGTTTGTGGCCGACCATGAGCTTCACGCCGGCCGCCGTCACCGCCTCCATCATCTCGTGGCACTCCTGGACGTCGAGCGCCATGGGTTTTTCGCAGAAGATGTGCTTGCCGGCGCGTGCCGCCGCCACGGCCTGAGAGCAGTGCAGATGGTTGGGTGACGTCAGCAGGACCGCGTCGGCCGAGGGATCGGCCAGAATGTCGGAGAAGGAGCCGTATACGGAAGTCTCGAGGTCGGAGGCCAGGCCGCCGGCTGCCGCCTCGTCGGGATCGTGGCAGCCGGCAACCCGGTACGGCTCCAACTCGTGGACCAGGCGGGCCATGTGCGAACCGAAGTTCCCGCATCCCACAACCGCGATCGCGACTCGCTCCATGCCTGCCCTATGCGTCTTTGAGCTTTTTCACGGAAGGTGCTCCAAACGCCAGAAAACACCACTGACCATGGCGATGTTCCGGCTCAGGTTTCCGTGAAAATAGACGCTCAGAAAGCGATTTTCGGAGATCTGCACGCTGGGCGCCGTGAAGGAATGTCCGGGGGGCATGGGGACCAGCACGAATTTTCGGGATTGGTTCATGGCCGTTGTCCCGGTTGCCGTGCCGTCGAGCCAGCGCCGGCCGCCGTCGAGACTGATTCTGGCCAGCAGGGTTCCGTCCGGACCTCCACCCGGGTGCGCCCCCTGATGGGTCACCACCACCCGGTTGTCCGCCGTCCAGAGGATGGTCCCGCGAATCTCGTAGAATCCGGTGAGCGATCCCGGAACCTCGGCGAAGGTGCGGCCGCCGTCCCGCGATTCCAGGAGCAGGCCGTTCTTGTAGATGGCGGGCACGTGGGACTCCATGCTGGCCGGGGCGCCCGTCTTCTTCAGCGTCTCCGACCGATCCTCGCCCGCCAGCAGGGGCCTCTGGATCCGGGTCATGGCCAGGATGCGGTCCGGGTCCGCGGGATCGACGGCATAGCCCACCTCGGAGGCAAACTCATGCACCAGGCTCGGTTCGCCCCAACTCTTGCCGCCATCACGGCTCCGGAACAGGAAGAGGCCGCCCACGTCGGCGCCGGGCGAGACCAGTCCATCCTCCATCAGGGACGGATCCTCGTAAAACCAGGGGATTCGCCGCAGACCGGCCGAGAACATGAGGGTCCCGTCGGGCCGCTCGATGAACGTGTTGTAGTCGTCGCCGGTCCAGTTGTAAGGCCGCCCGCTCGATTCCGGGGAGAGATCGGAGATGTCGATCGCCATCGTGGTCCAGGTCTCGCCCGAGTCGGAGGAGTGGCGCACCACCAACCGGGAGCCGTCCTTGACGCCGTCCGCCAACCAGAGCCGTCCGTCGCGGCTGACACCCAGGGCAAAGGCCCTCTCTGACGGGATCAGGCTCCAGGTCTTCCCCTGGTCCCGGCTTCGGGCCAGACCCCCGGTCTGGGTGTTCACGAAGATGGACCCGTCGGGATGCCGGATGATTCCCAGCATGCCCCGGACCAGGCGCGTGCCCTGGGGAACGATATTGACCGTCTCGCCGATCTCGACCCGGACACGCTCCCAGCCGGCCGCGTGGATCGGCACCAGCAACCATGTCAGGCTCACAATCCACAGTGGCAGTCGTCTCATCGCACACCCTCTTCCCGGGTCTCGGCCCAGTTTACACCCGCCCCGGCTGCAAGAACACAAGGGAGAGAGCTACACACTGATCACCGAAGGGTCGCCCATGGACCCCCCGACGAATCCCTTCTGTCCAGGAAAGGCGGAAGTGCTTGATGACGCGGCGCCGGGTACGGATCTCGCGTTCGCCGACTGCGGTCATCGGGAACTCTGGGGGTCGCGTTCGGGGGTAGGGTCGGGCTCGACAGCGGATTCACCCAGCACCTTCCAGTAGCCGCCCTTGTTAGGACCGACCCGCTCAATCTTCCCGGCCGCGCGCAACTTGTCCAGCCGGTACCGGACGATGGATCGCGTGGTGCCGAGGGTGGTGGCGATTTCGCGGCGGCCCGCGTACGGATTCTGGCGAAGGAGAGCCAGGATACGGCCGAAAAGGGATGGAGGTTCTGGCGATTGGCCTTCGTTTCTGGCGGTTTTCTGGTGGGATTCTGGAGGTTTTCTGCCGGCGTTCTGGCGGTTTTCTGGCTGATTCTCCCTTGCGTGCCGACGGTCCCCCGCAGAGTCATCGGGCTCCTCCCTGGCATCCGTTTCAGGATCGTCGACAACCAGCCAACGTCCTCCCCTGTCTGGCCCGATGCGACGTAACTTACCCAATTACTTGATCTTTTCCAACTGATACCGGACGCTCCCTTCGGTGGTGCCTTCAAGTGCCCCAACAATGTCGCGGCGGCTGGCGGACGGATGCTCCCGCAGGAATGTGAGGATTCGGTTCGCCAGATTCTGTCTGGCCCCCTTCCGTTCTGGTGGTTTCTGGTTGCTTCCTGGGTAGTGTCGCGATGGTCTTGGGTGGTCTCGCGGTTTCCGGACCGCCAAATCCTGATCAGGAACCCCGCGCCGACCTCGAACTCCGGCTCCGGCAGGCCCGTCTCCGCGCAACGCCGGATCATGTCCACGGTCCCGGTCCCCATCCTCTCGATGTACTGCAGCAGGTACATTGCTCGGCAAGCCTCGTGAGGTTGGGAGCCGCGCTGATCAAACTTGGCGAGAGAGATTCAACGGGCAGCGTCTGTTGAATCTTGGTGAATACCTGATAGAACTCTCTGCATTTCCGCAGACTGGTCGGCGAGCAGCCCTTGATTCCATTCGCCCGAAGTCTGTCTGACAGACGGTTGATCAGTTCCTTGCCGTAGAGTTTCCGGCGGGCCGAGCCGCCTCCTTCGTACTCCGCGATGTACCATCCGAACAGCCAGTTCCGCACGACCAGCGAGCTGTCCACGGCGCGGGAAGCGGAGCGCCGAGTAAACACGTCGTCCGACGCCGGTCTCAAAACTCGCCGGATCGGGCTGGGGCGTAGGCGATGACGGCCCGCACCGAAAAAAAGCCCCGGATAGTTCCACCGGAACGTTCGGAAAGCGCCCCCGATGAGGAGGGAGCTTCAATCCCGATAGGGATCGAATTCGCCCGCGGCGGCCCCCATGCTCTTCCTCCCAGGCGAAATTGTGGTGATAGTGGACACCCTCCAGGAACTCCCTTTCTCCCGGATAGTCCCCGAACGACGGCCGCAACTCGGCCGGGAGTTACCTGACGGGCAGAAATTTGCCCCAGACTTCGTCGGCAAGATGGGTGCGATTCAACTCTTCGGCGCGCAGTCGCCAATTCGGCATGACGCGGTCCAGGATCTTCCGGAAGCGCTCGTTGTGGCTCGGCTCGGCGAGGTGGGCCATCTCGTGGACGACGACGTACTCAAGGCAGGGCAGGGGCTTCTTGGCCAGCTCGGAGTTGAGCCAGATGCGGCGAGTCCCGGCATTGCAGCTTCCCCAGCGTGTCTTCATGCGGCGGATGCGCCAGTCGGCCACATGTACGCCGACCCGGGATTCCCACTTGGCGACCATCTCAGGGATGCGCTGTCGCAGTTGAGCCCGGTACCATCGGTAGAGCAGGGCCTCGCGGGCGTCGCGACCGGTTGCGGGGCGGACGTGCATCTCCATCCAGGCATTGTTGCGCAGGCGAATACCGACGGAGCTTCGCGATTCAACCACATCCAGACGATAGCGCCGCCCCTCGAAGTAGTGACTCTCGCCGGACACGAAGTCGCGCCGGGATTGACGGTCTTGCCGCTCGAATTCGGCACGTTTGCGCCGAATCCATCCCAGGCGCGAAACCACCGCCAGCCGTATCGCGTCGTCGTCGAGGCGCAGCGGAGCCGAGACGCGTACTTGACCCTCGGGGGGATGGACGCTCAGGTGGAGGTTCTTGATGTCCTTGCGGATGACCGCCACGGGAATGCCGCGGACATCCATGTGGTACCGGTCAGTTCCGTCCCGGAGGAGCAGGTCCACGAGGGTCATGTCGTCGAACTTGGACACCACTTCGCTGTCCTCGGCCCGGATGTAGTTGTCGAGGAGGTGCCGCATGGCGGGCTCGAACATTTTGAGATCGACGTAGTCGCCGCTGGCCAGCTTGACTTCCTGACGAACCTTCTCGTAGTGGCTGACCTCGTACCTGATGGCCAGCCGCTCGGCTTCCGTGTAACCGGCCTCGATCATTTCGTTGGCCAGGTTGGTGTAGGCGCGGAGAAACGCCGCCACCATCCGGTACAGCGTGAGGCGCTTCCGTTCGTTGGCAGCAAGCTGCGGGGCTGTGTCGCCCTCTCCGCCGTGGCAGAAATACCGCAGGTATGCCGCGGTGTCCCGAGGCGGCTCGACAGGTTCGCAAAGCGCCTTGACCTGCTCACGGGTCTCTTCCAGCCGCTCCCGCCCCCGCTCGAGACGATCCTTCAGCAGGCCTTCCACGTCTTCGCGGTCATAGCCCTCGAACGCTTCGCCCGTGTAGTCCTTGATGGCCCCCTCCAGCGACCGGAACAGATCCTTGTAGTCGACGATGTAGCCGTACTCCTTGTCCTCTCCGTCCAGTCGGTTGACACGGCAGATCGCCTGGAAGAGACCGTGATCCTGCATCTTCTTGTCGATGTAGAGATACGTCGCGGGAGGGGCATCGAAACCGGTCAGCAGCTTGTCCACGACGATCAGAAGCTTCATCTGCCCGGGCTCGTTGACGAACCGCTGCTTGACCTGCTGCTCGAACTGCTCGGCTTTGTTCATGGCCTTGTCCTCGGGCTCACCGAAGTAGTTCGCCAGCATCTTTCGGTAGATGTCGTACTTCAGCAGCTTCTCGGTCAGGCCCTCGCCTGCTTCTTCTCCCTTGATGTCGCCTACGGCAGGACTATAGGACGTGACGATGGCGCACCTGTCCTTCAGTCCGGTCCCACTGAATGCGTCGAAGAAACGGCAGGCCGCGTAGATACTGTCCGACACGAGCATGGCGTTGCCGCGCCCGCTCTTCAGGCGGTCACGCATCTCCATATCGATCAGGATGTCGTCCACGATCTTCTCAATCCGGTCCCGCGAGCTGGTGACCTTCCGCATGGTGCCCCACTTCTGCCTGAGCTGCGCCCGGGCCAAGTCGCTGAGCCCCTTGGTCTTGAGATCGAACCACTGGTCGATCTTCGCCTCCGACGTGATGTTCTGGTCGATGTCGCGCGCCTCGTAGCGCAGGTCCAGAACCACCTTGTCGTCCACCGCCTCATCGTACTTGTAGGTGTGTATGTACGGGCCGAAGATCTCGATACTGCGCTTCTTGTCGGACCTGAGGAGCGGGGTGCCCGTAAAGCCGATGAGCGTGGCTCCGGGGAGGATGGCCTTCATGGCCTTGTGGAGCTTGCCGGACTGGGTGCGGTGACACTCGTCCACGAAGACGAAGATTTCGCCGGGGAGCTGGATACCACCTGACATGTGTGCCCGCAGGTCGTTCACGTACTGGTCTACGTTGCCCTCCTCGGAGCTGCCGAACTTGTGGACGAGCGAACAAATCAGCGATTTGGCGGGGTCGCCAAGGACCTCCACCAGATCGGCCCCGCTCTTTGTTCGGTAGATGTCCTCGTCCACACCTTTGAAGACCTTTTCGATCTGCTCGTCGAGCTCGGTGCGATCCGTGATGATCAGCACGCGGCCGTCAACGCCCTTGAGCTCACGGATCCACTTCGCCAGCCACACCATCGTGAGGCTCTTGCCGCTGCCTGAGTGTGCCAGATGATCCCGCCCTCGCGACGCTGGGCAAAGGCCCGGGCCGCTTGCACGCCAAAGTACTGGTTGTGCCGGCAGATCTTCTTGACGCCGGCGTCGAAGACCACGAAGTCGTGTATGAGTTCAAGCAGGCGAACAGGGGCGCAGATCTGGCCGAGCTCTCGAAGGAGGGGAGAGGTGGGAGCCTCGGAAGAAGGGGCACCGGCTTCCTTCCAGCGAAGCCAGTACTTTTCCGGGGTCCCGATCACGCCGTACCGGAGCCCTTCGGTATCGTTGCCCGCCAGGACGATCTGCACGGTGGTGAAGAACGGCTGGATGAAGTCCCTCTTCTGATTGTCCAGATTCTGGCGGATTCCCTCCGCCACCGAGACGGTCGAGCGCTTGAGCTCAAGCACGCCGACTGCGATTCCGTTGACGTAGAGCACGATGTCGGGCCGCTTGGTGTTCTTCCCCGCGACCGTGACCTCTTCGGCGATGGCGAAGTCGTTGGCGGCCGGGTCCTTCCAGTCGATCAGGTCGACGGTGACCATGTGCTCCCCGAGCCCGGGACGGATCCTCGCGCCGTAGCGAAGCAGACCGTAGACGTCGCGGTTGGCGCCGTAGAGCGTTCGGCCCCCACCGAGAGCGGCGGCTTTGTCCAGTTTCTCCACCGCTTTGGAGATGATGTCAGGGTCATGACCCTGGCCCGCGAGGAATCGCATGAGATAGTCGGCTTCGATGTTCCGATTGCCCTGACGTTCGTGCCAGTTGCCCAGATATCTGTAGCCGAGTTGGTCCCGGAAGTGGTCGACGACCCGGCGCTGGGTGCGGATTTCGAACTCGCCGACTTGGATCATTTCACTTAACCACCTCCCACCGGCCCGCTCTGTCCGATCCGACTCTGCGGATCGCGCCAGCGGCTTTGAGCTTTCCGAGGTGGTACTTGATCCCGTCAGGCGTGATGCCGATGCGCTCGGCGAGTTCTCGCCGCGTGAGCTCGGGCTCGGCACGCAAATAGCTCAGGATTTTTTCCTGGGTAGTTATCTGGGTAGCGGCCGCATTGATCTGGGTAGTGGGAGTCGTTGTCCGGGTAGTACTTGGCTCCGGGCGGTCTTCTGGCCGGTTTCCGGCCGACTCCTGGCCATCGGCCGGGCGATCGGTTACGACCCAGCGCCCCGCTCTGTCTGATCCAACGCGACGAACGGAACCGTCAGCCTTCAGTTTGCGCAGATGGTACTTGATCCCATCCGGAGTAACGCCGATTCGCTCGGCGAGTTCGCGGCGGGTCAGTTCGGGTTCAGCCCTCAGGTAGTCCAGGATTCGTTCCCAGGTAGTCTTCTGGGTATCCGGGCGGTTGATCTGGGTAGTATCAGGCGTGCTCGGGGTAGTGTTGTGGGTAGTACTGAGGTCGCGGTCCTCTCCCGGCTGCCGTCCGACGGCCTTCGGGTCTTCGTCCGATGCTCCTCCAGGCCGCCAAACCCTCGTCAGGAATCCCGTGCTCACGTCGAACTCCGGTTCTCGCAGGCCAGCTTCGGCGCAGCGGCGGATCATGTCCACGGTCCCGGTTCCCATCCTCTCGATATACCGCAGCAAGTACATCGACTCCGCCAGCAGCGGATTGCCCGGGAGCGACTGGTGCGGCAGGCGCAGCTTGTCCACAGTCAGGGGCGGCGGCAACCGGCCCGAATTCATGACCTCAAGCCGGTCCGCGAACAGCATCACCTGAATGCTGCTGTTGTCCGTATAGTCCCGGTGGGAAACCGGTCGATGATCGCGGTTTCCAGGTCGTTCTCGGAGTGGGACAGCTTCTCCTCCAAGCCGAGGAATTCCAGCACGACCGGGTCCTTGATCAGGTCCGACGCCTTCTCGACCACTTGTCCCTCCCGGGCGAGGCGGCGGACCTCATGCTTGTCGCGGCTGAGCGCGAGCCGCTCGTAGAGGGAGCTGCCGAGTTGCCGCTTGAGTTCGCGGCCTCGATCTCGTAGAAACGGCGGGCTTCGGGGTCGGTCACTGACAGAAGCGTGACGTAGTGAGACCAGCCGAGGGTGAGATGCTGAAGCAGCGTGGTGGAAGCAGACCGCAGTACTTGGGGCAGGCCCTCTCCTGATACCGTGGATTTCGCAGACGGCGTTTGCGGATTCTGGGCAGCGGCGGAAATCGCAGACAGTGTCTGCGTTTTTCCGGCTTGTGGCAGGGTTTCTTCGGATTGCAGGTAGAAGCGTCGAAACTGCTCAAGGGATCGCAAGGAAAAACCCCGCCCGACCCTCGCTTTCAGAGCTGCCGACAGCTTCTTCAGCGTCTGCGCGCCATACTCCGCCCGGTCAGCACCCCTCTGCTCGTACTCCACGATGTAATAGCCGAACAGCCAGTTCCGCACGACCAGCGAGCGGTCGACGGCGCGGGTGGCGAAACGCCGAGTCTTTTCGTGAGTCTGCCGGCAGAACTCGACGAGGCGTTCGAAATCGAATCGCTCGCTCACGTCGGCAGCCCCATCTGCCTCAGGTGGGACTCGACTCTGGCGCTGTAGTCCTCAACATGACGCTCCAGTTCCGGCAACGCGTCCGCATAGCGTCCTGTCAGCACCCTGACCCGGTCCACCAGCCCACCCGCCAATCGCTCCACCTGCTGCTCGATGCTGGCCTCAACGCTTCTCACCCACTTGTCGTTCACAACGATCTCGGCAATCTCCGCCACGGTTAGCGTCGCGTAGCCGGCGAGCACTTTCGCGTCCAACTCCGTCTGTGCCGCATGAGGTACTCGTACGCGTCGCCCGGGAGGTCGTAGCCATGGGCGCGATTGGCGCGAAAATCGAGCCCCTCGAAGATCCCGACGAGCTTCGTGAGACGGTCCTGCATCTCCTTGCCCTTGCCGAGCTTGCTCCCGTCGTTGAAGTCCGCCTGGTTGATCACGCCCTTGAGCAGGTAGTCGCTGGCATTGGCAAGCTTGCCGATGACCTTGTTGATTCCGTCGCCGATCTCCTTGGTTCCCTTGAGAGCGACCATGTCGGCGAAGTCGTCGTCGCCTGCGTACTTGTCCGAGACGTACTTCATGAAGAGCAGGGTGAGGATGTAGTCCTTGTACTGGGACGCGTCCATGCCGCCGCGCAACTGGTCGCAGCTCTGCCAGAGCGAGGAGTAGAGCTGGGATTTGCGCAGGGGCATGGCTGGATCAGTAAGTGGGCTCGGAGATCAGGGGAGGAGGGGCCAACACCTTCGGCTTGGTGCGAGCCAGCAGGCATTCGAGCTGACGGAGCAAACCCGTGAGCGCCCGGATGACGTACAGATAGGTTCCGCGCTTGGAGGCAACCCGCACCAGATCCGCCATCCGCCACATGACGCTCGTCAACTCAGCGTAGTTCATGCCTCAAATGCAACACGTCGCCTGCGGCTCAGGGCCGATGAAATGTCCGGCCCAATCACACAACAGTATTGATGACAACGAATTCGTTGTGTATTCTCTCGGGAGACCGGAATCACGCCAACTGAGGACAAACATGAGACCAACGGTCGGCCGTTGGGTGAGCGGCGAGGACTTTTTTGACCGGGAGGGCGAGCTGCGGGTGCTGGAATCCCACGTCCGGGGTCGCAACCACCTGCTGTTGACCGGGCAGCGGAGGATGGGCAAGACCAGCATCGCCAGGGAACTCGGACGGCGCCTGGAGGGGAAGGGCTGGATCTTCCTTTTCGCGGACGTCGAGGGTTCCACCTGCGCCGAGGACGCAGTGGCGACCATCGCGAAAGAGACGTATCCCATCCGTTCGATCGCCTCGCGCCTTGGCACCGGAGTGAGGGAATGGGTTGGCGAAAACCTCGATGAAGTCGGCGCCCACGGCTTCCGCGCGAAATTCCGGGCCGGGCTCAACGCAGGCAATTGGCGACGCCTTGGCGAAAAGCTGCTCCAACAGTGCGCTGACCAGGACGCCCCTGTCCTTCTTGTGATCGACGAGTTGCCCATCTTCCTCAAGCGCATGCTCCACCACGACGGAGCCGCGCGGCGCGTGGACGAATTCCTGAGTTGGCTGCGCGGTGCGATTCAGTCGTTGGGAGACCGGGGGCCAGTCTTCATTGTGTCGGGCAGCATCGGACTCCAGCCACTCGTCCATCGCCTCGGGATCCCGGATCGAATCAATCACTTCTACCCCATTCGACTGCAGCCCTGGGACCGAGCGACGAGCGTGGAGTGCTTCGAGCGTCTTGCCGAGGGCGAGGGATTGCGGGTCGAAGACGGAGTTGCGGACGCGGTCTATGGCGCCCTGGGGCTTGGGATCCCGCACCACGTGCAGTCCTTCTTCGCGCGGATCCGGGACTTTGCCACCCTGAGAGGGACACGTGCGGTGACCGTCGAGGATGTTCAGCGCGTTTACCAGACCGGGTTGCTGGGCCCCTTCGGGCAGAACGACTTGGTCCACTACGAGACACGCCTCAAGGATGGTTTGGATGACGAGACCTTTTCGATTGCGATGGAGATTCTCGCGGAGGCCGCGACGTTGGGGGCGTTCACACGCCGCGCCCGACGCTACCTGGAGGAGCAGTACGAAGAATTGGTGAATGACATCCGCGGACGGGTAGCCGACGCAATCGAGATTCTGGTGCACGACGGATACATCGAGGAAAGCGAGAACGGGCACCGGTTTCCGTCTCGGTTGCTTCGGGACTGGTGGGCGGCACGCTTTCGGGATCACCACGTGCCGCTCGAGAGCCGGTGTCCCGACCCCACAACCGTGGACTGAAGACCGATGAGCGGCGAACCCGACCCCACCATCCGCAAGTTCAACCCCGGCCTGCTCCAGTCCGATAAGGAGATCAAGGAGCAGTTCGTGGTTCGCAGTCACGAACTGGGACTGGTGCTGGAGGAGTTGCGGGGCAACATCACTTCTCCCTCCTGCCAGCACATTCTGGTGGTTGGCCCTCGCGGACGCGGCAAGACCATGCTCCTTGCCCGAATCGCCGCCGAGCTCCGCATCCACGGGGACTTCGCCGGGTCGTTGCTGCCGGTCCGGTTCATGGAGGAGAGCCAGGAGATCTTCAGTCTCACCGACTTCTGGCTGGAGACGATGTTCCAATTGGCCAACGAAATCGACGGGGATGACGCCGAGCTGGCGAAGGAACTGGGAGACACCCGGGCCTCACTGTCGCTGCGCTGGCGCGAACAGATCACCGAGGCACAGGCCCGGGCGGCCGTATTGAACGCTGCGGATCGGTTGAAGACGCGGCTCGTCCTCATCCTCGAGAACCTGCAATCGCTCTTCAGGGACGCCCACGACGAGTTCGGCTGGCAACTCCGCGAAGTGCTGCAGACAGAATCCCAGATCATCCTGCTGGCCTCGGCCACCAGCCGATTCCGGGCGCTGGACGACGTGGATGAGCCCTTTTTCGAGATGTTCCGCATCGTCGGACTGGAGCCGTTGGACACCGAGGAGTGTGGTCGCCTGTGGCAGGTTGTGAGCGGGAGGCCGGCGACCCGGCGCGAAGTCAGGCCGCTCCAGATTCTGACCGGTGGCAACCCACGCCTCCTGGTGATGGCGGCCGAGTTCGCGCGGCATCAGTCTTTCCGCCGACTGATGTCGGAACTTGTCACGGTGATCGACGAGCACACCGAGTACTTTCGGGGTCACCTGGAGATCCTGGCGAAGACGGAGCGGCGTGTATACGTGGCCATAATCGACCTGTGGCAGCCGTCTTCGGCGAGCGAGATCGCCGCCCGGGCGCGCGTCGACATCCGGGTGGCATCGACCATGCTGGGGCGGCTGGTCGAACGCGGTGCCGTCATCCGGCAAGGCCGAGGCCGGAAGCGGCTGTATGCGGCTGCGGAGCCTCTGCACAGCATGTACTACAAGCTTCGGCGTGAGCGAGACAAACCGGCTGTCGTAGAGAACCTGATCCGGTTCATGGTGGCGTGCTACGAAGTCGGGGACCTGTGGGAACTGTCTGGGCCTCTTTCGGTGGAAGTGGCGGAGTCGGAGGCGCTTCGACGGAGTTTCGCACGGGCGCTGGCGAGCAGGCCGCCTGCCGGCGACGGTTCTGTCGAGCGGACTCGAAACGCCTCCGCGCTCCTCAACAATGGCATTGCTTACATGCGGCGAGGGGATCGCGCCCGTGAAATCGAATGCTACAGTGAGCTGATCGAGCGCTTCGATTCGCTCGATGAGCTTCGTTCTCACGTGGCTATTGCGCTTAGCTACAAGTGTATGGCACAGGCTGAGAGCGGTCTTGCCGATGAGGCTTTGAGTGGCTGCCACAGATTGGAACGCGCGATCCAATCACTTTCGAGCGACCGGAAAGAAACCGGCGAAGAACCCTGGGCCACCTGGTTGCGTTGGCGCGCGTTGGCTGCAAGGTCGCTGGCACTGGCGGTCCGAAGCGAACACGAAGCCTCGCTGCAGAGGTTCCGCGCCGCCTACACCGCGTTCCCGGCCAACAATGAGGTGACAATCCAAGAGATGCTCCGCCTCGTCGTAGCGCTGGTTGGGGCGGGTGCCCCACCCCGCGAGCTGGTGGATGTCCTCACCGGGGAGACATGCAAGTCCGACGGGCTGTTTCCCCTTATCGTTGCCCTCCACGAGCGCGCAGGCAGTCGGGTACGGGCGCCAAGGGAAGTCGAGGAGGTGGCCGCCGACATCAGCAGACGGTTTGACGAGGCCGCGGAGCGTATTGGTTGACGACATCAAGGTGAGGCAGAGTCAACAGACGGATCCCGGTCGACCTCCCTACGCTCGGCAAGCCGCACCTCTTATCCGCCTCTCGTCCCACCCCAACAGCCCGGTCTCGAAGCTCGCCGGATCGGGATGGGGCGTAGGCGATGGCGACCCGGACTGAAGATTGCAAGGTGGCAGAACTCCACCGGAACGGCCGGCATGCGGCGTTCCGGATGAAGCCGCCGCGTCAATCCCGGTAGGGGTCGAACTCGCCCGCGGCGGCCATGGCCACGCCGATGGGGTCGAGAGTGTGCAGGATCCTGATGGTGCCCCGGTGCGCCTCCAGGACCTCGGGCAGCCGCTTGTAGCAGTGGGGCGATTCGTCGGTGCCGGCTCCTCGGAGTTCCACTCCCATGCCGCGGACCCAATTCAACATCATGTCCCGGCTGATTTCCCCCGCCGAAATGCGAACCCGCTTTCCCTTTTTGAACCGGGTCTTGCCGGCGGCCCGGGTCCGGGACAGGACCCGCCCGGCGCCGTGGACGGTGGAATAGAGGGCCTGCTCGCTCTCTTTCGAGTCGACTCCTTCCAGGATCACCGAGTGGTCCCCCATGGAACCCCCGACGAATCCCTTCTGTCCGGGAAAGGCGGGAGTGGCTCCCTTGCGAACCACCCACAGACGGCGGCCTCCATGCTCTTCTTCCCAGGCGAAATTGTGGTGATTGTGGACCTCCTCCAGGATCTCCGCTCCCAGAATGGAAGCGACCTTGCCGCAGACCCAGTCCCGCCCCGCGTAGGCATAGCGGCCGGCCAGCTTCATGCAGGCCACGTATTCGGCCCCCAGTTCGGTTTCCACGTCCAGCAGCACCGGGTCCACGTGCATCCCGTTCTTGCCGCCACCGGCCTTGATGAAGTGAGTGGCCAGCTTGTGGCCCAGACCGCGCGACCCGAAGTGCACTCCGGCCCAGATCCGCTGCCGCTCGTCGGAGAAGAGGTCGACATAGTGGTTGCCGCCCCCGATGGTGCCCAACTGTTTTCGGGCGACCGGTTTCAGCCGCTCTGCCACCGGTATCTTCCAGGCCGGGTCGTCGTCGAAGAGGTCGTGGTCGACCGATTCCCGGTTGACGCGGCCGACGCCGAAGGAGAGGGACTTCCAGATCTCATCCATGATGGACGGGATGTTCTTCCGGATGTCCCCGTGATCGCAGTCGAGCCGGACCGCCTTGTTGCCGCAGGCGATGTCGAACCCGACGCCCGAAGGGCTGACGCGGCCCTCGTAAGCGACGACTCCGCCGATGGGGACCGCGTAACCCAGATGGTGATCCGCCATCAGAGCGCAATCTGCCGCCTCCCCGGCGCAGTTCTTCATCTGGAGAACGGCGTTCTCCTGGGGATCCCCCCACACCGGAATGTCGCCGATGAACCGCATCTCAGGGCGAGAGAATCGCGATCCGCTTATTCGGACAAGTTGACCTGGCGTCCCTTCCAGACCCGCTTCAGGAACTGGTCCCGCCCCGAATTCCAACGGTAGTAGCGGTAACGAAAGGCGTTCTTCTTGTAGTAGTCCTGGTGGTAGTCCTCGGCCCGGTAGAACCGGTTGAGTTCCCGGATCTCGGTCACGATGGGCCGATCGAACACGCCGGATTCCTCCAGGCGCTTTTTCGACTCCTCGGCCAGCTTCCGCTGCATCTGGTTCTCGTAGAAGATGACTGTCCGGTAGTGGGCTCCCCGGTCCACGAACTGGCCGCCGGCGTCGGTGGGATCGACGTGCGTCCAGAACACCTCCAGCAACTGGCTGAACGTCACCCGAGACGGATCGTAGACGGCCTGCACCGCCTCCACGTGGCTGGTCCTCCCGGCGGCAACCTGCTTGTAGGTGGGATTCACCTCGGTGCCGCCGGCGTAGCCGGAGACCACCTCCTTGACGCCGTCGACCTTCTCCAGGTCCGCCTCGACGCACCAGAAGCATCCGCCCGCCAGCGTCGCCGTGGCCGTATCCGCGCCGCCGGCGTCAGAGTCGTCGCTCGCCAACTGCGCCCAGGCGCCAGGACCGTACAGGAAGAGCGACAGAAAGACCCCGGTCGAGCCGATCTTGAAAAGATGCCTCATCGTCCACCTCCCCAGTTTCAGGAACATCCAGGTGATTGCTCCCTGTCATTGTGACCAACGGTTTCCGAGGTTGTCCAATGCGTCGGCCTGGAAGGATGGCGAGACTTGTGGTTTTCTTCATAGCGAAATATGGAGACGAAGCCGATCTCTTCGCAGCCGGAGAAAACGATGGATTTGAACCCGACTCTTCACCTCGACTCGGCAACGTCGGCCGGTCGGACCCGAATTGCGGAGCGCGGCCGGGACCGGCGCGAACGCCCAGGGCGAAGGAGGTCTTGAGATGGCCACGCTCCGACCCTCCCCTGAGCGATCCCTGGCTGCATTGGACGAGGTCCGGCGGTGGGCGCCGCCGACTCCCTTGACCCTGGAGGAGGACCTGTCCCGGCTTCTGGGGACCCAAGTCTACGTCAAGCATGAGTACGAGAGTCCGGTCCGGTCCTTCAAGATCCGCGGGGCCGTGAACCTGGTGGCCGACCTGGTATCCGATCCCGGAATCTCCAGGCTCTACACGGTCTCGACCGGGAACCACGGCGCGGCCATGGCCTACGCCTGCCGGCAGTACGGGATGGCGCTGACCGTGGTGGCGCCGGTGGGGGCGGACGAGAGCAAGTTGGCGCTGATCCGGGAGTTCGGAGCCGACCTGGAACTGCTGGGACGGGACCTGGACGAGGGCAAGGAGATCTTGCTGGCGCGCGGTTTCGAACCGGGTCATCTCTTCATCGAGGACGGGAAGTCGGCCCGCATCGTCGAGGGGACCTCCACCATCGGCCTGGAGCTGGCCACCCAGCAGCCCGGCTTGGAGGCGGTCTTCGTGCCGGTGGGAAACGGAGCGCTGATCGGAGGCCTCGCCACCAGCCTGAAGGCAGCGAACCCGGCGGTTCAGATCATCGGGGTCCAGTCGGAGGAGGCGCCCTGCATGGCCCTGTCGTTCGCCAACGGAAAACCGACGGACACCGCCACGGCCGAAACCTTCGCCGGCGGCATGGCGGTCCGTGTCGCCATCCCCGAGGCCGTGGAACTGATGCTGGAGGTGGTGGACCGGATGGTGCTGGTCTCCGAGACCGAGTTGAAACGAGCCATGCGACTCTTCCAACGGGTCACGGGCACCCTGCCCGAGGGCGCCGGCGCGGCCGCCCTGGCCGCGGCGCTGAAGCTCCGGCGGCAGTCGAAATCGAAAGAGGGCGCGCCGTGGTCCTGGAACAGCGTCTGCCTCCTCGCCAGCGGCGCCAACGTCGACTCGAAGCTGGCCCGCGAGGTGGAGAGCCTTCCTCTCTGATCTCCCCGCTTACCGGATCAGGATCTCCTGGACCACTTCGCCCGGCGGCGGCGGGGTGTCTTGGGCCACGGCAGGTTCACCTGCTCCCTCAGAAACGATTTGAGCCGATCCTGGAGTTCCGCCGGGACCTGAGCCTCTTGATCTCGCAGTTGTCGGGCCATTTCCGTGCAGGAAGTGTAGCTGCGGAGATAGTGCTGACAGGGCGGACAGGCGGACAGGTGTTCGTCCAGCTTGCGCCGGACCTCGGGGGCCATGGTGCCGTCGGCGTAGTCCAGGAGCAGGTGGATGCACTCCTCGCAGGTGAACAGATCAGAGTGCCGATTTCTGAATTTCATGTCCTCCCGCTATGGTAGCGAGCCAACTTCTCCCGCAAGAAGAGGCGGGCTCGATGAATCCTGGTCTTGGTGGTGGCCTCCTTGAGGCCCAACAGGGACGCGATCTGCCGAATCGGGTAGCCGTCGATATCCCGGAGCACCAGCGGCGCCCGATATTGGAAGGGCAGGGACTGAATGGCCTCGTAGAGTTGCGACGACAGCTCCCGGTTCAGGTACACCTCCTCCGGGTCCCCGGACCAGCCGAAGATCGGGTAGGCCAACTCGCCGTCCTCCCGGAAACGGGGCATCCAGTCGTCCAGTTGGATCTCCGTGTAGCGCCGGTGCTTGCGCAACCACATGATGCTGTTGTTCACGGCGATCCTCTTCATCCAGGGCCAGATATCGCTCTGCTGCCGGAAAGTGTCGATCTTGCGGATGACCCGGAGCAGCGTGTCCTGGAGGATCTCCTCGGCGTCGGACGGGTTCTTGGTGTAGTTGAGGATGACGCCGAAGAGAGGGCGGGAGAACTGATCCACGAAGCTGTCGATGACCTTCGTGTCCCGGCTTTTGAGACCCTCGATCAGGTCCCCTTGTTCCAGCGGTTTCGCCTTCATGACAACTCTAGATTACCGGGTTCCCGGCCCGATTCCAAATTGAGTTCGGACCCCCCGATTGCTACGATTTCAACATGAGAGCGGCGGTTTTCGGACTCTCGTTTCTGGTCCTGAGCCTGCCCGTTTCCGGGGCCGAACGCCAGTCCGGGCGCCGGGATCCCGGCCGGCCCGAGTACGAGCGGACCCTGGCTCACCGGGAGGACCGCCAGAACCGGATTCGGGTTGTTTTCAGGAACGGTCTGACCCTGCTCATCGAAGAACATCCCGCGGCTCCCCTGGCGTCCGTGGTCACTCATCTGCGCGGGTCTGCCGGGACTCCGCGCGACCGGAGCCGGGAGAGGCTGCTTTCCGAGCTCTTATTGGCCAACGAAGAGCTCAAGACCCTGAGTTTCGAGGCGGCCTTGCAACTGAGTCCTGAAGAGGGTCTCAGGGGACCGTCGTTCGTCTCCACGGCGCCCGCCGACCACCTGGAAAACGCGCTGAAGGCTCACGCCCATCTCCTGGATCCGCCGGCACCGTCGGAACTCGAGTTGGAGCGGGCCATGGCGACGGTGGAGGAGCAGGACCGCATGCTCCAGCACTCTCCCCGGGAGTTTTCCCGGGCCAGGTTGCTGGAGAGCCTGCTGCCCGGCGCGGTGCCGGCGAACCCATCGGAGGAACTCCGCGAAGCGTTGGTCCGGCTGCACCAGGAACGCTACCACCCCTCCCGGCTGATCCTGTCGGTCTCCGGCGCGGTACTGCGGAGCCAGGTGCTGGAACACGTGGCCCGGATCTATGGGAGCCGTCCGGCGGGAAAGGAGCGGATCCGGCGGCGGGCGAAGAAGCCTGAAAAGGAGCCCTGGCGTCCCTCGGTGACGCGTCTGACCTACCGCCACCTGACCGGGAAGCTGCAGCAGGCTCACGTGTTGCTGGGCTACAGCATTCCGGGTCTCGCGCATCCCGATCACGAAGCCCTGCTGCTGCTGGCGTACCTCCTGGGCCAGGGGAAAAGCTCCTTGCTCCACCAGAGGCTGGTGCAGCCGGGAACGGCGATCCGGTCGCAGTCCCGGGTCGAGGCCGATTCCGGGACGGGCCTCTTCCGGATCTCCCTGGCGGCCTCCCCCGGCCGGATCGACCGGGTGGAAGTCGAGACCCTGGCCGTCGTGGAGGACATCAAACGGCAGGGAATCACCCGGGGCCTGCTCAACCGGGCCAAGGCTCTCTTCGTCAAGGACTTCTACCGGGACCAGAACAGTCTCCTGCAGCGGGCGGTCCGGCAGGCCAGGATGGAGGCGGCCGGCCGCTTCTGGGAGGTATTGGAAACCGTCGACCGGGTCCAGTCCCTGACTCCGGCCCGGGTGCGGGAAGCCGCTTCCAAGTACTTGACGACCGACCGGTTGGCCGTCTTGGAGTACTACCCCGCGACGGCGGAGAAACGAACTTTCTCGGCGTCTTCGTTCCAGGAGATGCTGGACGTGCTGGTTCCGCCGGCGACCCTCAGGCAGCAGGATTCTCCGCTGAGATCGGCGCGGGGCGAAGACTTCGCCCCGGTTCGGTTCCAGCCCCGGTTCTCGCGGCCCCGGTTCAAGTCCACGTCGATCCTGAGAGGACCCTCGGTCTACTTCCAGGAAGAGCATACGGCGCCTCTGGTTCACCTGGGGCTGTTCTTTCCCGGAGGCCGGATCCAGGAATCGCCCGGAAACGCCGGGATCACGGAACTCATGGTCCGGAGCACACTCCGGCAGGCGGTGGAGGAAAAAGGGGAGCTTCGCTGGTACGACCTGGAACTCATGGGCGCCGACATCCAGGTGGTCAACGAACCGGACTTCTTCGGCCTCCGCGTCACCGCGCTGTCCCGCCATCTTCCCGAGCTTCTGGAATTCCTGATCGAGTGGTACCGGGAGTCGGCGCTGGACAAGCAGTCCCTGATCCTGGAGCGTCAACAACTGCTTGCCGAGATCCGGACCTGGCAGGATGGCGACCGTTCCCGGCCCCTGCGCAGGACCCGCTCGCTCCTCTACGGGTCTCATCCGTATGGCCTGGACCGGCTGGGGTCGTGGGAGTCGGTCTCACGGCTGGACCTGCAGAACGTGGACGAGTGGCTACGGAGGCGGATGCAGGGCGTCCATCCCTGGATCTTCATCGTGGGAGATATCGAGGGGACCTCCTTCCTGGACGACTTCATCTCCCAACTGGCCAACAGCCGCTATCAGCGCCGCTGGGCGGTTCGCAAGGATGAGGAAGAGGATATGGAGGAGGAACCGGATCCGTCCGATCTCGGACCGGCTGTCGTGGAGCGGGAGGGCGTGGTCATGGTGGGCCTGCCCGGACCCGCCTACGGAAGCCGCGATTCCTATGTCGCCGACGTCTGGAAGCACCTTCTCCTGAGTCCGCAAATCCGGGACCTGGTCCCCTCGGGAAGTCCCACGCTGTCCGACCCGGACCTCCAACTGCAGTCGACATTGAGCCGGGGCGCCCTGTTCGCCTCGGTGTCATCCGTCGAGGGTCAGGAGAAGGAGGCTCGACGCGAGCTGTTGACGGTGCTCTCCAGCCTCGCCAGGGTCCAGTTCTCCAGGAACGACATCCTGAGCGCCATCGTGGGCGCCATCACTCACCATCACGCTCTCCGCCAGGATCGGCAGAACCTGCTCCTTGAACTGGCCATGAGAGCCTTTTCCAAGACCGACTCCCGGCCGGCGCGGGAGTACGTTTCGGTGATCCGAAACGTGACACCCAGCCACATCCGATCCTTTGCCAACCGGTACTTTCCCGGAACGGTGCAGGGAGGCAGCTGAGAATACGGTGCCTCTTTCCCAGGGAGACCGGCCGAAATGAACCCGATCCTGGATGACCCGCGCGAGATCCGGAGCCGCGACTCCCAGGACATGCTCGGCTACCTGGGCCGATTCGACCGTCAACTGGAGCAGGCGCTGAAGATCGGAGGCCAGGTCGATCTACCGGCGCGTCCCGCCGGCGTTCGATCGGTGACGGTCAGCGGGATGGGCGGGTCGGCGGCATCCGGGGACTTTCTGCAGGCCTGTCTGGGCCGGGAACTGAAGGTTCCGTTGTGGGTGAACCGGAACTACGGCGCTCCGGGATTTACCGGTCCCCGGACGCTTTCACTGCTCTGCAGCTACTCGGGCAATACGGAGGAGACGGTGTCGGCCTTCCGGGCCGCCCATGCCGCGGGAGCCCTCATCGTCTGTATCTCGTCGGGCGGCGCCCTGGGCCGCCTGGCCCGGGAGCATGGACACCCGTGGGCCCGGATTCCCGGCGGCCAGCCTCCCCGATCGGCCCTGGGCTTTCTCTCGTTTCCCTGCCTGGCGATCCTGAGCCGCCTGTCCCTGATTCCCAGCCGCGGCCGGGAACTGGCGCAATGCCTGGATTGGGTCCGGGACCGGATCCGGGCGTACGGGCCCCATCAGCCGTCCTCCGGCAACCCGGCCAAGCAGGCCGCTCAAGCCCTCCGCGGGAGAATCCCCTTCGTATATGGCAGCCAGGACCGCCTGGAACTGGTGGCCCGCCGCTGGTGCGGTCAGTTCGCGGAAAATGGGAAGCAGCTCGCCTGCTGGAAGGCCTTTCCCGAAATGAATCACAACGAGGTCGTGGGATGGAGGCACCCCGCAGACCTGTTGGAGCGTATACTTCCTGTTTTCCTCAGGGACACGGAGGACCATCCCCGGATCCGGCTCCGCTTGGATTGGACCCGGAAGTTCCTCTCCCGGCGTTCCGGGACCACCCTGGAGTACCGGACCGAGGGCGGCAGTTGGCTGGACCGATTGCTGATGCTGATCCTGTTGGGCGACTACGCCAGCGTCTACCTGGGACTCCTCAACGGGGAGGACCCCAGTCCGGTGGCGGCCATCGACGAGCTCAAGACCGAGCTGTCGGGAACCCCGGAAACGGGTTGACGGATACTGGAGACTCGATGAACCCAGAGCTGTTTCGAGAATACGACATACGGGGAATCGCGGACACCGATCTGGCGGACGAGTCGGTGGAAACGCTGGGCCGCGGCCTGGGCACCTACTTCGTCCGGCGCGGCGCCGCTCGAGTCACGTTGGGAAGAGACGTCCGCCTGAGCTCCGCACGGCTTCGGGACGCCCTGGCCCGGGGTCTGACACGAACCGGCCTGACCGTCATCGACATCGGGGTCTGTCCCACTCCCCTGCTCTACTACTCCCTGCACCGCCTGAAGCCGGAGGCGGGCGTGATGATCACGGGGAGTCACAATCCTCCCGAGTACAACGGCTTCAAGGTCGCCCTGGGAACCGGCACCATCTACGGCGCCGAGATCCAGAAGGTCCGGAAGATCATCGAAGCGGCCGACTTCGCCTGTGGCGAAGGCAAATTGGAATCGGCGTCCCTGATGGAGGATTACCGCCGGCACATCGGGGAGCGGGTCCCGCCCTTGGGGAAGAGATTGAAGGTGGTCGTCGACTCGGGCAACGGGACCGCCGGCCTGGTGGCGCCCGCCGTCTATTCCGACCTGGGGTGCGAGGTCCAGGAACTCTACTCGGAACCGGACGGCCGATTCCCCAACCACCATCCCGACCCCACCCTCGTGGAGAACCTTCAGGACCTGATGCAGGCCGTCCACTCGGGTGAGGCGGACCTGGGGATCTCCTTCGACGGCGATACGGACCGGATCGGAGTCGTGGACGACGGGGGCGGGATTCTCTGGGGCGACCAGTTGATGATGATCTACGCCCGGGAGATCCTGGAGCGGCGGCCCGGCACCACGTTCGTGGCCGAGGTGAAGTGCTCCAAGAGCCTGTACCAGGACATCGAGGCCCGCGGCGGACGGGCCGTCATGTGGAAGGCCGGACACTCCCTGATCAAGGCCAAGATGAAGGAGGAAGGGGCCGTTCTGGGCGGTGAGATGAGCGGACACATGTTCTTCGCCGACCGTTACTTCGGCTACGACGACGCCATCTACGCGGGAGCCAGGCTCCTGGAGATCCTCGCCAACAGCGGGCGCCGGCTTTCGCAACTGCTGGAGGACGTCCCACCGACTTTCAGCACGCCCGAGATCCGGATGGACTGTCCCGAAGACGTCAAGTTCCGAATCGTCGGCCTGGCCCAGTCCTACTTCTCCGACAACTACGAGACGGTGGACGTGGACGGCGTGCGAATCGTCTTTCCGGACGGTTGGGGCCTGGTGCGCGCCTCCAATACCCAGCCCGTTCTGGTGCTTCGTTTCGAGGCGGACTCGCCCGAGAGGCTGGAGGAGATCCAGAGCCTGGTCCGGGGAAAGCTGGAGGAACTCAGCGGTGGGATCCACGCGAGCTGAGTCGGCGGGCGCCGCCATGATCGCCGCCTCCAAGTACCAATCCTACGGCAACGACTACCTGGTGATCCGGGAAAGCGATCTGACCCGCCGGAGCGCGGACGCCTTGACCCGGGCCATCTGCCGGCGCCACTTCGGGATCGGCGGCGACGGGTGCGTCTTCGTCGAGCCGGCGAACGACGACCGCTTCCGGATCCGGATCTTCAACCCGGACGGCAGCGAGGCGGCCATGTCGGGAAACGGATGCCGGTGCGCCGGCGCCTACGTCCACCACCGGGGTTTGTCCCGGAAGGCGGAGCTGGTTCTCGAAACCCTTTCCGGGCAAAAGATCCATCACCTGCTGGACCGCGGCGAGTCTTCCTGGCGCTACCGTTCCTCGCTGGGACGGCCTTCCTTCGCTCCGGAAGAGATACCGATGCGGCTGGAAGAGGAATTGTCCCAGGTCGTCGACCACTCGCTGCGGGTGGAGAACGCAACCGTGACCGTAACGGCCCTGTCGGTGGGCAATCCCCAGTGCGTAGTCTTCGCCTCCACTCTGCCGGTGGACGCCGAATTCCGGCGCCTGGGGTCGGCACTCGAGGTGCATCCCGCCTTTCCCGAGCGGACCAACGTGAGCTTCGTCCGGGTCACGGGTCCCCGGCGTCTCCAGGCGCGGATCTGGGAGAGGGGCGTCGGACCGACCCATTCCTCCGGCACGGGTTGCAGCGGAGCCGCCGTGGCCGCCATCCACACCGGAAGGGTCGGATCTCCCGCACGGGTTGGAACCGGGACCGGGCAGCAGCAGGTAGAGTGGCGGCCGGGAGGAGAAGTTCACTTGACGGGACGGGTCGAATTCGTCGGAGAAGTCCGCTACCACTGGAGGGAACATGACGGGGAATGAACTGCTGAGGGCCTTCGAAGAGGAGCGGGACTCCACGGTGGACTTGCTCCGGGAGTTGGTGGAGCTGGAGAGCCCCTCCACCGACAAGGCGCTGGTGGACCAGGTGGCGTCCTTTATCGCCGAACATGTGCGGGGCTGCGCTCTGGAGCCGCGGATCGTTCCCAGAGAGGACGTGGGCGATATCGTCTGGACCGAATGGGGAGAGGGAGGCGAAGGCCGGATCCTGGTGCTCTGCCACCTGGACACGGTCTGGCCTCAGGGGAGCCTGGAGCGGATGCCCTTCCGGATCGAGGAAGGACGAATTCATGGGCCGGGGATCTTCGACATGAAGGCCGGAGTGACGGCCACCCTGAAGATCCAGGAATTCATTTCACGAGGATGGATCCGGCCCCGCCGCAAGGTGAGGTTCCTCTACACCACCGACGAAGAGACGGGCAGCGACGCCAGCGTGGAACTGATCGAGGAGTTCAGCCGCGAGAGCGACCTGGTGCTGGTGACCGAGCCCCCCCTGCCCGGAGGCGTCCTGAAGACGTTCCGAAAGGGGGCCGGCATGGCGGCGATGAATATCCATGGCCGCTCCGCCCACGCGGGAGTGGAGCCGGAGCGGGGCGTGAGCGCCGTCCGGGAGTTGGCCCACCAGATCGGGGCGATTCACCGACTCGCCTCCAGCCGGCTGGAAACCTCGGTCCACGTGACCATGGCGGAGGGCGGCACCCGGGACAACGTGATTCCCGAGTTCGCCAAGGCCACCATCGACTTCCGGTTCCGGACCGTGGAGGAGGGCCACCGGGTGGAGGATGCGCTGCACGCCCTGAAACCGAGGCATCCGGAGATCCGGCTGGAGGTCACGGGAGGGATCAACCGGCCTCCCATGATCAAGGGCGACGGCGGACAGCAACTCTTCGACCGCGCGCGCGAGATCGGGTCCGAATTGGGTCTCGACCTGGAAGAGGGAGAGACCGGCGGCGGCAGCGACGGGAGCTTCAGTGCGGCGCTGGGCGTCCCCACCCTGGACGGCCTGGGAGTGAACGGGGACGGGGCCCACGCCCTGCACGAGCACATCGAGTTGGACGCCCTGCCCGCCCGCGTGGCGTTGCTGGCTCGTCTCGTCGAGAAGTTGTAGCGGCAAAGCTACGGAGGCGCAGTCTGTGAGGCAAGCGTATCATTGCTATCCAGAGAGACGCAGGGTCGTTAATTTGCCTCGACGACGTTGTCGCGGGTCGGCAAACAAGGGTTCACTGTTGTACGGCTCTGGGGACATGATGGGCGTTTCGGCCTCGACGATCGCCGCAAAAAGTCCGCGGACGAGTCAGGTAACACGATGGCAAGATTCATCGACCGCGCTGGTTCGCCAGAATGAAGACGACGCGTTACTTCCGGGAACAGGTTCGGCGCAAGCGTCCCTATATCGATCCTCTATGGTGTGCCGTTATCATCGCGGCACCCCTTCGACGCCAGAGGCAACCGGACGGCCGTATCCGGTTCTGGGGTAGAGTTGTCCGTCTAGGCGAAGGGTCTTCCCGTATACTCCGAGTCGTCACCCTGGCAGACGGAGAAACGATTCATAATGCGTTTTTCGATCGCGGTTTTCGAGAGGAAGAGTCATGAAACTGCATTACTATCCCGAAACCGACAGCCTCTACGTAGAATTTAGGCCGGTGCCCGGTACTGAGACTCGGGAAGTTGCTGGTGGACTCAACGTCGATCTCGATGCCAATGGCGATGTCGTGGGTTTCGACATCGACCATGCTTCCAAGCGCCTCGACTTGTCGACATTGGAGACGGAATCACTGCCCGTGCGAGCTTACAAGGTCAGTTAGTCCATAGTCGCGACAATGAACCCAAAATGGGAATTCGTGGTGACGGGGGGCCTGCCAGGAACTCAGAACAGCCGTGCGCGCGCTGCCCCAAAGCCCGGACCCACCCCCCAGTAAAGAGTTTGACACGGACCAGGTATGGCCATTCCAACCATCGAATCGACGTTCTTGTTGGACGTCGAATCCGTGCGCACGCTGGAGACACTTGCGAAACGCTGGAGAGTCTCGAAGACCGAAGTGTTGCGACGCGCCATTCGGATTGCGGCAACGGAAGGAAGACCGGGAAACGCTACGGCCCTCAGCGCTCTGGACCGACTACAGAACTCCGTGCGCCAGCGCCAGGTCGATGCCAGTCGGTGGGTGCGGGACCTGAAGGCCGATAGGCGCGCGGCTGCTCGACGGCTTTCTTCGAAGCGACGATGATCCATTTGGACTCGCTACGGTGAAGCGGCCGCGAATCAGGCGCCCTCACGACGGTCAAGACGCTCCAGCACCTTCGGCAGATCCGCCAGCGGCGCCACCTGGGCGTCTCGCCGGAACTGCCCGTCAACGCCTCCAAAGACCACCGCATTGCTGGAAATCCGCGGCAGCACCTTGGCGACCCTCTTGAGCGCCCGGAAATAGTCGGATGCGATCGTGGCTCCGGCCTTGACCTCGATGGCGCCGATGCCATCCCCGGTCTCATACAGGATGTCGCATTCCAAACCTCGTTTGTCGCGGAAGAAGGAAAGATTGGAACGGCGGCCTCGGTTGAAGCGGTACTTGAGAGTTTCCGCCACCACGGCATTCTCGAAGAGCGCTCCGCGCAGGGGGTGGGTGGCGATCTGCCCGGCGTGCTCGATGCCGATGAGATAGCTCGCCAGCCCCACGTCGTAGAAGTAGAGCTTGGGCGACTTGACCAGGCGCTTGCGAATGTTGGCGTAATACGGCGGCAGGCGAAACACGATGTAGCTGGCTTCCAGAAGCGCGATCCAGTGTCGAGCCGTGGTGTGAGAGACGCCGGTGTCGGCGCCCAGCGAGGCCAGATTGACGAGTTGTCCGACGCGCCCGGCGCACAGGCGAACGAATCGCCGAAAACCCGGCAGGTTGCGGATCTCCCCGATCCGGCGCACGTCGCGCTCGACGTACGTTTCGAAATAGTCGCCGAGCGCTTGCCTTGGTTCCAGTTTCCGGTCGTGAATCCTGGGATAGAAACCGGAGTACAGAATCTCGTCCACCGCGTTACCGGCGCCGGTTTCCTCACGCTCCGAGAGGGAGAAAGGCAGCAGACGGAGCAGAGCCGTCCGTCCCGCCAGCGACTGGCTTATGGATTCGGAAATCCTGAGTTGCTCGCTTCCGGTGAGTACGAAGAGACTGTTCCGGCCCTCCTCGTCGGCCAGAACCTGGAGATAAGACGGAAGTTCCGGAACGCGCTGGATCTCATCCAGGATGGCGCCGGTACCGAGCCGCGAGAGGAAACCTCGAGGATCGGATTCGGCAAATTCCCGCTGGTCCGGCGCTTCCAGATTCACATATTTCAACTGGGGAAACGCCATCCGGCAAAGCGTCGTCTTGCCGGATTGACGCGGTCCGGTCAGGGTGACAAAGGGGTACTGCTGGAAGAGCTTGACCAGAAAGGGCGTTATTTCACGCCGGATCATGGTGGCGAACGTATCAGGGAAGTGGACATATTGAAAGTAGTAAGTTCGTTTTGTCCATTATTCGAGAAGGTCTCGCCCTCGTCTCACCTCCGCTTCGCCCGATAGGCCATCGCTTGCGCCGTTCTCTCTTGGGGGACCGGCGAGAGGAACGGAATGCGGTCCGCGGCGGTGGACCCAAGGGTTCTCAAACGTGGTTGAATCTGTTGAAATCGGTGCCGGACTCATCCACCGGGATCGTTTTCATGAAAAGCTCGCCGCCGACAATATGGCTGGTCCTGCTTCTTCAATTGGGTGCGTCGGGATTCGCCAGCGATACTCCCAAGCTGACGTTGGAAATGTTTCGGACCGGCAGCGCCCCGTGCTACGACCGCACGGCGCAACCCCAGACCTCGGTCGTAGATTCCCACCTGCACTTCCGTCCCTTCGGCGGTCCGGCGATTCCGTTCGGCGAGGTGGTCTCCTACCTGGAACGGACGGGAGTCCTCTTCGTCAACGTGTACGGCATCGGTCAGAGACTTCCAGTGGGTTCTTCCTGCACCTACTACCTGGATTGCCCGGGGACGCCGGTCCGCCCCACGTTGACGAACGACTTTGCCAATGCCGCCGACTATGTCCGGCAGACCCCGGACGGCGTGCACATGACGCTGTCCATGACCTTCCCGGACCTGTCCCGGCCCGAATCGATCCTTCCCGGCATGCAGCTCCTGGAGAGAGAATACCCCGGCGCCTTCACCTGGATGGGAGAAGTCAACCTGGTGAAACAGGCTTTGTTCAATAACGGTCATCGACCCGTTCCGCCGGACAAGATCCCGGAGTGGGCGGCCTTCATGACGGTTCTGCGGGAACGAAACATCCCGCTGGCGGTCCACGCGGACCTGGGGAACGACAATGAACCGACTCGATACCTGCCGTTGATCGAAGAAATGCTGCGCCTCTACCCCGACAACAAGATCGTCTGGTTGCACATGGGATTGTCCAAGGAACTGGTGAACATGGATCCGGGAAAGCACATCCGGATCATGGAGACGCTGTTGGACCGTTACCCCAAGTTGATGGTGGACACCTCATGGCGCGTGGTCGACGACCATTACTTCTCCAAACCCGAGAAGCGCCCGGCGTATGTCTCGTTCTTGAACCGGAACTCGGAACGGGTGCTGCCCGGGACCGACTTCCTGGCATCGGCGAACAAGGACTTCGACGTCTATCGCACCGAGTTGCAGATCACCAGCGGGATCAACCGTGACCTGAATGACGAGGCGTTCCGGAACATTGCCCTGGGTCAGAACTATTTCCGGCTATCGGGGCTGGAATACGTGGCGCCGCCTGTCTGCGGACGACCAGTTCCCTGATCCCGGCGCGGTTCGCAGAGCCGAAACTGGAGACACATGCCGCCACCCGATTTCCAGATCTTTGGGACGCCCCACGTCATCGTGATGGGTCTGACGTTGGCCGTTCCGATACTGCTGGCCGTAGCGGCATTAAGGACGGCCTCCAAGAAGGTCGCCGACGCCGGCGCCTATTTTTTGGCCGGCGCCCTTCTGATCAACGAATCGATCCACTGGGGCTACAGGCTGAACGATGTCGGTTGGAGCCGTTGCGTCCAGGATCACCTGCCCCTTCACGTCTGTGGAATCACGATCGTGTTGACGGCCGCGACCCTGATCTTCCGCCGCCAGAGGATTTACGAGATCACCTATTTCTGGGGCTTGGCCGGATCCACGAACGCGGTCATCACTCCGGGGGACCTGGAAGCGGGGTTTCCGGACTACCGATTCTTCCAGTACTTCATCGCCCATTCCGGCATCGTGGCGGGAGTCCTGTACGCCACCCTGGGCCTGAAGATGCGGCCGACGCTGGGCGGGCTCTTCCGAGCGTTCGTCGCCCTCAACCTCCTCGCCGTCGTGCTCGGCGTCCTGAATTTCCTATTGGGATCCAACTACATGTTTCTCTGCCGGCCCCCGGCCGGCACCGACTCGCCCTTCTTCTTCGCCGGGTGGCCCTGGTACATCCCCATCATCGACCTGGTCGCGCTGGGCATGTTCTTCGTCGTCCTGTCTCCCTTCCTGGTGGCTCGGTGGAGGGCGTCCCGGAGCTCAGCCGGTCCGGCGTGAAGGAAAACCGTCAGCAGATGGGCATCAACGAGTGATCAAAGGTCACCGCTGACGTCGATCACCTTGATCGAGATCTTTCTCGTCTCGTCCTCGGACAGCGTTTCTTCAAGGCGCTCCCGAAGTTCTTGAGGGTTGGCGGGGCGGTGTCCGGATGGGGACCGTTGAGTGAGATTCGGGCCAAACCAGAACACGAGATAAATCCCTTGAAGCGCCTGGAGCACGATGGTGGTCTTGCCGGTCTGGCGCGGACCGAACAGCGTGATGAGCCGCTCGGGAGCCTCAACCAACCGTTGACCGAGTATGGTGACCTGAGATCGCTGGAAGGTTTCCACACCAAGCATTTTACTCAATTGAGTATTTTCACTCAAAGGAGTAATCAAGATCTGTGGAGGCTGACTCCGCGCCGCGTTTTTCGGGCGTCGGGAAGTGGGATTCGCCATTCCCGCGCACGCGCTCAGCCAGGATTGCCCGGCTACATGGCCGTGGTCTGGAAGGCCCGGGCGCGGTAGAGGAAGTCCACGAGGTTCCCCTCGTGGGGTTGGAGCCAGTTGAGGCGGATGGTGGGGATGGGGCCCAGATTGAGGCGGTCGATGTGGGGGCAATCCATGAGCTGCTGGCGGAAAGCGGGGTCGTCCGTGATGCCGGTCACCACCAGGCTGTCTCCGATGCGGTCCAGCATCTGGCTCTGGGGGCATTCCACCACGCTGGCGAAGGGGAACATGTACTCCGTGTTGGCCAGAGTGGGCTCAGAAGACGTGGCATGGATCACCGTGGGCCGCAGGTAGGAGCAGCGCTCCCGGGAAATCAGGCGGTCGCCGTCGCGGTACCGGGCCGTCACGTCCTCGACTCCGGACTCTCGAAGCCCCTGCTCGATGCCCGAGTCAATGGCCTCTCCCTGGCCCTTCACCGTGAAGGCAGCCAGTTGGGACTCCGGTTCCCTGGGGTCCTTGGGCGCAATGGGGCCCAAGCGCCGAGCCAGGGCGTCGGCGATCTCCCGGCCGTGGCGCGAGACCCAGATGCCGGAACAACTGATGCAACTGCGGCCGCTGTTGATCAGGACGCTGTCGACCATGAGGTCCAGATGGCTTTCCCAGTCGTCGACCTGGTCGTCTCCCAGCAGGATCTTGCTGAATCCGGGTCCGTGCACCTGGACCCGTGGATTGTTGCCGTACTGCTCGATGGTCGGGGTTCCCCCGAAGATGAGATTCCTCGTGCAGTGCTGGAGCACGGCCGCACCCACGTCCCCCAACCCCGGATAGAGGGAGATGGCGTCGCGCGGGATGCCCGCCTGAAAGAAGGCCTCGCTCATCCGGTACGGGGTCCACGGCTCCTGGGGCCCCGGCTTGAGGACCAGACCGATCTGCAGGGGAATGACGGGGAGCCAGAGGCCGTGGACTCCGGGCGAATTGGAAGGGAGCACCATGCCCAGCACCGGAGTCGTCGCCTGGAAGCTCCGGACCACACCGTTTTCCTCGCCATAACCCGCCGTCAAGATGGAGAGATCGAGGCCCCGGGTCAGCGCGTCAAGAATCTGCTCCATCGAGGTCAGGACGTAGTGAAGCTTCTCCATGTTCTGCCGGCACATGTGCTCGGGCAATCCCGTGGTCGCCGACTGGTACCGCACGAACTCGTCGGGGGTCTGGCTTCCGTCGCCGGCCGGGAGCTCGGCGGACATGAACAGGTCCGCCGCCTGGGAAACCCGGCCGATCAACTCTTGGATCGGGATCTCCCGGAGCGCGTCCCGGGCCCGCTGTCCTTTTCGCATGTCCCGGGCGATCATCCCGCCGATGGCCTGGCTGACCTCCGCCAGCGGCTCCCCGGTGATGAAGTGGACCACCTGGTCCACCTCCAGGCTCTTGTAGGGCTTGCCCCAGCGAAGAATGGGAAAATGAATCACCGAATCTCTCCCGGGTTATGACTCGTCAGCTAGGAGCCTGCGCGGCGGCTGGCCGGACGCCGACTCATTGTCCGGTCCCGTCCTGCTCCGCTTTGGACGGAAGAGGGCACCCGCAAGGGGCGCCGCTACCAAGCATTCTTCGTCCATTTGCACAAGATCTCGGGATCAAGGAACTAGTAAACACCAACCGTCGTGGTGGCGGCAAAACGATGAAATGGGCGAACGCCGCTCACGCCGTCCCAGGGATATTGAGCACAGGGGGGCTCCCGCTCCCCTTCGTCCCGCTCCAGGAATTGGGGGATGAACAGCTCGGGAGTCAGGGTGGTCAACAGGACCCGGCCCGTCTCGCCGTAGCCCACGACCTTCTCCCGGTCGTCGAAGTCCACCACCCGCAACACCGCCCTGGGTTGGGGCGCGTAGTAGGTGATCTTGTAGTTCTCCGCCGGGTCGAAGGCCTTGGAACCGGCCAGGCCCATGAGGGAGTTTCCGTAGGTCGGGGTCATATACACGCCGTCCAGAAGCTCTTCCATGGCAAACCGGTACCACTGGGGAGTGAACTCGGTCCCGCCCGAAAAGATCCCGGTGATTCCGGTTTCGCGCAGGCTGGTCCCCTGATCTTCCAGCCGGTCGCACAGCGCCTCCAGCAGCTTGGGCGTGGTGAACAGGCAACGGATCTCGTGGCCTGCGGAAAGGAGGGTCATGGCCTGATCGATCACATGGTCCTGGTAGGCCTTCAGATGGTCCGTCCACCCCTTCTTGATGAGCTTGATGACCCAACGAGGATCCAGGTCGACGCAAAAGCAGATCCCGCCGCGAAAATGGGCCAGGTGCTCCACCGCCAGGCGCAGCCGCCGCGGACCCGACGGGCCCAACATGAGCCAGTTGGAATTCAGGGGGAAATGCTCCGGCGGCAGCGTCTCCGAGAAGAGTTCGTAGTCCACCCGGAAGTCCCGCACGTTGACGCGGCTCTTGGGGGTTCCGGTGGTCCCTCCGGTCTCGAAGACGAAGATGGGATCCCGGGAATAGGCGCGGGGGACCCAGCGCCGAACCGGTCCGCCTCTCAGCCAATCGTCGTCGAACAGGCCGAAGCGGGAGAGGTCGTCCAAGCCCGTGACCTCCTTACGAGGGTCCCAGTCCGACTTGCTGGCCCACTCGAGCCAGAAGGGGCACCCCGTCTCGGGGTCGAAATGCCACTGGACCATGGCCCGGACGTGAGCGTCCAATTCTTCACGCCGGGACCGGGCCTGATCCTGCAGGGATTCGGAACTCATGCGGGCGCAGTCTATCCCGGCCCCGAAGAGGGGGTCAAGAACGCTGGGAAACGTCGAAAACGACTCAGAAGGTTGGAGCTTTTGCTCCTTCGATGGCGACGTTCACACAGGCGGGAAGGCCCGATTCGAGGGCTCGTCGCAGTGCAGATTCGATCTGTTCCGGTTCCGACACCCACTCTCCGTGGCCGCCCAGAGCCTCGGCCACTTGGTCATAACGGGTCGGGAGGAGCTCGCAGGCTACAGTTCGCTTGGGTCCATAGTGGTCCAACTGGAGCTGGTATTCGGCGTTCCAGCGGGCATCGTTGCCCACGACGGCGACAATGGGGAGCCCGTAACGCAAGGCAGTATCGAATTCCAAGGCGTGGTATCCGAAGGTCCCGTCTCCCAGCAGTGCGAAGACCGGTTTCCCGGGCCGGGCCAGCTTGCAGGCGAGAGCCATGGGGATGGCGCTGCCGATGGCGCCCGACGGCCCGTTGATCAGGTTCACGTGGGAGTCGAGTCCGGCCTGGGCCCACTGACCGAACTCCCCTCCGTCGCTCACCACCACGGCACCGTCCGTCAGGAACGGCCGGAGTCCTTCGCAGACCCGGAGAGGATGCATGGGACTCTGAGAGGATGACCGCCAACGCTCCCACGCGTCCGGCGTCCCTGAACGGGCCGACTCGACGGCGCGGCGCCAGGAATCGAAAGAAGCTCCATCGATTTGCGAACTGCGGGCCAGCTCCGAGGCTGCCGCGGCGGGGTCCGCCCGCAGATTGAGCACCATCCTGGGATGGGCCGGATCTCGGCTCTCATGCGAGTCGATGCTGACGAACCTGGTGTCGGCGGCGAAGGGAGGCCCCCCGAACCGGAGGGCGAAGTCCAGTTCCTTCCCCAACAGCAGCACCAGGTCGGCGCGGCCCAAAAGGCGGGATGCGCCGTAGAGTCGAGGGTCGTTGACGCCCCGGGGACTCTCCATCTTGAAGGCGGGCGCGCCGCAGGCGTCGGAGAGTTCCATGACGGTCCGCCACCGGAGCGGCCGGGACATGGCCGCACCGGCCAGCAGGAGAGGCCTCCGGGCTCCGGCCAGAAGCCGAAGCACGTGCTCCGCATCGTCGTTGTTGATGGACTCGCACGGGTCCGGTGGGGGGGCGTTTTCGGGGAAAACCGCCTTCGATGACAGGATATCGCTGGGGACACTCAGATGAACCGGCCCTGGCCTCCCCGAGCCGGCCAGAGCAAGAGCCTGCTCCAGCGCGGCTCCCGCCCATTCCGGGGAATCAACCCGCCAGGATGCCTTCGTCACCGGTTCGGCGATGGCCACCTGGTCCATCTCCTGGAAGGCGCCCTTCCCCAACTGGCTCAGGGGAGCGTGCCCGCTGATCAGGACCAGGGGCGACTCGGACTGGCGCGCCACATAGAGGGCGCCGATGGCGTTGCAGTGTCCCGGTCCCGCCGTCACCACCGCGACGCCGGGCGTCTCCCGCAACCGCCCCCAGGCGTCGGCCATGTGGACGGCGGCCGCCTCGTGGCGGGTGTGGATCAGTTCCAGATCCCGGCCGATGGTGGCGTCGTAAAGAGAGAGGATCTGGTTTCCCGACAGGGTGAACAAATATCGGACCCCGTGCTCCACCAGGCGATCGACCAGATTCTCGGCGGTATTCGGAGACATGCGGTGGATTCTCTTCCAGCGGCGGGTCGGCTACAATCCCAGCATCCGAAAGGAGCCGAAACCCATGCCCATAGTAGACCACCGCAGTCTGCCCGAGAAGCCGTGGAGACCCAACTACCGGATCTACGACATCACCCGCGACGGAGACGGCACCACCAGCAGCAGCGTTTCCTGGTCCCTGGTGGGGGTCGGGGCGGGGGCGCCGCTCCACTATCACGAGGCCGAGGAGTTCATCGTGGTGCAAGAGGGATCCCTGGAGTTTCGCGTCGGGTCCGAAACCCATCGGGTCGGTCCCGAACATACGGTGGTCATTCCCGCACGCACGCCCCACGGATTCACCAATCCCGGGCCCGGCACGGCTCGGATCATCGCCTTCTTTCCGGTCAAGGACCCATTCCTGGGAACCACCTATCTGGAGGGCCAGCCTCCGATATCCCATCAAGGCAGATCCAAGGTCCGGCATAATTCTCCGGGAAGCGGATCTTGAACGCTCGGCCACGGTCGACAGAAATGCATTGGAGAGACGAAATGATGAGCAGGAACAGAGTCCTTCTGGCACTGATGTTCTGGGCGCCTCTGGCCCTTCCCCTGTCGGCGCTGGAACTCGCCGCCGCCGACTGGCCCCAATGGCGCGGACCGGCCCGCGACGGGATCTCCCGGGAACAGGGGATCATCACCGCGTGGTCCCAGCCGGGTCCGCCACTGGTCTGGAAGGTGGAAGGGGGCGAGGGCTTTTCTTCCATCTCCGTCTCCCAGGGACGCCTCTACACCATGGTCGACCGGAACGATCAGGAGTGGGTCGTGTGCCTGGACACGGGCACCGGACTGGAACTCTGGAAGGAGCTCTCGGCGGATTCGTACAAGGAGCATCAAGGGGGAAACGGCGCCCGGTCGACGCCCACCGTCGACGGTCCGCGAGTCTATGCCCTGGGGGCGACGGGAACGCTGCTCTGCCTGGACAAGCGCTCCGGAAGGGTGATCTGGAAACGGGAGATCCTGGAGGAGATGGGTGCGGAAAACCTGATCTGGGGCGTTTCCACGTCGCCGTTGGTGGAAGGGAATATGCTTCTGGTCAACGTGGGGGCCCCGGGCGCGTCGGTGGTGGCATTCAACAAGGAAAACGGCGAGGTGATCTGGAAGGCGCTGGACGAGGTGGCCAGCTACTCCTCCCCCATCGCCATCACGGTCGGCGGGATCCGGGAGGTCGTCTTCTTCGGAGGACGCGCCATCATGGGCCTGTCGCCGCAGGACGGAACGCTCCACTGGAAGCACGAATGGCGGACCACCTCGGACATGAACATCGCCACGCCCATTTTCGCCAATCCGTACCTGTTCATCTCTTCGGGACGGGGAACCGGAAGCGGCCTCCTGCACCTGACCCCGAAGGGCGACAGCGTGAAGTCCAAGTTCCTCTGGACCTCGGAGATCATGCAGAACCACTACAACGGGTGCGTCCTGGTGGGAGAGTACCTCTACGGGTTCGACAACTCGGTCCTCAAGTGCATGAGGTTGACGGACGGAGAGGTCCTCTGGGCGCATCGGAGCGTGGGCAAGGGTTCCCTGATCGCGGCCCAGGGCCACCTCATCATCCTGGGGGAGCAGGGCCACATCGCCATGGCTCAGGCCACCCCGGAAGGATACCGGCAGACAGGCATGAAAAAGATCCTCCAGCACCGGGCCTGGACTCCGCCGGCGCTCTCCGGTGGACGGCTCTACGCCCGGGACCATCACCACATCGCCTGCCTCGACCTGAGGAAGCGGCGCTGACGTGAATCGGCCCGAGTCGAACCCGCACGTCTATCCACGCCCACCGTCGTTGCTCGAGCGTCCCACCCTCTCCTCGCTCTGGGTCTACCTGGGCCCCGGAGTGATCATCGCCTCGGTGACCATCGCCAGCGGCGAGCTGGTCTTCGCCTCCCGGAGCGGCGCCATCTTCGGCTACGGAATGCTCTGGTGCTTTCTCTACGCCGGCATCTTCAAGGGGATTCAGGTCTACACCGCTTCCCGGCACATCGTCCTGACCGGAGAGCATCCCATGACCACCTGGTGCTCCATGCCGGTGGTGGGCATGGCGTTTCCGCTGCTCATCGTCGTCCCGGCGGTCATGCTCATGCTGGTGGGATTCTCGGCCCTCCCCGAGATCCTGGCGACCTTCATTCACCGGCTCCTGGGAGGGGCCGTGGAGGGACCCGGGATCGGGCCCTGGCAACATCTGGAATTCTGGCTCAACGTCTGGGCGACGGTGGTGCTGACCGCCTGCCTGATCCTGGCGCTGATCTCCACCTACGACATCGTGGAGCGCCTCTCCACGGTGATTCTGGGGGTCATGGTCCTGTGCATCGCTTCGGCCGTGGTGGTCCTGGGACCCGACATTCCTGACCTGCTCCAGGGGCTTTTCCTGCCGCGGGTCGGCGACTACCAGCCCTGGGTCCTGGAGAAATATTCCGAGACCTTTTCCGGGCGCAGTCCCTGGCTGGAGGTCTTGCTCTACATAGGAGCGGTGGGAGGAGGTTCCCAAGACTACGTGGGGTACATCGGATTCCTGAGGGAGAAGAAATGGGGTTTGGCGGGCGCTCGAGTCGCCGGCACCCGGGAACTGGCCGCGGCGGCGCGGAATTCCGCCTCGGAGGTGGTCGAGCGGGCGCGCCTCTGGACCCGGGCGCCACTGCTGGACACCACCCTCTCCTTCACCTTCGTCATCCTGGTGACCCTCATGTTCGCCGTCCTGGGATCCATGGTGCTGAATCCGAACCGGGCGATTCCCGACGGCAGCGAGTTCCTCACCGTCCAGGAGTCCTTCCTGACCACTCTGCATCCCCAGCTCAAGTGGCTCTACCGGGTGGGCGTCTTCCTGGCCTTCATCGGGACCCTCTACGGCGCTTTCGAAGTCTACTCCCGTGTCATCTCGGAGGGGGTGCGCAGCATCTTTCCCCGTTTCGTAAAGCGGCCTTTCTTCAAGTCTCTGCGAACGGTGACCATTTGCTACTGCTTTCTGGGAGGCTTGCTGCTGGTCTGGCTCCCCAAGGAAATTGCCGGCGACGTCCTGGGCCGCGTCACCTTCACCGGAGTGATCAGCGGCGGAATCGCCGCCTGCGGACTCTGGTGCTTCGCCATGATCTGGGCCGACCGCTACCGGCTGCCGCCCCCGCTGCGCATGAGTTGGAAGCTCCGGCTGGCCACCGCCGTTGCCGGAACCGTCATGTTTTCGCTGGGAGTCCGTGTCATCGTCTCCTACTTTCAAGGAAGTTGAAAATGAAGCTGAAACAGTACGAACTCCACAGTGTCCATCTCCCATTGCCCCACCCCATCGGCGATTCCCAGGTCCGCTTCGTGGATCACCGGGGAACGATTCTGGAGTTGGAGACCGACACCGGCCTGCGGGGAGTCGGTTTACAGGTCCAGCAGGGGATGCCTACGGCCGCCCTGAAGGAACTGAAGGAACAGTTCGAATTCCAGACTTGGCCTGCCCTCCTGGGAGCGAACCCCTTCAGCGTCGCCAATCGCATCGAGCGGCCCCGGGGGGGCAACGTGGGCGCGTCTCCCTTCGGTCTCGTCGTGGAGACGGCGCTCTGGGACCTGATGTCCAAGCACCTGGATCTCCCCCTCTACCGGCTGCTGGGCGGGACCCGCACCCGGGTTCGGGCCTACGGGAGCACGCTCGACTTCCACCTGACGGACGATGAGTTCCGGGCCAAGCTGATCCGGTTCCGGGAGCAGGGATTCAAGGCCATGAAGATCAAGGTGGGCCACCCCGACGTGGCATGGGACCTGGCCCGGATGAGTATCGCCCGCCAGGAGATGGGGCCCGAGCCGGACCTCATGATCGACGCCAACGAGGCCTGGTCTCCCAAGGAGGCCCTGCTGCGGCTCCACCGGTACCGCGACGAGGGGTTCGAGATCTACTGGATGGAGGACCCCATCGACCGCCACGATCTGGACGGTTACCGGATGCTCTGCTCCGAGATTCCCTTCACCCGCATCAACACCGGGGAGTACCTGGGATTCTCCGGGAAGCGGCGCCTGCTGGAAGCCGCCGCCGTGGACGTGCTCAACGTGCACACGTCCATCTCCGAGTCGCGGACGGCCGCCCGACTGGCAGGCGACTACGGGATTCCCGTGTCTTTGGGCAATACTCCACTGGAGACCGGGGTCCACGCGGCGGTGAGTTTTCCCGAATGCCTCTACATGGAGTTCTCCGACCTGATGTGGAACGTCCTGGCCCGGGAGCCGATCCGTTTCGAAGACGGATACGCCATCGCGCCCGATCGGACGGGTCACGGTCTGGAGTTGGACCGGGAGGCCCTGGCCCATTATTCGGTCCCGGGATAGTTCCTCATACCCAAGATCTGGTGCAAATGGGCCAAGAATCAATCGTAGGGGCGCCCCTTGTGGGTGCCCTCTTCCGTCCAAACCGGAGCGACACGCGGCCAATCGGTGAGTCGGCGTCCGGAAAGTCTCCGCGACGAGATTTCTGTTCCGGCTATGCCGGGTCAGGGATCAACTCATCACGCGGACTCCGCCGGATCTTCCGGAGGACAACCGATGCCTAGATTCCGGCCGGAAGCTCTGAGCCGGATCCTGCAGCGCATCCTGGTGGCGGCAGGGGCGACGCCTTCGGAGGCGGAAACCGTTGCCTCGCTGGGGATCGACGCCCATCTGTCGGGCCACGACTCTCACGGCACTCTTTCCCTAATGGGCTACGTGGGCAAGATCTCCAGCGGTGAGATCGTCCCCGGGGCGCAGGTGGAGGTGATTCGGGAGACCGCCTCGACACTGGTCCTGGACGGGAACTGGGGATTCGGACACGTGGTGGTCCGGGAGGCCACGCTCCGGGGTATCCGGAAGGCGCGGAAAGCGGGCACCTGCGTGGTCAGTGTGCGCCACTGCAACCACCTGGGCCGCCTCAGCGACTACCTGAGAATGGTCACCGGCGAGGGCATGGCGGCCATCATGATGGCCAACGCCCACGGTCAGCGCGGGTTGGCCGCAGCTTTCGGCGGGATCGATCCCCGACTCTCCACCAATCCCATGGGAGTCGGCGTGCCCACGGGCGGAACTCCCTTGATCCTGGACATGACCACCACCGTCGCCGCCGGCGGAAAGGTGGCTCTGGCGCATAACCTGGGGGAGCCGGTTCCCGACGGCTGGCTCATCGACAGCCGCGGGCGCCCCACCAACGATCCGGGAGTGATCCTGGAAGACCCTCCCGGCTCCCTGCTTCCCCTGGGAGGGCCGGTGGGATACAAGGGATTCGGACTCGGTCTCGCGGTGGAAGCTCTCGCCGGAGCCCTGAGCGGCGCCGGTTGCACCGACTGGGACCGGATCCGGGGAGGCAATGCCGTCTTTCTCAACGTCATCAACGTGGCCAGCTTCGCCCGCCCGGAGACCTTTCATTCTCAAATGCAGGGATTCCTGGAACGAATCAAGGCGTCCCCCAGGGCTCCCGGGTTCGACGAGATCCGGATTCCGGGTGAGCGGGAAGCCAGGGAGCGGCGAAGGCGGAGACGGGAAGGCATCGTCCTTCCACAGGCCACCTGGCGCGAGGTTCTGGCAGTGGCCGATGATCTGGGTTTGGACCTGGAAAACGACGAGGATGAATCGCCATGACACAAGACACGGAACAAATCATCCGCCAGGCGCTCATGCACCTGGATCTGCAGGGCTTTTACGTCTTGGAGGACGTCATTCCCGCAGACCGGGTCGGCGGGATCTGCCAACACGTGCAGGAAACGGTGGCCCGGCACGGTACCGGAGAGAACATCCAGGGACTGGGCAGCCGCAAGGGACTCCTGGCCTTCGATCAGTCGTTCGCGCCCTACCTGGCCGATCCCCGGATACTGGGGGTCGCCGAGGCCCTCTTCGGACCCCACTACCGGATCTCTTTCACCACCGCCCACATCAGCTATCCGGGAAACCAGCGCGGGAAGCTCCACGCCGACTGGCCCTTCAATCAACTCAACGCGGGACACATCCCCGCCCCCTACCCCGATGCGGTCCAGCACCTGACCACGCTCTGGATGCTCTCCCCCTTCACCGAGGAGACGGGAGCCACCATCATCGTGCCCGGCAGCCACCGCCACCCCAACAACCCCACCGGCGGCATCGGCGTGGACCCCATGGCGACGTTCCCCAGCGAGATCCGGGCCACCGGCGAGGCAGGCAGCGTCCTCCTTTTCGACAGCCGGCTCTGGCACGCCATCTCCCACAACGTGAGCGACAAGGCGCGAGTGGGCATGGCCGTGCGTTACGCGCCCTGGTGGCTGAATCTCGACGTCCTGATGCCGGGCTCCGTGGAGCGGACCCGGATGGTGGACGAAACCGGGATCATGGACAACGTCGTCACTCCCGTGCCCCCGCACGTCTACGACGGCCTGCCGGAAAATGTGAAGCCGCTGTTTCGCCACTGGGTCGAATCGTGACCCGACCCACACTGAGGCGAACTTACCGCTCAAGGCAACGGCGGCGCATGTTGCAGCTCGTAGCGTCCCACCTAGATCTGGTCCTGGGTCCGGCGTGCTTGGGCGAGATCGTAGGTGGCCTGTAACCTCATCCAATGGTCGGCCGTAGACCATCCAAGCTTCTCCAAGCGGATGGCCAATTCGGTAGAAATCCCCGACTTTTCGTTGACCAGATTGCTCAAGGTCTGACGCGTCACACTGAGAAGTTCGGCTGCCTTGGTCACGGTCAGTTCCAGGGCATCGATACAATCCTGCCGGACAATGCGGCCTGGATGTGGCGGATGCTTCGTAGGCATGGCTGCCTTCTCCTTGGCTTCAGTATCAAGCAAGTCGGCGGGGCCAACGACGCAAGATCCAGCAGACCGGATTACCGGTGCTGATGAGGACCTCGCCCGTATTCATCCTGCACCGTCACCTGCGCGTTGTAGCACTGATGAACCCCTTCCGTGCTGGTGTCCATGATCCCGCTCTCCGGATCCGTGACGTTGCTCCGTGTCTCCGGAACCGGTTCTCCGTTTCTGAAGGCCCGCAAAACAGGAAGTGCGATTGACGCCGATGGCCTCCTGATCGTTCATGAAAAATCGGAGGCGGAACTGGAGGAGAAATACTGATGACGACTCAGCGCACCCGAGTGGGACGCGAGGTGGAAGAGGCTTTGGAAGAGGTACTTGCCCACGTGCGTGGCGAAACGCCGTTACCTTGCCGAATCGTCGATGATCCGGCTGCGGAGCACATTGTTGCGCTGCGCAAACGCATGAAACTAAGCCGCCAGAAGTTCGCCGATCGATTCGGACTGGACGCCCGTGCGATTCAGGACTGGGAACAGGGCCGACGGGTCCCCGACCGCGCGGCGCGCGTCCTGTTGACGGTTATCGCCCGCGACCCCGAGGCAGTCGTGCGCGCCCTTGACGGTTGAGTTTGAACTCACAACCCCGCGTTTAACGGAGCAACGCAGGATGGCGTTAGGAGCTCCCCCACCGGCCCCGGCCCGGCGAAATCCTGCGAGAAAAGGAGTGGGGGTTTTCCTACCCCCACTCCCACGGGGGGACTGAAAGTCCCCCCTCCTATCCGCCCAACTCCGGCCCCACCGGGGCCCAGCGAAGGCAAACGCAGCGAAGAGGGGGGACAAGAATGTCCCCCCTCCGGGTGCCCCATGTTTTTCAAAGAAGTCCCCCACCGGCGGGCCTCCGGCATGATCCCGCGAGAAACTGGGCGGGGATTGTCCATCAGCGGCGCCTACCGCGTTGCCGCTGTCGAACGACCCGTAGGGGCGACCCTTGTGGTCGCCCTCCCCCGAACGTCGCCACCGTCCGCCGGCCATTGCTTGGGCACTACCGAACCGGGGGGGTGGAGCGGCGACTTTCTAGTCGCCGACTGGGATCGGCGTCCGGAGCGGCGTCTTTCAGGCGCCGACTGGGACCGGCGTCCTTCCGGGCGCCGGGAATGGCGACGTGGAGCGGCGACTCAGCCGGGGAACGATGCGACCCCGCAGGGCACCCACAAGGG
>JAJDTT010000260.1 GCA_022827025.1 Acidobacteriota bacterium
ATGTCTCGAACATGGTGAGAACCTCCCGAAAAGAGGCTCTACCACGACGAGAACTATGTTGCTAATCCTCGTGCGAACCTGTTTGTTCTCAATATGTTGGACCCGATCCACAACATAATCCGATCCACAACATACTACCTCTCGCTGAAGACGGATCTCTTGCGAAGGTTGCGTGAATCCTTGCCGGTGGACGGCGTGCTGCTCCCCTTGCACGGCGGCGCCGCGGTCGAAGAGATCGGCGACCTGGAAGGGGATCTGGTGGAGGCGGTGCGTCACGTCGTGGGACCGGAGGTTCCCATCGTCGGGACGCTCGATCTGCACGCCCACGTCAGCGAGAAGATGGTCGCCGGCACCGAGGCGCTGCTGGCCTGGGAGACCTATCCCCACCGCGACACGTATTCCACCGGAGTCCGAGGCGTCCGGATGTTGCTCGATATCCTTGACGGGAAGGTTTGGCCGGCCATGGCCATGGCCAAGGTGCCGGTCATCGTGGGCGGGATCATGGGCTCTACGGAGGGTTCGGCTCCCTTCGCTGACGTGATGCGCTTCGCCAAGGCCATGGAGCAGCGGCCCGGCGTGCTGTCCACGAGCACCTTCCTGGTCCAGCCTTATCTCGATCATCCCGGCATGGGGGGCGGCGGCCTGGTCATCACCGACGGCGACATCACCACGGCCGTCGAGTTGTCGATGCAGATCGCCGAGATGTACTGGGAGCGAAGGTTCGACCTGGAACCCCGAGTCTGGAGTCCGCGGGAGGCGATCATCCGTGGCCTGGAGATGGAGGGAGGACCCATCCTGCTGCTGGAGACCGCGGATTCCGTCGGGGGAGGCGCCGCCGGGGACAGCGTGGCTACCTTGCGGGCTCTGTTGGAAAGTGATGCGCCGAGTCCCGCGCTGGTTCCCGTCGTCGATCCGGAAGCTGCGGCCAGATGCCATCAGGCGGGAGCGGGTTCGGAAATCGACCTGACTCTGGGTCACAAGGTGGATCCGCGCTGGGGACGGCCCATGACGGTGACCGGACGGGTGGAGCGGCTGACCGACGGGAAATTCGTCTATTCGGGTGGCATTTGGGGAGGTCAGGTCGCCGACATGGGTCCTTCGGCGCGGCTCAGGATCGGATCGGTGGAGGTGCTGATCTGCACGTACCCCACCTATGATTGGGCCGACGAGCAATACCGGTCCGTGGGCATGGACACGCGAAACGCCAAGTTCATCGTGGTCAAGAATCCCATGAACTACCGCGTCGGCTATGAGGGTAAGTTCACGGAGGCGCTGGTGCTGGATACGCCGGGACCGACGCCGGCGGTCTTGCGCCACGTGCGGTTCAGGGAGTTCAAGGGACCCTATTTCCCGGCGCAGGAGGAGATTCCGGGACTTCGGCCGGTCGTCCTCCGCCGTGAGAGGAGCGGCGGTTTCCTAACCGCCGACTTCCGACAGGATTATCGAGAATAGGCGTATTAAGAATGGGCGATTAGGAAATCGCCCCTCCGGGGGGCACGATCATGGCACCAGAGACGACTCAGAAGGTCCGAGTGGGATTCATCGGGGCGGGAAACTGGGCGCAGACCAATCACATGCCGGTTTTGCAGGCCCGAGGCGACGTGGTGTTGGCGGGGGTCGCCACGCCCACGAAGGAATCGCGGGATCTTGCGGTGGAGAAGTTCGGCTTTCCCTATGCCACGGCCGACTACCGTGAGCTGCTGGAACAGCCCATCGACGCGGTGGTGATCGCCTCGCCGCACGGATTCCACTACGAGCAATCCAAGGCCAGCCTGGAGTCGGGCCGTCATGTCCTGGTGGAGAAGCCCATGGCGCTGCGGGCCGCCGAGGCCTGGGACCTGGTGGAGACGGCAGATGCGAACGGGTTGGTGCTCTCCATCCCCACCGGCTGGCACTACGTCCGCATGGTCGCCGTTGCCAAGGAGAAGATGGATCAGGGCGCGGTCGGCGAAGTCGAGTACATGGTGTGTCACATGGGATCAGCCCTGCGGGCGCTCTACATGGGACACAAATGGCCCTATCCCATGGACGGCATTCCCGACCCGGAGACCTTCTACAGTGATCCCGATCTCGCCGGCGGCGGGCAGGGTTACTCCCAGTTGTCTCACAGCGTGGCGCTGCTGTTCTGGCTCACCGGCCTGCGCGGCAGCGAGGTCTTCGCCTACATGAGCGGAGCCGGCGCCCCGGTCGAGATGTACGACGCCATCGTGGCCAAGTTCGACAACGGCTCCATCGGGACCATTTCAGCCGCCGGCACCCAGCCCTCCAGCAAGCCCAAGCACGAGATGGACATCCGCATCTACGGCAGCGAGGGGGAGCTGAGTCTGGATCTTTTTCATGAACACCTGACCATCCACCGCGACGACGGCGACAGTTTCGAGCTGGAGGTCGAGCCGGGCGAGGGGGACTACGCCTGCGACGGCCCGCCCAATCGGTTCATCGACCTGATCCTGGGCCGGAGCCGGGAGAACTGGTCGCCGGGAGAGATCTCCGCACGGACCATCGAGCTGCTGGAGGCCGCCTACCGGTCGGCGGCCGGCGGCCGTGCGGAACGAGTGGGCCTCGACACTCATATGGGTTCGACCTGATCGTGTCGAGACCGGGAGGCCAGAACAGGAGTGCTGCGATCATTTCGGCAGGCCGTTCTCGTCATAGAGAAAATCCTGACTGCGGGCTGCACTGGCGCCATAGGTGCGTTTACTCGCAACGGCGGCCTGTATCGCCGCAATCACCTTGCGCCGCTCCGTGGCGTTGGGGCGTCTCTGCACCGGCACCAGCATGACTGTCGCATGGCCATGACGGGTAAGCACTACTTCGTCGCCTGCCTCCGCACGGCGGACAAGATCGGTCAATTGTTCTTTCGCTTCGGTGACGGAAATCCGCATCGGCATGCTCAAATATGGACTATTGGATGGTCCATTTCAGCTTACTGCGGGTCATTTCAAGAACTTGCGGCCACCACCCGTACGCCGTAGAATTTGCTGACAACACAGAAAAAAGGACTCGTTCGATGACTGACAAGCGGACCCGATCATTTGCGGCCCATGCCAAGGATGCCCATTGGGGCAAGGACCTGCGGCCCTACTTCGCCTACCGGGACCTGGGGATCAAGGAGGCCACCGAAGGCCGGGTGCTGGCGCACGTCATTCGGGCCGAGCAACCCTGCGACGGCCCCATGGGTTACCACTCCCACGACCTGGAATTTCAGATGGTCTACCTGATCCGGGGCTGGGCGCTGCTCTACTTCGAAGACATCGGCGAGGTCCGCGTGGAGGCGGGCGACGCCTGGTACCAGCCGCCCGGGATCAAGCACGAGGTGCTGGAATACTCCGACGACTGGAAGGTCCTGGAGATCACCATGCCGGCCGAGTTCGAGACCCACGACGCATCCCGTTAGGAACCGTCCTCCTGTTTTGATCGTCTACGCCGGCCTCGCCGTTACCGCGCCGAGGACTTCACCTGCTCGATCCGGGCCAACAGGTCCAGGGCCATGGCATCGTCCGGATTCATCTTGAGCAGCCGGCGGAGCACATCCTCGGCTTTTCCTATTTCGTTTGCCCGAAGGCGCGTCATGGCGAGGTTGATATAGGCGGGCCTGAACTCGGAGTCGATCCGGACCGCCTCCGCGAACGCACGTCCCGCCTCTTCGAACCTGCCCTTCCGCAAGAAGACCGTCCCCTTGTTGTTCTGAGCGCTGGCGTATCGGGGCCGCAGCCGAAGCGCGCTGTCGAACGACGCCAAAGCGTCGTCGAGCCGGCCTGACTCCAGGAATGCATAGCCCAGGTTGTGGTGGATCTCGGCGGAATCCGGCCCCACCTGCAACGCCTTGCCAAATGCCGAGACCGCATCCTGAAAGCGCTTCACCTGGAGATAGGCGTTGCCGAGGTTGACCAGGGGTTGAGGAGCCTGGACGTCGCTCTCATGGGCCTTCCGGAACGAGCGGACGGCCTTGTCGATCTCCCCCGCCTTCAAGTGCATCGCGCCGAGGTTGTTGTGGCCGTCCGCGTAGCCGGGATCCAGACGGATGGCCTTTTCGTAGGCCTCACGCGCCTGGTCCAACTTCCCCTCCTGTTCATAGAGAAGCCCGAGGCTGTTCCACGACTGGGCCGTGTCGTGGCCCTGCTCCAGGAGCTGGTGCTGATAGTAGATGGCCGCCTGGTCGTTGAGTCCGGCCCTGCGGAATGAATCCGCGATCATGGTGTAGTCCCGGACGAATTCCAT
>JAJDTT010000058.1 GCA_022827025.1 Acidobacteriota bacterium
ACTGCGGGAATTGAAGGTGGCCACCGCGATCTGGTCGTTGGACTTGATCTCCCGGGAGAAGTCGGCCGATGCTCGTTGGAGCAGGTCCAGATGGGGCCGCGTGCTTCCGCTCACGTCCAAGAGCAGGAGCACCCGGAACGGCGCCTCGGCGGGTTCGAACTTCTCGATGTTCTGGAGCACGTCGTCCTCGTAGACCAGGAAGTCGTCCTGCGTCAGGTTCGAGACGCTCCGGTTGTTCCGCGGGTCCCGAACGGAGACGTTCAGGTAGACCCAGTTCACCAGGACCTTGAGAGAGTATCCGGAGCCCGCAGCCGATTCTTGAGTACGCACCGGATCGCCGGGTCCCTCAGACTCTTCCAAATCGTCGGATCGAGGGTTCTCCGCAACCGGCGGCGGAACGTCTCGATCCTGATTCGCCTCCGGCACATGGGAAATGGGTTGGACCCCGGCCGGGGGAAGCAATCGTTCGACCGGCACCCGGTCCACTCTCTTCGGCGGTTTTCGAAAGCCGTCGGGCCGGAAGATCTTGCAGAGCACGTTGCCGCTGAGGCTGCTGGCGTAGAGCAGCGGCCCCCCGGCCCCGAGGTTCCTCTGCAGGGATCCGTTCTGCAATTCCAGTTCCCCGTTCCAGGAGAGGGTGCCGCCGGCTCGGATCCATCCACGGAGGTCCAGATCCGGGCTCAGTTGACAGGTGATTTTTCCCCCGAACGACTCCAGGCGGATGTCGCCGCGGGGTTGGGTCCCGGTCCGGAAGAGGATGTCGCCGCTCTGGGTGCGAAGAGATACGGAAGAGGTCACGTCCTCCGAGGTCAGCAGTCCGGAGAGGGTCCAGGCCTGCACCGGACCTTCCAACCCGTGGAGTTCGATGGCACTATGGGTTCCCCACACCAGGATGCCGAGCGAGCGTGGAGCATGAATCTCCAGGTAGGCGGATTCGGACACGTGATCGTCGAATCGAACCGAGATCTGCGTCTGCTTGGGGCCTTCCCGGGTCTTGAGGGTGATCTTGTCCAGACGATTCGGATCGGAAGCCAGCTTCCGAAACCGGAGCTTCACCCGGTCGCCGTCCCAACCCCGGATGAACGTTCTCCCGAAGTCGTTGTGGACCTGGAGCGTTCCCCCTGGCGCCACCGACAGCAGTTGCTCGTCGGTGGATTCGGAAGCCCGGGAGGCGGGAGTCAGAAGCAGGGTGACGAAGAGGAGTGGAATTGGCGCGCCTGAGATTTGTCTCAACCTTTCGTCTTCCTGATTTCATCTATCTAGACGAGGGGGCCGCGTATTGGGTTCAGCGGCAGCGAGAATTGGAGACCGGTTAGAATTCCGGATCGTGGAGTGCTGGCATATGTGGAAGAGGCCGGGAATGTTTCTGGGACTGATGGTCTGGATCCTCTCCGGAGGTTCCGCCGTTGCGGAGGAGTCCCCGTACTTTCTCTATCTGTCCGATCAACGTGTCGTGACGGTGGAGTTGCTGGACCCCGGGATGGCGATCCTAAATTTCATCAACTTGGGAGACAGCTTCGAAGCGGTGCGCGCTTACGAGTTGGTGCTGGTGGACGCGGAGGAGCGAACCGGCCGGGGACACCTGATCGTCCGGGAGGATCCGCCCAGCCCGAGAGAGGTCTATCAGGTGAGCGGCCTGATCAAGCCCCACTCCTTCCTGGGATACAACATCGCGGGGCGGTATCAATTCGCCACGCCACCGGAAAGGTGCTACCTCAAGGTGGGCGGACGCATTCTGGAGCTGGAGCCCCTGAACGAGGAACAATTCGACCAGTTGGCCTCCATGGTGACCGAGTTGGACCTGAAGGCGGCCAATTCGGCCGCCATGGTGCGGGACGTGGGTTTCACCCGCGGGTATGGCATTCTCCACAAGGCCTCGGACATCGACGCCCGGCTCCGCGGCTACTTTCCCGACTCGGAGGTCATTCCCACCGTTCTCGCGGAGGGTTCCGAACCGCAACTGCCGAGCGACGCCGCCCACCTGGAGGATCCGGTGGTGGTGGTCGTCAGCGTCATGATCAGTCCCTGGGGAGGCGTCTACGATCTTGAAGTGGTGGAGGGCGTCGACGAGAAGCTGGATCAGATGGCCCTCGACACGGTCCGCAACTCGTGGCGCTTCCTGCCGGCCATCTCCAAGGGAGAGATCGTCACCAGCGAGCTGACCCTGAACGTCCGGTTCAGGAGGTAGGTGGAGCGGGTTTGTCGGTCGGAACCGGTCCAGCCGCAATCCTTGGGGCGGCGGGGATCACGCCAGGAAATACCGGAAATCCGTATAGTCACCCGCCAGGACGATGTCGCCCTTGCGGGCCACGGCGGCAACAGCGATAGGTCCGTAGGGGCTCCCCTTGTGGGTGCCCTCTTGCCGTAGAAGCGAGCCATCACCCCAGGTAAGGCGAAATGGTCGGCCAAGCCCCTCGAACGCGCCCGTAGTGGCGTGTCAGCCGGGGAAAGTCGGGCGAAGCCGGATCCGGCGTCCGAGGCTGTAGATCCGGTCCGAGATAGAGGCAGCCCACCTCTTCAGGAGGGAGTTCGCTCACGGTCGTTGTCGCCGAATCCACCGCCGCGATCCAGCGCCGCTTCAGTCTCCTGAGATCAAGCGGTTTCCTCAAACTGAGACGATCGAGATCCGTCTTCCGGTAGGCGACGTGTCGTCCCATTTGGTCCAACAGGAACTCCGGCGTTAAGCCGGGGTCTTTGCCGCTGGCCGCCCATACCAGAGCGCCAAGCGAAAGATACGTATCGTGCTGGTGCAACACATCCACGAAGTCGCGAATTTCACTGCGTCCTGCCAGGGCCAGAACCTTGTTGGTCGCAGCGTCGGCGTCATGGAGGCGATAGCCGCAGAGGTCGTCTTTTTGGACCGGAAAAAAGCGGAACGCGCTGTCGTAGGCCCATTCCATTTTCAACTGCTGATCCGCGATTTCCACAAGAGCTCGATGGAATGTTGGGGTTCGCAGTACCCATGAGATCACGTATCCGGCATGCCGAAGCGATTGAGCATCCGCCGCCGCACTCTGGGCGATGCTGTCTTCCACACCGCGGAACAGATCGATGTCGTCTGAGAATCGTGGCGAATTGGCGTCTCGATGGAGGACCGTAGCGTCGGCAACGTCGCTTTCCGGGCTGCGATTCGAGGCGATCTGGCGCAGAATTTCGGCTTGCGCAGAGGTTAGCGGCACAGCTTCGCGGCGAGCAGAAATCCGGAATGGCCACCGTTCTTTCTCAGGCCATCGACAATCATGGGGAGGTCTGCAAGCGTGATTTCCAGATCAGCGCGCAGGTACCAGAAGCACTGTGCGTGGAATCGGCGAAAAGCGCGCCTCGCCGTGCGCAAACGAGCCTCGTCGGTCAGATCGGACGATGTCGTCGAGGGTTCCTCTTGAGTTGAAACGCGCCGTTGCACCACCTCCGTCTGCATGACGAATCTCCTTCGGGCGCCGGCCCAGTTTCCAACGTTTCTCGAAGTTTACCAGTCCGCGCAAATTGTCGTAGAGAATCGGCTACGGTTAGCCTTGGGGGAGCCTTATCGGAGGATCCTCGACGTGAAATTCTTCAGATTCTGCTCCAGTCAGCCTTCCGATCGCAGTATCCACAGATAGCGCCGAACAGCCCCGGGATGGTGGATTCCCGGGATTCGACGGCTACTTGGAATCCATAATCGCGGGCCGTTGCGGCCGTGATGGGGCCTATGGCGGCGCAGGGAACGGATCGAACGGCGTCCGGATCTGTCGCCAGCTTCATCAGGTGGCGTACTGTGGAGGAGCTCGTGAAGGTAATGAGATCGGGTGTGCCCGTGTCGAGGGCCTGCTTGAGGGCCAATCGACTCTCCTCCGGAACCACCGTGTCGTAGACGGGAACCACTTCCACCCGGGCGCCGTAGCGGCTCAACTCCCGGGGCAGCAGGGAGCGGGCCTGGCTGGCTCTCGGAATCAGTATGCTCAAGTCCTCGATTTGGTTCGAGTGAAGTTCCAGAAACGCCTCCAGGACACCCTCCGCCTGGTAACGCGCCGGCACCAGGTGAACCTCCCGGCCAAACCGTTGCACTCGCCGGGCCGTGGCTGGTCCGATGGCGCAGATTCGGGGGGATGGTTCGTCCTTCCCGGACAAGGGCGAGTCCAGCTCCCGAGCCCGCGAGAGGAAGATCTCGGCGCCGTTGACGCTGGTGAAGAAGAGCCAGTCGAAGCGGTGGGCCCTGGCGATGCAAGGATCCAGCTCCCGGTTGGGCCGGGGCACGATCTCGATGGCCGGGATCTCCACGACGTCAGCGCCCGCTTCGCGCAGAAGCCGGGAGAACTCGCCCACTTGCGCGCGGCTCCGGGTCACCAGGATTCTCCGTCCTTCCAGCGGACCGCTCATACCGGACCCCTTTCCTCCAGTTCCCGAAGGATTTCGCCGCCTCCCCGGGAGAGGATCGACTCGGCGGCGTCGAGGGCCATCTGCGGAAGCTCCCGTTCGGGTCCGTGGACGTGGTGGCGGAGGCTTATCGGCCGGTAAGGGCTGGCCAGAATGGCCTGAAATTCGCCGCCGTCGGACGTGAGCGAGGCATGAGCCCCCATGGGAACCTGGCAGCCTCCGCCCATCCGCTCCAGGAACCTCCGTTCGGCGTCGGTGCAGATTCGGGTCGGAGGATGGTCGATGGCAGCCAGCAGCTCCCGGGTCTGCCGGTCGCCGCAACGGCATTCCACGGCCAGGGCGCCCTGTCCGATGGCGGACAGCATCTGGTCCTGGGAGAAGGTGAATGCGATCCGGTCTTCCAGGCCGAGTCTCTTGAGGCCGGCGGCCGCCAGGACGATCCCGTCCAGGCGCTGCTCTTCCATCTTCCGGATTCGCGTCCCCACGTTCCCTCGAAGAGGGAGGATCTCCAGGTCGGGACGAAGAAGCCGCAACTGGACGGTGCGTCTCAGGGAACTGGTGCCGATCCGGCCGTTTCGGGGGATCTCCTGGGGACTTCTCGTCTCAAGCAGCGAGACCAGGGCGTCGCGCGGGTCCTCGCGCTGGGGGATGGCGGCCAGGCAGAGCCCGGGGGGCAACTCGGAGGGCAGGTCCTTGAGGCTGTGGATCGCCAGGTCGATCTCCTCCTGCAGGAGGGCGTCCTCGATCTCCTTGACGAACATCCGTTTCACCGAGAGCCCCGCGAACTGCGGTTCGGGCCGCGGCTGGTCTCCGCTGGTTCGGATCACCCGGACCCCGGTTTGGATATCGGGATGGCGCCGCTCCAACTCGTGGCAGACGATCTCGGCCTGCCGCAACGCCAGGGGGCTTCCCCGCGACCCCACCCGGATCCGTCTCATTCCCCTTTGTCCAGATCGAAGGCCTGCTTGATCATCTGGATGTTGTGCAATCGCCGCTGCGGGTCCTGGGCCGGTGACTTGATCTCCATGATGATGGGGTGCGCGATGCGGCGCGCCGTCTTGCGGAGAATCTGTTCCATCCGGGTGGAATCGGTGTCGTTCATTCCCTGGCGGCCCGGTTCCAGTTGAGCCAGGCAGATTTCTTCGAGGCGGCCCCTCAGGCCGGCGATGAGCGGTCCCAGGCTCATGGAAGCGATGCGCTGCATGTGGCGCTCGGATTCCTGCCGGACGATCTCCTCGGCCAGCTCGGCTTCGCGCCGGCGTTCCCGCAAATTGGCGCCGATCACAGTCTGCAGGTCGTCGATGTCGTAGAGGAAGACGTTTTCGATCTGGTTCACCCGGGGGTTCACGTTTCTGGGGACCGCGATGTCGATGATGAACAGGGGTGCGTATTTGCGCCGGTGGACCGCGTCGTTGACGGTCTCGGGACCCAGGATGTAGGAGTCGGAACTGGTGGAGACCAGCAGGATGTCCGACTCGGGAAGGCGCTCTTCCAGGTCGGCCATGGGAATCGACGTGGCGCCGAACAGGGAGGCCAGTTGTTGGGATCGCGCCTCCGTCCGGCTGGCGACGAAGACCCGGGAGATCCCGGAGCGGACCAGGCTGCGGGTGGCCAGTTCGGCCATCTTGCCCGCGCCCAGCAGCAGAACCGACTTGCCCTTGAGACTCCCGAAGATCTTTCGGGCCAGCTCCACCGCCACCGAGCTGACCGAAACCGCGGATTGGGAGATTCCGGTATCGGTCCGGACCCGTTTGGCGACCCGGAACGCGGACGGAAGGAGGGCCTTCAGCGCCGTTCCCGCGGCTCCCGACTGCCCCGAAACGGCGTACGCCTGTTTCAACTGTCCCAGGATCTGGGCTTCTCCGGGAACCATGGAGTCGAGGCTGCTGGCCACCCGGAAAACGTGTACCACGGCATCCCGTTCGCGCAGGGCGTACAGGTATTGCTCGAGCGAATCGGGCTCCAGCGAGTGGTAGCGGTAAAGGAAGTCCTTGATACCGGCGATGGCCTCTTCGTCGTCTCTACCCTGGGCCAGGATCTCGACCCGGTTGCAGGTCGACAGGATCATGCTCTCCCGAATCTGGTAGTCCCGGCGCAACGCCGCCAGGGCGGACGTGACCGCTTCCTCGCGGAAGGCGACGCGTTCCCGAATCTCGATGGGAGCCGTCTTGTGGCTCAATCCGACTAGGACAGGATGCATGGTCGAGGCCTCTCCACTCCGAATGTGGAGGGACTAGAACTGGTGAAGGCCTCCAAAGTAGCTGGCGCCCAGATAGGTGAACAGCACCCACAGGAATCCGGCCATGCTCACCACCGCGGCTCTCTTTCCCCGCCAGCCCGCCGTCAGCCGCAGGTAGATCAGAGCCAGATAGATGCACCAGGTGACCATGGCCGAAACGACCTTGGGATCCTTGTGCCATCCGTTGACCCAGTCCTGCTCGGCCCAGACGATCCCCGTCAGGAGCCCGGCGGTCATGAAGCAGAATCCGGCCACCAGGAATTTCAGGAACAGGTCGTCCAGCGTGGTCAGGGAAGGGAGTTGGTAGTAGAAGGTCTTGGGTTTCTTGTTTTTGAGCTCCCGCTCCTCGAATACGTAGAGGACGCCCGCCACGAAAGTGACCAGAAACATGCCGTAGGCCAGGAACATGAGCGGGGTATGCACGTAGAGCCAGGCGCTGCTCAGCATTGGCTTGATGGGAGAGGCCTTCAGAAAGACCGTTCCCAGCATCAGCGCCGCCACCGCCGGCAGCAGGAAAGTGCTCAGGGCCCGGATCCGGTACCGGACGTAGGAAACGAAAAAGCAAAGGGAGACGGTCCAGGCGAAAAACGCCAGGGAATCGCGAAGACCGGTGAGCGGGAAATGTGCCGTCTCCACGGCGGATGCGATGAGGAATCCGGAGTGCAGCCCGAAGCCGATTCCCACCGTAATGACCGCAAGCCGGAAGAGGGTCGTCTTGTTGGAGAAGAAGACGAGAGTGCTGAAGCCGAGTCCGGCCACGTAAAATGCAAAGGCGGTGTTGAAGAGGAGGCCGCTCACGGGGGGCCATTATAGTGGAGCGGCGACTCTCCTGTCGCCGAAGGAGCGGCGGCATCCCTGCCGCGGAGCAGGGGGGTAGGGACGGCAGTCTCCCCTTTACACTTGCCCGCTATATAGGTAGGCAAAGACAGGGCGACTAGAAATCGCCCTTCCTGGTGGGCGATTGGAAATCGCCCCTCCTCCGGTTGCGAGACGGGGGGATCTGGTAAATCATGGGCGGCGCATTCGAATGGGGACGGCGGCCGCGGCAATAGGGAGTCCGGGCAGGTTGACTGGGAGACCGGAATCGTGACCAAGAAGCGGGTTTTCAGCGGAATGAGGCCGACGGGCCGGTTGCACCTGGGACACCTCATCGGCGCCCTGGACAACTGGGTCGGGATGCAGGAGGAGTACGATTGCATCTACGGGATCGTGGATTGGCACGCGTTGACCTCCGAGTACCAGGACACCCGCGCGGTGCAGGACAACGTGATCGAGATTGCCATCGACTGGATCGCGGCCGGGCTCGATCCTGAAAAGTCGGTCCTGATGATCCAGTCCCTGGTGCCGGAGCATGCCGAGCTCCATCTGCTCTTGTCCATGGTGGTTCCCGTGCCCTGGCTGGAGCGGGTCCCCACCTACAAGGAGCAGGTCATGCAGTTGCGGGAGAAGGATCTCTCCAACTACGGCTTCCTGGGTTACCCGGTTCTGCAGGCGGCCGACATCATGATCTACAAAGGAGAAGTCGTGCCCGTGGGCGAGGACCAGGTGTCCCACCTGGAGTTGGTGCGGGAGATCGCCCGGCGCTTCAACCATTTCTTCGGACGCGTCTTTCCCGAGCCCCAGGCCAAGCTCACCACCACGCCGCGGCTGCCGGGCACCGATGGCCGGAAGATGAGCAAGAGCTACGGCAACGTGATCCAGTTGTCGGAAGACCCGGGCAAGATCCACCGCAAGGTGATGACCATGGTCACCGACCCGGCGCGGGTGCGCCGGACCGACCCGGGTGACCCGGAGGTGTGTCCCGTCTTCGACCACCACAAGGTCTTCACGCCGCCGGAGGGGCAGGCCTGGGCGGCGCAGGGTTGCCGGACGGCGAAGATCGGCTGCATCGACTGCAAGCGCCGGCTGCTCGAAGGAATGCTCCCGGTCGTGGAGCCTTTGCACCAGAAGCGGGTCGAATTGGAGAAAGACCGGGAGAGCGTGAAGGAGATCCTGGTGGAGGGCAGCCGGCGGGTTCGGGGGCGCGCCCGGGAGACCTTGGGGGAGGTGCGTCAGGCCATGAATATAAATTACGACCGGCGTTCGCAATGGTGACCGAGACGGAGACTTGCCAGGTTCAGCTCGATGTCTTCGAGGGCCCGCTGGACCTGCTGCTCCACCTGATCCGGACCCAGGAACTGGACGTCCGCGACATCCCCATCGCCCGGGTGACCCGGCAATACCTCGACTACCTGCAGTTGATGCGGGATCTGAACATGACCGTGGCCGGTGAATACCTGGTGATGGCGGCCACGCTGATCCACATCAAGTCCAAAATGCTCCTCCCCGAGGACGACTTGTCCGAGCCGGAACCGGAGGAAGACCCCAGGGAGGAACTGGTCCGGGATCTGCTCCAATACGAGCAGTTCAAGAAGGCGGCCCACCTGCTCCACGAAAAAGAGATCATGGAGCAGTCGTCCTGGACTCGGGGAACCAACGAGTTCGAGGAGGAAGAGAAGGAGATGGTCGTGGTCGACCTCTTCGACGTGGTCCGGGCGTTCCACCGGATCGTGAACCGGTACAAGGATCGGATTCTGGTGGAGATCGATCGGGACGACGTAACGCTGGAAGGCAAGATCTACGAGATTCGCCGGCTCCTTCAAGTGGAGGGCGAATTCTTCTTTTCCCTGTTCTTCAAGCGGGGCATCTCCAGGCGCCACCTGGTGGTCGCTCTCATGGCGCTCCTGGAACTGGTCCGTCTGGGCGAGGTCCGCCTCCTCCAGAAAGGCGCCTTTCAGGACATTCGAATCGTGGCATGTTGAAGGACCCGCTCGCTTCGCAGATCCTGGCGGTTCTCTTCGTCGCCAAGGAGCCGGTTTCCATTTCTCAACTCCACCAGGTCTTTCCGGAGACTTCCTCCCAGGACCTTTCCCGGCTTGTTAAGGAGGTGGCGGAAGAGTTCAACACGGTCCAGGATTCGGTGGAGGTCCGGCAGGTCGCGGGAGGCTACCGGATGAACAGTCATGCCCGGCACCACGAGACCATCCGGCGGTATCTGAAGAGCCGGCCTTCGGCCCGGCTCTCCCTGGCCGCACTGGAGACGCTGGCGGTCATTGCCTACAAGCAGCCGGTGACGTTGCCCGAGATCGCCGAGATCCGGGGCGTGAAGGGAACCTCGACGATTCGGACCCTGCTGGAGAAGAAGCTCATCGAGGCTCAGGGCCGCAAGAAGACGGTGGGGCGGCCGATCCTCTACGGCATCGGACGGCAGTTCCTGGTCCACTTCGGCCTCAACGACCTGAGCGAGCTTCCGACTCTCGCAGAGTTCGAGGAGATTCTTTCCAGTTAGGATATTCCCCGCCGGGAGGAGCGGCGGTTTCCAACCGCCGGACTCCCGTGGGAGAGCGGGGTAGGCGGTGAACGGGAGAAAGAGGAGGGGACAAGGAGACGGGGGGACAGGAAAGTCCCCCCTCCTACCCCCTCCTCGTGCTTAAGATTCATTGAGAACGATGTGGCGATTGCAGAAGATCATGGCCCATGCCGGCTTGGCTTCCCGGCGGAAGTCGGAGGAGCTCATCCTCCAGGGCCGGGTCACGGTCAACGGGAGAGTCGTCGACCGGCTGGGAACCCGGGCGGATCCGGTCCGGGACGAGGTGCGGATCGACGGTGTCCTGCTCCGTCCGGAGAAGACCGAATACTACATCGTGAACAAGCCGCGGCGCGTCCTGAGCGCCGTCTCCGATCCTCGCGGCCGGCCCGTCGTCACCAAGCTCGTCCCCTCCCGGGTCCGGTTGGTTCCCGCGGGCCGGCTGGACTTTCAGAGCGAGGGCCTGATGCTGCTCACCAACGACGGCGACCTGGTCCGAACCGTCACCCGAGCCGGCGGGCTGGAAAAGGTCTACCACGTCAAGGTGGCGCGGCGCCCCTCGCCGGCCGCGCTTCGGTGCCTCCAGCGCGGCATTCGTTCCGGCGGCAAACGGATGGCTGTCCACCGCATCCGGTTGCTGGAGCCGGGGAAAAATCCCTGGTACGAGGTGGTACTGGTGCAGGGCAGGAACCGGCAGCTCCGGATCATGTTCGAGGCCGTCGGCCACCGGGTCATGAAGCTGAGACGGGTGGCCATCGGCCACTTGAAGCTGGGACGACTGGCCCCGGGACAATACCGGGAACTCGCGGATTGGGAGGTCCGCCGGCTCAAGCGGGGGAATCGAGCGGCCAGCCGGGAGGGTGTCAGCCCCCGTCGTAGTAAACTGGGCAGGCGCCGAGCCGCGAAGCGAGGTTAGAATTCGGATGTTCACCGGAATCGTACGGGAGACGGCCCCGATCAGGGAGCAGGAGATGGGACCCTGGGGCGCGAGGCTGACCCTGCAATGCAGCCCCGGACTCCTCGGCGAGTTGGAGATCGGCCACAGCATCAGCGTGGACGGCGTGTGCCTCACCGTGTTTCGCATGACGGAACATGCGTTCCAGGTTGAGGCGACGCCCGAGACCCTGCTCCGCACCAATCTTTCGGACAAACGGGTCGGAGATCCTCTGAACCTGGAGCCGGCGGCGAAGCTTTCCGATTTCCTGGGAGGTCACCTGGTGCAGGGACATGTGGACGCGCCTGGGCTCCTGGTCTCCAAGCAGCCCGAAGGGAACTCGTGGATCTTCCGGATCGAAGCCCCGCCGGAAGTGTTGCGTTACTGCACCTTCAAGGGGAGCATCGCCGTCAACGGCGTGAGCCTGACGCTGTCGGCGTTGAATTCCAAGGGGTTTGAGGCCACAATCATCCCCCACACCATGGCGGTCACGAACTTCGGGACGATGACGGTCGGGGATCGAGTGAACCTGGAAGCGGATCTGATCAGCAAGTATGTGGAAACACACGTTCGTCACCATACTGGGCAGCCTGCTGATTTTTCCGGCTAGCTCGAAGGCGGCAGGCGCCGGATCCTTGGAGGTGGGGCCCAACTCGGTTCTCATCTACAAGAGCTACTCGGGCCCCGTGGAACGGGAGTGGATCCTGCGGCTGGCGCGTTTCGGTCCCGACGTGGTCCTGGAGTGGGAATCCTTCGCCAATCAGGGGACCCTCCATCTCTTCCGCAACTCCGTGCTCAACGGGACCAGTTTCAGTCTCTTCGGACTCTTCGAGCCGGGTGTGGAGAAAGAGTCCAAGAAGGTCATGACGATCTGGTTCTCGCGGAAGACCTATGGAGAGCTCGTGTCCAGGGGCAGGACCCGAATCAAGGTGAACCGCTTTCCCCGCAAGCTCGAATTGCTGGAGGAAGATCGTTTCCGGCTCAGTGTGAATCGGCGCCCGCACGAGGTGTCCGTCATCCGGGCGGAGGATGACCGGGGCGCCGAATGGGTGTTGTTGAAGGATCCGGACAATCCCGTCCTCCTGGAATATACGGAGCGCAAGTATCGTCTCGCACTGGTCAGTTTCCAGACCCGGTCCCAGGTTTCGCTGCGTTGGCTTCGCCGGCTCCCGCCGGTGAAGTAAGGGAAAAATTACAGGAGTAGTCTTCAGAGATGAGCCTGGATTCCATCGAGAGCGCCATCGAGGACATCTACGACGGCAAGATGATCATCGTGGTGGACGAGGAGGACCGCGAAAACGAAGGCGACCTGACGATGGCGGCCGAGCGGGTGACGCCGGAGAGCGTCAACTTCATGGCCACCCACGGACGCGGCCTGATCTGCATGCCCATGACGCCCGAACGGCTGGACCGGTTGGAGATCCCTCTCATGGTCTCCAGGAACGAGTCGATGTACGAGACCGCCTTCTGCGTCAGCATCGAGGGCCGCCGGAACGTCTCCACCGGAATCTCGGCCGCGGACCGGGCCACCACCATCCTGACCGCCATCGACCCCCGCACCCGGCCCGAGGACTTGATCCGGCCGGGGCATGTTTTCCCACTTCGGTCCCGTCCCGGAGGAGTCCTGGAACGGGCCGGCCAGACCGAAGCGGCCGTGGACCTGGCCCGGATCGCCGGCCTCGACCCGGCCGGCGTCATCTGCGAGATCATGAACGAGGACGGCACCATGGCGCGGTTGCCCGACCTCCAGCGATTCGCCGCGAGGCACGGCATCAAGATCGTATCGGTCGTCGACCTGATGAAATTCAGGCTCCGGACGGAGCGGTTCGTCAAACGCATCCAGGAGACCCCCTTCGAGGGTGAGCAGGGCCGGTTCCAACTGGTGCTGTATGAGAATGAACTGGACGGGAACCGTCACGTGGTCCTGACCAAGGGCAGGGTGAACACCGATGAACCGGTCCTGGTTCGAGTCCACTCCGCACTGCTGTTGGGAGACGTCTTTTCCGGATTGAAGCATGACTCGGGACGCGAGCTGCGGAAGGCCCTGGAGATAATCCAGGCCGAGGGCCGGGGAGTCCTGGTCTATCTCCGGTATACCGACAAGGAGGACCGGCTGTTGCGGGAGATCACCGGGGAGATCCAGTATCCCGCCAATTTCCGGGACTATGGAGTCGGAGCCCAGATTCTGGCCGATCTGGGCCTGCGCAACATCCGGGTGCTCACCAACCACCCCAAGAAGATCGTCGGGCTGGAGGGCTTCAACCTGAACGTGGTGGAGCAGTTGAGCATTCCGGTACACGGTGCGGGAGACCGGCAGGAGGAGCCGCGGGGAGTGAGGAGCGAGAAGTAGGGATTGGGGCGCCCGCACGGAAGAGGGCACCCGCAAGGGGCGCCCCTACCTGTCTTTCTTTTCGCCCAGGTAGCCTCTCCGGTGGGCGACCTTGAGCTTGTCGATCTTGCCGTCCCCGTTGATGTCCACCTTCACTTCCACCTTGATCCGGCGCAGTTTCCCGTCCTTCTTGGTGTTGGTCGAGATATAGCCCAGGGAGTACTGGTTCCGGAGAAGGTTGGCGATGGTCAGAAAGATGTTGGGGAACTGAGTCGTGAACCGGGGGAAGAACGCCTCTCCTCCGGTGTACTTGGCCATCTCCTTCAGAACCACGTCGGCCTGGTAGAAGTCCATCCTCGTCGTGCTCGAAAAACGGTCTTCGTACCGGAGCCTCAGGTTCTGGCCGATGCTGACCGGATAGATCACGGCGTTGGTTCTCTTGACCTTGTCCAGGGCCTCTCCCATGTTCTTCCGGCTGAAGGTGTCCAGGCCGGAAGAGATGAGCACCACGGCGGTCTTGCCTTCCGCCTCTTCGATTCGATCCAGGACGTCGAAGACGGTGTCGTAGAGGTTGCTCTCCCGGAATCCGGGATAGTTGAGGCGCTGGAGGGCCCGGTAGACCTCGAACTTGTCCTGGGTGAAGTCCACCAGGATTTCCGGCTTCAGGTCGTAGGCGACGACTGCGATCCAGTCATCCTTTCGCATGTTCTCCGCGAAGATTCGGGACCCGAGCCAGGCTTCGTAGAGCATCTCCCATGGCAGGACGGCGCTGTATTCGGTCACCAGGACGGCCGTGATGGGAGCTTCGATGGGGCTGAAGTGGGTGAGCTTCTGCTTCACCTTGTTTTCGTAGACGTCGAAGTGTTCTTGCTGAAGCCCTTGGATCAGGTTTCCCTTGCGGTCACGGACCGTGACGTCCAACCGCACCTGATCGACCTCAACGGTCAGGGCGGCCCGGCCCTGGGGCCGATCCCGCTCCTCCTCGATCTGCCGGGATTGGCGGTCCGATCCCTGGCTCACGGCCAGGACCGCCGTTTGCGCCAGTCCGATGGTACAGAGGAGAGCGGCCAGCAACAGACTCCTAGGCGTTGGTTTCATGGTTTCTCCCAGGCTTGAGGACGCCGGTTGGATTGCTTTCATACTAACATATGGGGAGGCTCCCGACCGGGACCGGCCCCGCGGCCGAATCCATGAAATCATCCGGACCCGCTCCTCGTTTCTCACGCCTCCTCCTGGTGGTAGAATCGCGGCAGTGAATCTCGAAGAGAAAGAAACGAATCTCTTTCAGTACCTCAAGCGGTACCGCCGCGTCATCGTGGCCTTCAGCGGCGGCGTCGACAGCAGTTACCTGGCCTTCTGCGCCCACCGGGTGTTGGGCCGCGAGGCGCGGGCCGTCACGGCCCTTTCGCCCTCCGTTTCCGCATACCAGCGACGGCTGGCTCTGGACTTCGCCCGGCGCTACCGGTTGAATCACACGCTGGTCGAGACCCAGGAGATGGACAATCCCGACTATGTCCGGAATCCGACCAATCGATGCTATTTCTGCAAGGACGAACTCTACGTTCACCTGAAGCGGCTGATTCGGGAATGGGATGCGGAAGCGATTCTGGACGGCTCGAACATGGACGACATCGGGGACTACCGGCCCGGCCGGCGCGCCTCCCGGGAGCAGGGCGTCCTGAGTCCCTTCATCAACGTGAAGCTGAGCAAGGACGAGATCCGGTCGCTGTCGCTCAAACGGGGGCTCCCCACCTGGGACCTTCCGGCCATGCCCTGCCTCTCCTCCCGCTTTCCCTACGGCGTCGCCATCACCGAGGAGAAGCTGCAACAGGTCGATGCGGCCGAAGCCTACATCCGGAGCCTGGGGGTGATCAGCTTCCGGGTGCGGCATCACGAGGAACTGGCCCGGATCGAGGTCGACCGGGCGGAGCGCCACAAGCTGATGGACCCGGATCTTTTCGACGACATCAACCGCAAGCTCCGCTCCCTGGGGTACCGGTACGTCACGCTGGATTTGCAGAGCTTTCGGTCCGGCTCCCTGAACCAGGTGGTGAACCTGGAACTTTCTTCCGGACAGGGCTAGGAGTCTGCGCGGTAGAAGTGATCGTAGCGAGAAAGTGGAGAAGCGAGGCCAGATTTTCACGATTTAGAGGCGCATAGTTGTTCTATTCGCCGAGAAATCGGGGAAATATGGACCGATTATACGCTTTCGCAGCAGATCAATTTCTGCCGCGCAGGCTCCTAGGCCACCTGACGCCCGAAACCCTGATCCATTGACTCCTGGACACGACCTCGAATAGCCGGAATCACACCATGATTTCCCTCCACCGTGCGGCAAGAACACCCCGGCTGCCGGGCTGGCTTTTGCTCCTCTTCGCCGTCTCGGGTCTCCTCTCCTGCCGTCCAGAGGTGGCGGCTCCGGGCCCCACCGTCGCCTCCCGGGGGATGGTGGTCAGCTCCAACCCGCTGGCCAGCCAGGCGGGCGTCGACGTCATGCGGGAGGGCGGGAACGCCATCGACGCCGCAGTCACCGTGAGCTTCGCGCTCGCCGTGGCGCACCCCATCGCCGGCAACGTGGGGGGCGGGGGGTTCCTCCTCTATCACGACGCCGAAACCGGCCGGGAGATCAGCGTGGACTATCGTGAGATGGCCCCCGGCGGCGCCGGCCGCGACATGTATCTGGACGCTGCGGGAGAGGTGGTTCCGGAGTTGTCCACCGTCGGTTACCTGGCGTCGGGAGTTCCGGGGTCCGTGGCCGGACTCCACTTGGCCTGGAGCCGTTTCGGAACGCTTCCCTGGGGCCGGTTGCTGGAGCCGGCCATCGATCTGGCCCGAAACGGCTTCGTGGTGGAAGAGCACTTCGCCCGATCGCTGGAGTCGGCCGCTCCCCTCCTGGAGCGATTCGATGAGACCCGCCGCATCTTCTTGCCGGGAGGAAGTCCCCCTGCGTCCGGCCGGACCTTCACTCAGCCCGACCTGGCGCGCACGCTGGAGGCCATTGCCCGGGACGGCGCCGAGGCCTTCTACTTGGGCGAGGTCGCCGAGCTGATCGAGCGGGACATGGAGGCTCATGGCGGGCTCATGACGCGGGAGGACCTGGCCAACTACGTCGCCCGGATCCGTCCTCCCGTTCGGGGCCGCTACCGGGACTATGAGGTCGTGTCCATGGGGCCTCCCAGCTCCGGAGGCGTGATCCTCATCGAGATGCTGAACATGCTGGAGTTGGCCGGACGCCGGCAAGAGGCCGCTTCGCGGCTTCACCTTCTGGCGGAATGCATGCGCCGGGCCTTCGCCGACCGTGCCGCGACCATGGGCGATGCGGATTTCGCCGACGTCCCCGTGGATCGGCTCCTGTCCAAGGAACATGCCCGGGAACGGTTGGCGGACCTGGACGAGACGGCCGCCACCGGGAGCCCGCAGGTGGCCGCGGGGCCGCAGGCGGAGGAATCGCCCCAGACCACGCATCTCTCGGTGGTGGACCCCGAGGGAAACGCGGTGGCCATCACCACCACCATCAACGGCAATTTCGGTTCCGGTGTCACCGTCAAGGGGGCCGGGTTCCTGCTGAACAACGAGATGGACGACTTCACCTCCCGGCCGGGAGTCCCCAACATGTTCGGACTGCTCCAGGGGCAGGCCAACGCCATCGCTCCCGGAAAGCGGCCGCTGAGCGCCATGACGCCCACCCTGGTCAAGCAGGACGGCAAAGTGTTGCTGGTTCTGGGGAGTCCCGGCGGACCCACCATCATCAACACGGTGCTGCAGATCATTCTCAACGTGTTGGACGAGGGAATGGATCTGTACGAGGCGGTCGATGAGCCCCGAATCCACCACCAGTGGATGCCCGACCGGTTCGTCGCCGAGACGGGCGCCCTGTCCCGAGAGGTCGAAGCCCGGTTGGAGTCCCTGGGACACGAGGTGGTCTACCGCGGCCGGATCGGCGATGCCCACTGCATCCGGGTGGACCCCGAAACCGGTCTGCGGGAAGGTGTGGCCGACCCTCGCCTCTGGGGGGAGGCGCGCGGTTTCTGAACAGGCGCCTACTTCCCGACCAGGATGAACCGGAGGTCCATCACGTTGGTCTGGGTGGGGCCGGTGACGATGAGGTCGCCCAGCTTCTCGAAATAGTGGTAGGAGTCGTTGTCGCTCAGGTAGGACTCCGGATCGAGTCCCAGTGAGCGGGACCTCCGAGCGGTTTCCGGTGTGGCCCAGGCCCCGGCGGCGTCGGTGGGACCGTCGTTGCCGTCCGAACCGATGGAGGCGATGAGCACCGGCTCGTCTCCCCAACTCTCCATCTCCCGGGCGCACCAGAGGGCGAACTCCTGGTTCCTGCCGCCCTTTCCCGATCCGGTGACTCTGACCGTGGTCTCGCCTCCGGAAATGATGCAACAGGGCGGGGCCACCGGGAGGCTGCTCCGGAGTACTTCCCGGGCAATGCCCACGTGGACCTTGGCCACGTCCTCCGTGTTGCCGTAGATGGAAGAGGAGAGGATCAGAGGAGCGAAGCCCAGGCGGCGCGCTTCGGCTGCCGCCGCCTTCAGAGCCAGGATGTTGCTTCCCACCACCCTGTTTTGGACCTTCACGAAGGCCGGGTCGTTCTCTTTGGGGGTCTCCCGGGGCGCGTCCACTCCACCGGCCGCGCCTTCCTGCAGGTACCGCAGCACGGGACCGGGAACGGCGGTCCGGATGCCGTACTGCCTCAGGATTCCCAGGCAATCCTGGAAGCGGGTGGGATCGGGAACGGTCGGTCCCGAGGCGATGCTACTCAGGTCGTCCCCGACCACGTCGGAGAGGAGCAGGGAAACCACCTGGGCGCCGTGGGTGTGCCGCAACAGGCGGCCTCCCTTGAAACGGCTCAGGTGCTTCCGGATCGCGTTGATCTCGTGGATGGTGGCGCCCGAGTTCAAAAGGACCGAGGTGGCCGCCTGCTTGTCGGAGAGCGTGATTCCCGGGACCGGGCAGGGAGTCAGGGCCGATCCGCCCCCCGAGATGAGCACCAGGAGAAGGTCCTGGGGCGTCAGGTTCCGGTCCAGGAATTCCAGGATCCGGGACGCTGCGGCAACGCCGTTCTCATCCGGTTCGGGATGTCCGGCCTCCAGCACCCGGGTCCTGTCCAGGACTCCGCCGTGCCCGTACTTGACCACCACCAGGCCACTGGTCAGACGATCTCCCAGGATCTGCTCGACGGCGCCGGCCATGGGAACGGCGGCCTTGCCGGCGCCGGCCAGGAAGACCCTGCGGAACTCCCTCAGCGGGTAGGTCCGGTCTCCCGCGCGAAGTACTTCATCGTCCAGAGATAAAGAGTCTCGAACCGTCTGGCCCGGGTCCACCGCCGCCAGAGCCGCACGGTAGACAAGCTCGAGGGTCCTCCCAAACTGGATTGAATTCCCTCCGGTCATGTTTTTCGGAATCCGGCCCAGTAGGGCCTCTTGACGCGGTCCGGCGTGGGAGCGGCGCCCGACAGGTTCAGTCGTATGGCGTCGTTCCTGCCCGCCCACAGCGGGTAGGTTTCGTCAATCCGGTGCCAGATGTATCCGAGGAGAAAGCCGAACCCGAGACTGCCCACGATGAAGCAGACTGTGGCCAGTGCCGTGCGCAACAGCATGTCCAGAAAACTCCGGGCCTCGCCCCTCGGCTCCACTTGAACGGTCCGGTCGTGGACCCACTGCACCGCCGGCGCCCATTGAACCTCTCCCAACACGGCCTGTGCCTGGGATTCCGTCCCCAGAAAGAGGGCCAGCAGCACGCCGCTCCGCTTGATGTAGATGCCGTCGGGAGAAAAGAACGAATGCAATGAGTTCTGCAGCTCGAGGAAGTAGTCGGCCGCCACGGCCGGCGTCGGGTAGGCCAGCAGAAACAGGGAACCGCCCTCCGGCCCATAATCCGCGAAGGCGACTTCGACCCGGTCCTGAAAGCCGATCTTGTCCATGAGGGGATCGGGGAAGCGATCGTTGTAGGCCAACGCCGCCGGCCCCAGATAGATGCCCACAGACTCCGTGACCAGGTCCTGGCGCGGCAGGTGCAGCACCGTCACGGGATGGAGGTTGACGATGGGGATCGCGTCCACGAGAGCCGCCACGGCGCCCTTGAGCTGGTCCCGCGCCCGGGGTCCCGGTCCGGCGGTGAGGCGGAACAGAAAGGGGCCCCGCCAGAAGACACAATTCCGTTCTCCGTAGCGGTTCTCTACCGGCAACTCGAGCCGGTCCCCGGTGCCGGGCCGCAGCAACGAATCGAGGCGGTACATCCCGAACGCTCCCTGTTGATGCAGCATCTCGTGAACTTCCATCACCAGGGAGGAGTCGCCGGGCCCCTGGAGCCGCCAGCGGGAATAGGACTGAAGGGCGTACTCTTCCAGTACAGGCCGCGAAAAGTCCCCGGCCGGCCGTTCCAAGCCGGCGGACTTCTCGAGCAAGCGGAATCGGTACTCGGACAACCCCTCCAGATACCGCTGAACTCCCACGGGCGCTTCCTGGGAATTGAGCGGTGTCAGGAACGCGGAGGCAATAAACACACAGAGCAAGGGAAATCTCACCGCTCAACCGCCTCTTCTCTCACTGTCCACTCCTCGCTTCCGCCAACTCCGGCTTGGGAACCGCGATTCCCAAGTCCTGGAGGTACTGTTTTACACCCTCGAACAGGGCTTCGGCGACCCTTTGGTGGTTCTCGGAAGTGTTCAGGAACTTCTCTTCGTCGGGATTGCTGATGAATCCGACCTCGGTGAGGATACTGGGCATGCTCGCTCCCATGAGCACGATGAAGGGAGCCGTCTTGACACCGCGGTTCCGGAAGGGTCGGCGGTGCTTCTTGATTCCCGAGAACAGGTTGGTCTGCACCACGCCCGCCAACTTGCGCGACTCGGCGTTGTGGGTCCCCTTGGTGATCTGGCGCACCAGGTCTTCGAGCTCCCCGACCGTGCGTTGGGATGCGGCGTTCTCCCGCGTGGCCACTTCCTGCGCCGAGGCGGACTGGGCAAAGTTCAGGTAGAAGGTTTCCGCCCCGGTGGCCCGTCTCCCGTGGCTGGAGTTTCCGTGAATGGAGATGAAGAGATCGGCTTGGTGCTGGTTGGCGATGGCGGTGCGCTCCTCCAGGGGGATGAAGCGGTCGTCGTCCCGGGTCATGATCACCTCGGTGCCCAGGCGCTGTTCCAACAACGGCTTCAGGCGCTTGGCGATGCTCAGGACCAGGTCCTTCTCCCGCAGGCCGCCGGGACCGATGGCTCCCGGGTCATGACCGCCATGGCCGGGGTCCACGACGACCCGTCCCACCTTCAGTCCCAACACCCGGGTGAGGGTGAGGTCTTCCTGCGGGCCGGGTTTGGCGGCCCGCCGCGTTTCCAAAGGTTTTCTGCGCGTCGGAGCGGCCGAGGGGGTCGGACGGGCCTTTCGGGCAGTGCTGAATTCCCGGGTCGTTTCGGCCTTCCGGTCGGAGCCGTGACCATGGGTATCGATGATGATGCGAAACGGTTCGAACAGGGCGAACACGGTGTGGTTTCGGATCTTGTGATAGTCCAGGACCACGCGGGCCACCTCCGGGCGGTTCCGGGCGACGCGGATCCGCTTGATGAAGACGCCGTCCACGCTGATGGTGCGTCCATTCAGATCGGGTCCCGGGCGGGTTCCCGCCAGGTCGAAATAGATCCTGTCGGGTGACTGGAGCACCTGTTTCTCGAACTGCACCTCCCGGTCCAGTTGGATGACGACCCGGGTGTAGTTCTGGTTGGCGCGGTAGCGAATCTCGGAGACCACGGCCAGCGGCGTCTGTCCGGAAACCGGGACCTTTCGGCGGGCCGCCGTTTCCAACTGGGCGGCCCGGTCGAGGGCGGCATGGCGATGGCGCGACCGCGGATGTTCCCGGGCCAGGCGGCGATAGGCGCGAACGGCTTCCCGGCCGTATCCGCCCTGAGGCGCAAGATCGGCCATGCGGTCGTACAGGGTAGCGACGGCGTAGAGGGAGTCGGCGGCGATCTCCGGAGGCGGATCGAGGTCGACGACCCGGCGGTAGAGTGAGACGGCCTTCCGGTAATCGGGAATCGTGCGCCGGGATTCCGGTTTGGCCAGCAGCTCAAGTCCGAACCGGAAGGCCTCGGCGTAGGCCGACTCAGCTTCAGCGGGCTTGCGTACATGACTCAGGATCGGGGACCCGCCGGCCAGCACCAGGCACAGCACCGGAAGCAGACGAAATCGGATCAGCACAGTCACACTCCTTTGTGGCCCCGGGGTGGACTGATACCGCCCGCAATTGTACACACTGCGGCTGTCAACTTCGAAGCGGAGCGGGTCGGTTGAGCCGTTGCTAGTAGGGGGTCGATTGGGGGATGTTGGTCAGCAAGATCCGTCCCCCCGGTTGCTCCACGCGAAGAATCCGGTCCCTGGGAGCGCGCGCCGAGGCAAACCCGTAGAGCCGCCGGACCTTGTTCACGTAGTCGATGGTTTCCGGGTACGGCGGCACGCCGCCGTAACGGATCACAGCGTTCTCTCCCGCGTTGTATCCCGCCAGAGCCAGTTCCAGATCGCCCTGGAAATAGTCGAGAAGGAATTCCAGGTATCGAACTCCCCCTTCGATGTTCTGGACCGGATCGAACACGTCGCGGACGCCGAACCGGCGAGCCGTATCGGGATGCAGTTGCATCAGTCCCAGGCATCCCTTGGGAGAGACGGCTTCCGGGCGGAAGTTGCTCTCGACACGGATCACGGCGTTCACCAGATCCATGTCCACGCCGTAGCGCCGGGAGACCTCCTGAACCGCGGATCGATAGAGTCCAGCCTCCTGCCCGGGTTGAGTCCACAGGAGGTCTGGCGCCGGCCGGGGCGGGACCAGGTTGGTGAGCACACGCACGCCGTCTTCACTCCAATAGCTGTGAATTCGGTTCGCCAGCAGGGAAGGCGACGCCACCAACAGCACCAGCAGCCAAGCGATCATTTGCCGGATAGGATGCGCCGGACGCCGGAATGGCCGAGTCGAAATTCGAATGCTTCGATGCGTTGAGGCGGAAGCTGCCATCCGGGTTAGTATAACCCGAATCTCAGTTCAGCGACTCTTCCACCAACCGGTAGGTCTGCTCCAGGGCCTCCCCGAGCCGGGAAACGTCCCTGCCTCCCGCTTCGGCCATGTCGGGCCGCCCGCCGCCGCCGCCGCCCACCAGCCGGGCCAGCTTGCGGATCAGTTGATGGGCCTGGATCCGGTCGGTCAGATCGTCGCTGACCATGGCGACCAGGCTGACCTTCCCGCCAATGGGGGTTCCCAGGACCACGATCCCCGACTGGAGCCGGTTCTTGAGTTGATCGGCCAACTGGCGCAACGAACTCCGGTCCAGATCCGCCACCTCTTCCGCCACGACGCGGATTCCCCGGACCCGGCGGGACCGGTCCAGGGTGTCCAGGCTCTTCTGACCGGCCACCTTCAACTGCAGGGCGTCGACCTGCTTCTGGGCCTGCTTGAGGTCCTCGAGAGATTTTCGGATCGCCTCTTCCAGGTCCGTCATGGGAGTCTTCAACCGCCGGGACAGGCTGGAGACGATGGCGTCCATCCGGGAGTAACGGGACATCGCCGCCTCTCCCGTCAGGGCTTCGATTCTCCGCACGCCGGCGGAGACGCTTCCTTCGCTGGTGATCTTGAAGAGTCCGATCTCACCGGTTCTGCCCACGTGGGTCCCGCCGCAGAGTTCCATGCTGAAATCCGGAATGGAGACCACCCGCACCTGGGAATCGTATTTCTCCCCGAAGAGGGCGGTGGCGCCTTCCTCAAGAGCTTGATCCAGGCTCCGGACACGGGTGTCGACACCGCTGTCGCGGCGGATTTCCCGGTTGACCAGGTCCTCCACCTGGGAAAGCTCCTCCGGCGTCACCGACCGGAAATGGGTGAAGTCGAACCGGAGCCGGTCGGGGGAGACAAGGGATCCGGCCTGCTTGACGTGGACTCCCAGGATCCGGCGCAAGGCGGCGTGCATGAGGTGTGTCGAAGTGTGGTTTCGGGCCGTGGCCTGCCGCCGGGGAAGATCCACGCTGGAGCGAACGGCGTCCCCCGGCTTGAGCTCGCCCTGTTGCACACGGACGCGGGAGAGGAGCAGGCCCTGGGCTGGAGCGTAGGTGTCGAGGATCCGGAACTGAGCGGCGTCGGTCTCCAGGGTCCCCTGGTCTCCGACCTGCCCTCCCGCTTCGGCATAGAAGGGACTGCGGTCCAGCACCACTTCGCCCTCTTCTCCCGGTCCCAACCGCGGCACCAGTTGCTGGTTCCCCACCAGAGCCAGGACCGAGCCCGGGACCGCGTCCAGTTGCTCGTAACCCGTAAACTCCGTTTCGTACCCCTTTCCGGCCAACTCCTGGTGCACCGGCTGCAGCGCCTTGCCCGCCCCTTTCCAACTGGCTCGGGCCCGCTGCCGCTGCTTCTCCATCTCGGCGAAGAAACCCGGCTCATCAATCTTGAGAGAGCGCTCCTGGGCCAGGTCCCGCGCCAGGTCCACGGGAAACCCGTAGGTGTCGTAGAGCCGGAAAAGATCCTTGCCCGGAAGCGTTCGGCCATCCGATCCCTGAACCCGATCCACGATCTCTTCGAACAGGCCCATACCGTGGTTGAGCGTGGCCCGGAACTTCTCCTCCTCGTAGCGCACCACGCGCGCCAGGTACTCCCGTTGGGGCTCCAGATCGGGATAGGGTTCGCTCATCAGATCGGCCGCCAGGGTGGCCAGCGTGAACAGGAAAGGCTCTTCCTTGCCCAGCAACTGGCCGTGGCGGGTGGCGCGCCGCAAGATTTTTCTGAGCACGTAGCCGCGGCCCTCGTTGTCCGGAATGACCCCGTCCCCGATGAGGACGGCACAGGCACGGCTGTGGTCGGCAAGAATGCGAAGGCTCACGTCCGTCTGCTGGTCGTCCCCATAGGAGGTGGCGGTCAGTCGTTCGGCCTCCCGGATGAGGGGCCGGAACAGATCGGTGTCGTAGTTGCTGGTGACTCCCTGAAGGATGGCGGTGATCCGCTCCAGGCCCATGCCCGTATCGATGGACGGGGAGGGCAGGGGAGTTGTGCGGCCCCGGGAATCCCGGTTGAACTGCATGAAGACCAGGTTCCAGATCTCAACGTAGCGGCCGCATTCGCAGCCGAATTCGCAGTCCTGCTGTTGGCATAAAGAACTGTCCTCCAGGTCGTAATGCAACTCGGCGCAGGGGCCGCAGGGACCGGTGTCTCCCATGGCCCAGAAGTTCTCCTCCGCGCCCAGGCGGTAGATCCGCTCCTGGGGAATGCCGATGAAGTCTCGCCAGAGACCGTAAGCCTCGTCGTCGTCTTCGTAGACCGAGGCGATGAGCCGCCGGGGCGCGAGGCCGTACACTTCCGTGCACAAATCCCAGGCAAAGCGGACGGCCTCCCGCTTGAAGTAATCTCCGAACGAGAAGTTCCCCAGCATCTCGAAGAAGGTATGGTGCAGGGGCGTTCGCCCCACCGTGTCCAGATCGTTGTGCTTGCCGCTCACCCGCATGCATTTCTGGCAGGTGGTGGCGCGCTTGTAATCCCTCTGTTCCAGCCCCAGAAAGACGTCCTTGAACTGATTCATCCCGGCGTTGGTGAAGAGCAGCGTCGGGTCGTCTCCCGGAACCAGGGAACTGCTCTTGACCACGCGATGGCCTCGTTCCCGGAAGAAATCCAGAAACGTGGTGCGGATTTCCGTGGACGTCTTCATGGTTTCGTACTCAAGTTGAGGGAGGCGGCTCGGAGGGGCGGAAGGAGCGTTTCAGGAATGAGCCGGTCTCCGTCGAGACCGGGGTGGGAACCCCGCGCTCCTCCGTGAGCGACGCGGGCTAAGCTCCGACGCGGGCCTCCCGATAGACGCTGGTCATCCAGCCGTGCCGATCCTCCACCTTGCCCCCGACGTAGTCGAAGAAATCTTCCTGAATCCGGCTGGTGATGGGTCCTCGTCTCCCCGGACCCACGCCGATGCCGTCCACGGAGCGGACGGGAGTGACCTCGGCTGCCGTGCCGGTCAGGAAGACCTCGTCGGCAATATAGAGGCGCTCGCGGGAGATCTGCTCTTCGATGACGGGGTAGCCTCGTTCGCGGGCCAGCGTGATGACGGCGCCCCGGGTGATTCCCGGAAGGATGGCGCTGACCACCGGGGGCGTCGAAATCCTCCCGTCCTGAATCACGAAGATGTTCTCTCCCGCTCCCTCGCTCACCAGCCCGTTCGTGTCGAGGGCGATGCCCTCGGTGTAACCCTTGAGGGTGGCCTCCATGTTGATCAGGGTGCTGTTGATGTAATTGCCGCCCACCTTGGCCAGGGTCGGAAAGGTGTTGGGAGCGGCCCTGGCCCAACTGGAGACGCAGACGTCGACCCCCTGTTCCAGGCCGTCCTCCCCCAGGTAGCGCCCCCATTCCCAGACCAGAATGACCACGTCGATGGGGTTCTTGAGGGGGTTGACGCCCAATTCCCCGTAGCCCCGAAAGATCAGGGGCCGGATGTAGCACGCCCGCAGAGAGTTGGCCCGGATCGTCTCCAAGATCGCCTCCTCGATTTCGGCCGGAGAAAAGGGGATGTCCGTCCGGTAGATCTTGCAGGAGTTGAAGAGGCGCCGAACGTGCTCCCCGAATTGGAAGATCTCGGGACCGCGGCGAGTCTCGTAGCAGCGGATCCCCTCGAACCACGAGGTGCCGTAGTGAAGAGCGTGGGACATGACGTGAACAGTCGCCTTTTCCCACGGAACCAGCTTTCCGTTGTACCAGACGAAACTGCTCTTGGGCTCGGTCATAACGATTCAGAATAGGTGCCGCTCCGGTTCAAGTCAAACTCCGGAACCGGGAACTTCACCTCCTCCAATAATAGCGACCCACAGGTGACATCCGCTTTGATGGCCACCCGGCGGTGGTCATTCCCCGGTCTTCTCCGGGCCGCCGAAATATCCCTTCTTGGCCTGAATCGTCAACTTTTTTGCCCCGGGGTTTCTGAGTCGGACCTCGATGTTCCGCCAACCGCCGTTGGTCAACGAATTGGGGGTGATGTAGGCGATCCGGTACTGGTTCCTGAGTTCGCTGGCGATTCGTCGAAAGACGTCATTGAGCTCGTAGAGCTCCTCGGGAAAGTAGACCTTGGCTCCGCTCTGTCCCGAAATGGAATCGACCGTGGCCCTCAGCTTGTCGTATTGGGATTTGAACACGCCGAAGAAGCCCCGGTCCCGGCTCAAAGACTGGTCCAGCAAGGCCACCACGTAGAGTTGGACTTCGTTGGACCGGGCGATCTTCTCCAGGAGCTCTTCATGCCGGTAGTAGCTGTCCTTGTCCTCGCCGTCGGTGAACACGGTGACCACCTTCTTGGCTTCGGACCCGTTCTGCGCCTTGTCGAGAGCGAGATAGATGGCGTCGTAGAGGGCGGTTCCCCCGCCCACGACGGTGTTGTCCAGCATGTCCCGGATATCTTCCGGGTCCCGGGTGAAGTCCTCTTCCAAGTTCACGTCGTCGTCGAACATGATCAGGAAATGTTCATTGTCCGGATGGCTCAGCGCAAGAAACAGCTTTGTCGCCCGGTGGGCCAGGTCCTGCTTGGCCCTCATGCTGCCGCTCTTGTCCATGACGATTCCACTGGTGGAGGGAACGTCGTCCTGACCGAAGTAGGTGATCTCCACCTCGGCTCCATCTTCCGAAACGGCGAAGTCCTCCGAGGTCAGTCCCGAAACCAGTTCGCCGTCTTCGTCATAAACGGCGGCGTAAAGGACCACCTGGTCGACTTCGGTACGGAAGAAGGGGCGATCCCGTCCGGCGTCCGAGCCGCCCGATGATTGTGCCGCCAGGGCGGGATTCAGAATGAGGAAACCGGCCAGAGTGGCCCTGATCGAAGTGGAAAGGAACATGGCGGTGACCCGGACTCCGCAAGCGGCTACTTGTTGGGAGCGAAATAACCCTTCTTGGCGCGGACGATCAACCTGGGCAGTCCTTCGGGGGGATCCAGCTTGACCTTGATCTTCCGCCATTTACCGTTGAAGGTTCGATCCGTGGGGACGTAGCCCAACAGGTACTGATTGCGAAGCTCGGTGTGGATCAGGTCCACGAAGTAGTCCAACTGCTTGAAGTTGTTGGGAAAGAACGCCCGCCCGCCGGTCAGGCTGATGATCTCGGCGATGATGTCCCGGCCATAGGGAAGCCGGCCCCGTTCCCCGATCACGTAGAGTTGGACATCCGATTCCTTGACGTATTGTTTCAGTTCGCTGAACGTGTATCGGCTGCTGTTGTCTTCCCCGTCCGTGATCACGATCAGAGCCTTCTTGTCGTGGCGCGCATCGCGAATCTTTTCCAAGCCCAGATAGATGGCGTCGTAGAGGGCGGTCCGACCCTTGGGGTTCGAGATGGTGACCTGATTCTGGACGTTCTCGCTCTGAGCAGTGAAGTCCTGGACCACCGACGTCCGGTCGTTGAAGGTGATCAGGAAATACTCGTCCTGGCGGTTGCCCTGTTTCAGGAAGCGGACTACGGAATTGCGCGCACTCATCATGTTGTCGCCCATGGACCCGCTTCGGTCCAGGATGATGCCGACGCTGATGGGCGCCTTGTCGACGGAGAAGTGGATGATGGACTGCTCGACCTTTTTTTCGAAGACTCGGAAGTGCTCGGGTTCGAGGCCGATCACATAGCGGTTCAAGGGATCGGTCACGGTGACCCGAAGGGCCACCATGTCGACATCCACCCGGAACCGGGGAGGCAGGTCCCGCTCGTTGGCGTTAGCCCAGGGACTCCCCAGCAACAGTATGAGTGCGGCCGGGAGAAAACTACCCATGTACTGAACCCATTCTATGGCATACGTTTAAAAAGTAAAAGGTCGTGTCCGGACCCCGGCACGCCGTAGGCGCGCCCCTTGCGGGCGCCCTCTTCGATCCGTGCCAGAAACCGATCCAGCCCACCGCCGGGACGTGTGCGGGGGGCGCAGCGGAACGTCCAGGTGATCTTGGCCGCTGATGCCGGGCGGGCGACACACAAGGGGCGCCCCAGCGGTACCCGACTCAACTCCGATTGTCCACTTCTTCGAAGTAGTCGGGCGCCACCAGAATGTCCCGGGCCTTGCTTCCGTCGGGGGGGCCGATGATGCCCTCGTGCTCCATGATGTCCAAGAGCCTGGCGGCACGTCCGTATCCGATTCTGAGCCTCCGCTGCAGGAGGGAAGTGGAAGCCTTGCCGGTCGCCACCACCAACCGGGCGGCCTCATCGAACAGGCTGTCTTCCGCGGGCGAGACGCCGCCGACGGCTCTGGGTTCGTTCTCCTCCTCGGCTCCGGCAAGGATCTCCTCGCGGTATTCGGGATTGCCCTGGTCCTTGATGAAGGAGGTCAGGCGATTGATTTCCTTCACGCTCACCCAGGCCCCGTGGGCGCGAACCAGGCGCGAGGTTCCGGGAGACAGCACCAGCATGTCTCCCATCCCCAGCAACTGCTCCGCGCCGTTGCCGTCGAGGATGGTTCTGGAGTCGATCTTGGAAGAGACCCGGAAGGAGATCCGGCTCGGGAAGTTGGCTTTGATCAGGCCGGTGATGACGTCCACCGACGGGCGCTGAGTGGCCAGAATCAGGTGGATCCCGATGGCCCTGGCCATCTGGGCGAGTCGAGTGACGGCAGTTTCCACTTCCTTGCCCGTGGTGAGCATGAGATCGGCCAACTCGTCGACGATGACGACGACGTAGGGAAGGGGACTCTCTTCCGACCGGTCCGGATCTTCGGTCACCAGCTTGTTGTATTCCCCAATGTCGCGAACACCGGCGTGCGCCAGCGTGCGGTACCGCTGCTCCATCTCTCCCACCGCCCAGTTCAAGGCGTTGGCCGCCTGTTTGGGCTCCGTGACGATCGGCGCCATCAGGTGCGGTATGTCGGCGTACAGCCCCAGCTCAAGCCGTTTCGGATCGATCATGATGAATCGGACTTCTTCCGGGCTGGCCTTGTAGAGGATGGAGCAGACGACGCAGTTCAGGGCCACGCTCTTCCCCGATCCGGTGGCCCCGGCGATGAGAAGATGCGGCATTCGCGACAGGTCCGCCACGTAGTTGGCGCCGTGGATGGTCTTCCCGAATCCCAGAGCCAAAGGGGATTCCATCTGGTGGAAGCTGCCGGACGAAAGAATCTCTCTCAAATGGATGATCTGGCGATCCGAGTTCGGGACTTCGATGCCGACGGTGTTCTTTCCGGAAATCCGTTCGATGCGGACCGACTCGGCCTTCAGAGCCAGGCAGAGATCGTCCGACAGATTGGTGACGCGGCTGTACTTGATGCCCGGATCCGGCTTGAACTCGAAGGTCGTGACCACGGGTCCGGGATGGATCTGCAACACCTGTCCCAAGACTCCGAACTCGGCACACTTGGTCGCCAGGATATGGGCTCTTTGAATGAGGTCGGCCTCGTCGATCTCCTGCTTGATCAGATTCTCTTCCAGGTAGTCCAGAGGAGGGAGCGTGTAGGTGGCGGAAGCGGTCTGCGGCGGCCGGTCGATCCGAGTCGACTCCTCGGGAAACGCTGCCACCGGCACCGCGACGGCGTCGGCATCGGATCCGGAATCCGGTTCGGTCTCGGGCACGGTGGCCGGAATGGCCGGCGGGACGGTCGTTGCCACGGTCTGTGAAACCGTTTGTGGAATGGTTTCCGGGATGGTCTCGACAGGAGGCTTGCCTTCGGACTTGACCCCGTCCCAGGTCATCTTCCTCGGCATCGGTTGCGCCACCCGGGACTCCGTCTTCTTGTTCCAGGTCACCGCTTCCTTTTTCCGTCGCCGTTCTTGAGTCCACGCGGAAAAGTTCTCCCGGACGGCCCGAAAGACGTTCCAATTGTGGTTGCCGATCCAGATCAGGAACCGGTTCACGGAAAAAGTGGTGCCGGCGACCAGAGACAGGATCAGGACCGTAGCCAGGAAGAGCAGGGCCCCGGGACGGTTCAGCAGGGAGGTGAGGTACTGCGACAGCATCACTCCCAGGATTCCGCCGGGCGAAAAGTTCACCTCAGGACGGACGGGAGGAGGAACGATGGAGAAAGCCGCACTCAAGCAGATCAGGCCGGAAACGGCGCAGAACAGCTTCAGGAAGGGGTCTTCGAGCCGCCGTCTCCGAAGCCACCGGTATCCCAGAAGCAGGAACGGAATGGGCACGCAAAGGGCCGACCAACCGAGCAACTGGTAAAGGACGTCCGAGCTCAAGGCGCCGAGCTTGCCCGCCAGATTGGCATAGATCTGGCTGGACGAGGCAACGCTGAATGAAGCGTCGGTGGGATCGTAGCTCACGAGGGACAGGATCAGCAGGGCGGACCCGAAAAGAAGGGAGAGTCCCATCAATTCCGAAACGCGCTGGTAGGCCTGGATGCTCATGGCGATTCCTTCCGGCGATCGATGCGTCCTGGCTAAAGGGCCAGCGTCATCGGGACGATCAAGGGCCTCTTCCTCGTGCGTTTGCGCAGGAAACGCTTCAAGCCGGTCTGCAGCATCTCTTCCAGCAGGCCTTCGTCCCGTTTCCCGTTGGCGCCGGTTTCGGACACGAGACGGCGGATCCGGGCCCGGGTCTCCCGCATCAATTCCTGCGAGTCCTCGGGTTGAACGAATCCACGGGAAATCAGCTCCGGCTCGCCAATGAGTTCCCAGCTCATGCGGTCCAGGCGAAGTCCCACCACCAGAACCCCGTCGGTGGCCAGGAAACGGCGGTCTCTGAGCAGGTCCTGATCCACTTGCCGCCGGATGCCCTCATCGATGAAGCGGCGTCCTGACGGGACCCGGCCCAGGATCTCGGCCTTGTCGGGACTCAAGCCCAGGACTTCTCCGGATTCCATGAGATGGACCCGGTCCGGGGGGATCCCCTGGCTCCGGGCCAGACTGGCGTGGGCCGCCAACTGCCGGAACTCGCCATGGATGGGAACGAAGAACCGGGGCCGCGTCAGGTCGATCATGAGCTTGAGGTCTTCCCGGTAACCGTGCCCGGAAGCGTGGATCGGCTCATGGCGGGAGTCCAGCACCCGGGCTCCTCTGCGGTAGAAATGGCTGATCATCTGGCCGATGGCCTTCTCGTTTCCGGGGATGACGCGGGAAGAGAGGAAGACGAGGTCGCCGGGCTCGATTCGGACTTGCCGGACCTGGTCCACGGCCAGCCGGCTCATGGCCGACCTGGACTCTCCCTGGCTGCCGCTGGCCAAGACGATGAGGCGTTCCGGCGGAATCCGTGCCAGATCGTCCCGTGATCTCAAGACTTCGCGGTCGGTCCTCAGGTATCCCAGCCGGGATGCCAGGCGGATGTTGGAGACCATGCTCCTCCCCATGGGAACCACCTCGCGCCCCACCTCCCGGGCCAGGTCCAGGACGATCTGGATCCGGTGCATGCTGCTGGCGAAGGTGGCCAGGATGATCTTGCCGCCGGCCTGGCGAAACAGGTTTTCCAGGGGCTCGCGGACGGACGACTCCGAAGGAGAAAGACCCGGGACGTCTGCGTTGGTGCTGTCCGAAAAGAGCGCCAGGACACCCTCTTGCCCCAATTCGGCGAGTCTCGCCAAGTTGCTCCTGTGGCCGTCGATGGGGGTCTGGTCGAACTTGAAGTCTCCGGTCCAGACGATCCGGCCTGCGGGAGTCCGAATCGCGAAGCAAAAGCTTTCGGGAAAGGAATGGGTCACCCGGAGGGGTTCCACCTGGAAAGCTCCCAGGTCCACCGGACGATCGGCTTCCAGCGATCGAAGGTCCGCCTCCTTGTCCAGTCCTCGTTCCCGTAGCCGCGATGAAACCAGGCCCAAGGTCAGCCGGTTGGCGTAGACCGGGACCCGAAGCTGATCAATGACGTAGGAGACGCCCCCGGCGTGGTCCTCGTGGCCGTGGGTCAACACGATGCCCCGCAACTGGCGCCGGTTTTCCAGGAGGAAGCTGATGTCGGGGACCATCAGATCCACGCCCAGGCTGGTCACCGGGCGACGGCCCGGAAGCATCATTCCGGCATCGACCAGAATCAGGTCGCCTCCGGCCCGGAGGGCGGCACAGTTCATCCCGAATTCGCCCAGCCCTCCCAGGGGAATGACTTCCAATCGACCGCTCATTTGGCGGCCAACTATAGCATGCGTGCCAGACACACAAACTGTTCCAGAGACACCTCCTCCGCCCTCTGCCGGAGTTCGATTCCGGCGCTTTCGAAGGCCGGCTCCAGGTGTCCCTTCCAGGGTCCGAACGCGCTCCGGAGATTGTTCCGGAGAGTCTTCCTGCGCTGGCGGAATCCGGTCCGGATCAGCCGCAGGAATCGGTCGTAGCAGGGGAGATGGGCCGGTTGTGGGCGAGGGATCAACTGCATGGCGTGGGAGCGGACCTCGGGTGGAGGGGAGAAGGCGCCGGCCGGCACGTCGAAGCCGCGAATCCGGGAGAAGCGGTATTGGAGAACCAGCGTGAGATAGCCGTAGCTCTTGGAGCCGGGGCGGGCCAGAATGCGCTCGGCGACCTCCTTCTGGACCATGAAAGTGAGGCTGTGAAACCGATGGCCGAAAGGAATCATCTTTGTGAGTATGGCGGTGGAGATGTTGTAGGGAAGGTTGCCCACCAGCTTGACGGGATCTTCGGGCAAGGTCGCGTCCCAATCGAGATCCAGGACGTCCGATTGGATCAGGGTCAGCCGCGACAGGGACTCGGGCCTGAGACTGCGCTTGAGATGGTCCACCAGGTCCCGGTCGAATTCGATGGCGACCACGTCGCGGGCCCGTTCCAGGATGAGCCGGGTGAGCTGTCCGGTGCCCGGGCCGATTTCGATGACGGTGTCCCGGCCGGCCGGCGCCGCCAACCGGACCATCCGGCGGCAGTAGCCGGCATCGTGGAGGAAATGTTGCCCCAGGGAACGCTTGGCCCGGGGGAAGTTCGGAGTCATACGTGGGACCGCAGGCAGTCCGCGGCGACTTTCAACGCAGGCTCCTATGTTAACATGTGCCGCGGTGAGCGCTCCGGTTTCTGCGCCGCCGCAATCAGAGGGAAGGGGGGACATTCTCGTCCCCTCTTGCGACCGGGTCTCTGTGCCACCGCACGAAGAGGCAGTTGTCTAAGGTTTCTGAAGGTCAAGCGGGGCCGGCGGCGGCGTTGGGCGCCCGCTCGAAAGAGATTTCAGGAGGTCAGGATGAGCGACAAGGTTCAGGACGTTACCGATCAGAGTTTCGAGACCGACGTTTTGCAGTCGAGCGATCCGGTGCTGGTGGATTTTTGGGCGGCTTGGTGCGCGCCCTGCCGGATGCTCTCTCCCACCATCGATCAGATTGCCCAGGACTTTTCCGGTCGCGCCAAGGTGGTCAAGCTCAACGTCGACGACAATCGCGAGACCTCGGCCAAATATGGGATCCGGGGCATTCCGACGCTGCTGCTCTTCAAGAATGGGGAACTCAGGGATCAGGTCGTTGGCGCCACGTCCCGAGAGAACATCGCCCGGCTGATCGAGAACCAGCTCTAGCCGTCCCGGCATTCGGAGATGGATGGCTTACCCGGTTCAAGGACTTTGCGCGCGGAGTCGATTGCAGCTTGTCCTGAAATCAGTTTGCGCACCGGTCCGGTGAAGATCGCTTAACCGGCTTTCCGTTTTTCGCCTGTACTATGGCTAACGTCGTAATCGTCGGCACCCAATGGGGTGACGAAGGCAAAGGAAAAATCGTCGATCTGACCACACGTCATTTCGACGTCGTCGCCCGCTACCAGGGCGGCCACAATGCCGGCCACACCGTTTCGGTGGCGGGCGCCAAGTATGTTCTCCACCTGATTCCGTCCGGGATTCTCCACCCGGACAAGGTCTGCGTCATCGGGAACGGGGTCGTGGTGGATCCGGTGGCTCTGGAAGAGGAACTGCTGGCGCTGGGGGAGTTTTCCTTGCAGGGGCGGCTCCATGTCAGCAACCGGGCCCACCTGATCATGCCCTACCACCGGCTGCTGGAGGGCGCCGAGGAACGCCGGTTGGGCAAGGCGAAGATCGGGACCACGAGCCGGGGCATCGGACCCTGTTACGAAGACAAGATGGCCCGGCGGGGCATCCGGGTGGGCGACCTGTTGTCACCCCGGCTCTTCCGCTCGAAGCTCCGGAACTATGCGGGTTTGAAGAACCGCATTCTGGACCGGGTCTACGGCTGCGGCGGGGTGGACACCGACCAGATCGAGGAAACCTATCTGGGCATCGGAGACCGGATCGCCTCTTATATCACCGACACCGCCGAGTACCTGAATCAGGAGATCCGGCAGGGGAAGAACATCCTCTTCGAGGGCGCCCAGGGAACGTTGCTGGACGTGGATCACGGGACCTATCCCTTCGTCACGTCGTCGAACGCCACGGCCGGTGGAGCCTGCACGGGCAGTGGCGTGGGGCCGGGCGCCATCGACGGCGTGATGGGAATCACCAAGGCCTATACGACCCGGGTCGGGGGCGGCCCGTTTCCCACCGAGTTGGACGGCGAGGAAGGGGAAGAGATCCGGGAGCGCGGCGTCGAGTACGGCGCCACCACAGGGCGGCCCCGGCGTTGCGGCTGGTTCGATGCCGTCGTGGCCCGTTACAGCAATCTGATCAACCACGTGGACACGCTGGTGGTCACCAAACTGGACGTTCTGGACCACTTGAAGGAGCTTCAGATCTGTACCGGCTACCGCTACCGGGGGACCCGGATGACGAGTTTCCCCACCGACGTGGGGGCGCTCGAAGACGTGAGCCCCATCTACGAGACGCATCCCGGTTGGCGGCAGGACACCTCCGACATTCAGGATTTCGAAAATCTTCCGGAAAAGGCCAAGTCCTACCTGCACCGGCTCGGCGAACTCACCGGCGCGGACATCTCCATCATCTCCACCGGCCCGAACCGGTCCGAGACCATCATTCTGGAAGAGAGCCCTCGCCTCCAACGCCTCCTCAAGCCGCGTAGGAGGGGCGATTTCCAATCGCCCGGCGGGAAGGGCGATTTCTAGTCGCCCCGTATTCTTCCGCGTTGCCCCGGGATTTGGCCGAGGGAAATCGTAAAGGGAACTACCGTCCCCCCTACCCCCCTGGGTTGGCGGCTGGAAACCGCCTCTCCCGTTGGCGGTTAGAAACCGCCTCTCCTGTCGGCGGCTGGAAACCGCCTCTCCCGTCGGCGGCTGGAAACCGCCGCTCCTTCGGCGATTGGAAACCACCGCTCCCCTCAGAACTCGTACTCCAGTCCCACGTAGAAATTCCGCCCCATCTCGGGGACCCGGCGGCGGGTGAAGGGATTGGGAGAGTTGAGGTGATTGCTGTAGAGCCGGTCACCCAGGTTTTCGATCCCGGCCTTCAGCGTCCATCCCGAGGTGAGAGACGCCCGTGCTCTCAGATCGACGACGGTATATCCGCTGGTCACCTGCTCGAACCGCCTGGCGGCCACCCGGGTTTGACGATCGACCAGGGTCACGGCCAGATCCATCCATGTTGGGGTAGACCTTGCGTGTCGGGGGCCAGCACATCCTTTGCACGTCCAGGTGAGTTCAGCCGTGGCGGACCCAGCGAACGATCTCGGGCAGGCTGGCGCGCTGTCCCCTCATCAAGATGCCCACGCGATAGATTCGTCCGGCCATCCAGACTGTGGCCGCCACGGACGCGGCCAAGAGGACGAGGGAGATCGCCCATTGCCAGAGGGGCACCTCGGTTGCGAAGAGCCTGGAGGGCATCACCACGGCATTGAAGGGTGGGACCATCGACAGAATCACGGCCCATCGGTTGTTGGGACTCTCCATCAGCAAGGGGCCCGCGAGGAGCGAGATCATGCTGACGAAGACGATGGGCGTGATCGCCTGTTGGGCGTCCTGAAGATCGCTCACCGTGGCTCCGGCGGCGGCGAAAACCGAGGTGTAGAGGAGATAGCCGAGCAGAAAGAAGAGAACGGCAAGGATGACGCTGTCCCACGAAATCGAGCCCGAAATCAGGTCGAGGCCCCCCAACTCGGCGGCGTCGCCTGCAAGAGGGCCGGGAGTGGGAGCAACGGACGCGAGGCTCGACAGGCCGCCGCGAGTGAGAGCGTAGCCCGCGGTGGCCGCCACCATCAGCGCCCAGATTCCGATCTGAGCCGCTGCCATGGCGCCGCATCCCAGTATCTTCCCCAACATCAGTTCCCAGGGGCGTAACGACGATGCCAGGATTTCGACGATGTTCGATTGCTTGTCCTCGATGGTCGACATCAGGACCATCTGCCCGTAAGCCACCAGGAGCATGAAATAGAAGTAGACGACACCCATGCTGGCGATGGTCTGAATGGTCTGAGAGCGGGTCTCGCCCGTGTCGGTGACGTTGACGGCGTTCAATCGAGGTCTGCGCAACAGCTCTCGAGCGTCCACCGCCTCGACTCCCGCCGCTTGGAGCCGAGTTTGCAAGAGAGCCCGTTGGAGCGCATTCCGGGCCGATCTCCGGGTTCCCGACGGCACCTTGTCCCTGGCCAGCAAGGTGGCGGTCACCCGGTCCTCGTTGTCATCCGTTTCCTCCCGGCTCGCGGCGGGAGCACCACGGGCCGAGGCGGCGGCTCCAGCCGGCAGAATCAGCAGGTAGTCGAACGGCGTCGAAAGGAAACGCTCCCGGATTGCGGCAGCGGGAAGATCTTCCAGGTCGCCCGCCCGCGACGCCGTGACGGAACCGTCGTTCAATTCCTCCACCAGCAGGTTCGCTACGGTTCCGTCGGAGTCCACGACGCCAATGGTCTTCCCCTTCTCGGAGTCCTCCACGTCCCGCATCGCGAAAACGATCAGGAATGCCACTCCGACCATGAGCACCGGCATTCCGATGGTGCCCAGGATGAACCACTTGGTCCTGACGCGTTGCATGAACTCACGCGCCGCAACGGCCAGAACATTGGGCGTAAACGGGTTCATCCGCCTGCCCCCTCATCAGCCCTGGGCGCGTCACTCGCCGACAGGCCGGCCGCCTCGGCCTTCTCCATGAAGATCTCGCGCAGCGAGGGTTCCGTCAGTTCGAAACGTGAAATCCTCGCTCCGGATTCCAGGGCCCGGCGGAGCATATCCTGCGGGTCGGCGCCCGCCTTGAGCCGAACCTCCACGTAGCCGCCCTGGTCGGCCGTCCGCTCCACCAGGCCGGGCGCCGCCAGGAACTCTCTGCTCCCCTCGAAGGCGATGGCCAGATCCCGCCGTCCGGAGACCGCCTTCAAGTCGCTCACCCTTCCGTCCAGGACCTTGTTGGCGCCGGCGATCATGCACACCCGGTCGCAGAGACGTTCGGCGTCTTCGATCAGGTGGGTGGAAAGAAGAACGGTCGCTCCCGCCCGGCGCCGCTGGAGGACCAACCGTTTGAAAAGCTCCACGTTGATCGGGTCCAACCCGCTGAACGGTTCGTCCAGGACCAGCAGTTCCGGCTCGTGGAGGATCGTGGCCAGAAGCTGGACCTTCTGCTGCATTCCCTTGGAGAGAGTCTCCACCTTGTCCCGGGCCCGCCCGCCGAGTCCCACCTCCTCGAGCCCGGCGCGCGCCCTTGTCGTTGCGTCTCTTCGAGCCAATCCCTTGAGCACGCCCAGAAACACCAGGTGGTCGATGACCCTCATCTTGGGGTAAAGCCCGCGCTCTTCCGGGAGGTATCCGATCCGCAGGCGGGTCGACTGGAGATCGGCGGTGCCCAGTACCTCGACGGTTCCGGCGTCGGGACCGATGATGTCGAGAATGATGCGGAGCAGCGTGGTCTTGCCGGCGCCGTTGGGACCGATCAGACCGCAAATGGCGTCGTGTGGGGCTTCGAAATCCACACCGTCAAGCGCCGTCTTCTTGCCGTAGTTCTTCCTGATGCCGCGAAGACGGAGAGCGGGAGCGGTCGCCATGCGAGCACCATAACAATTCCCGTTGCTATGCCGCCACCGGGACCCGGCGTGGATTTCAGGCTAGAATGATTCCGAAACTGAGACGAAACGAACACCCCGGTTCAGCGGAGGATCCGCGATGAATTCGAGCTCCCGACGGATGCTGGCTCCGATCCTGGTCTTGCTCTTTTTCCCCGGGGAGGTGGCCTCACAGAATTCGTCCGAGCCCATCGATCTGACTCGCTATCGGGTTCAACCGGGCGATCAGGAAGGGGATCCCACCGGATTCCGGTTGAATTTTGCGGGAGAGGCCGGACATCGGCTCCAATTCCACTACGCCGCGGCGGAACCGGTGGAGTTGGAGGTGGCGGTGGGGTTTCCCGCAGGCGGGGCGCGAACCGAGCGGCGGCTTCTGGAGCCGGGCGCGGAAAACGTTGCGATCAGCTTCGATCTGGGCCCCCTTCTGGGCCACGGCCCTTACCGGCCCCTCCCTGCGACCAGCCACAAGGGACCTCAGGAGAGGGTCCGGGGATACTTGCGGACCGGCTGGTGGATCGACACCCACGATCCCGGCAACTACCTGCTGACGGTGAAGGGAAGACGGATCCGTGACGACCGGATCCTCTTCTCCAACGATTTTCGGCTTCCGGTCCAGACCTGGGTCGGAGCGGATCTGGACCGCTTGGCCTATATCGACGACAACGCCGCCGAGGTAGAGGTCTGGCTCGAGAAGGGCGCGCCGGTCCGGGAACTGGCCGTGGAGGTCGATCTGGTGGAAGCTGCTACCGGGCGCGTCCGGTCTCCCTCCAGACGGGTCCGGCTCACCCGGGATCGGGCCCCTGTCGCCTTCGATCTCTCCGGGCTGAAAGCAGCCACCTATCACGTGCGGGTGAGGCCCCGAGTCGACGGACGCCTCTGGGAGGACGGGGTCCGCAGGGCGTTGTACCTGCACCGGAACGGGCCGCCGCCGAAACCGGAACCGCCGCTTGAGATCCCCGTGGCTCCCCAGTTGTTCGTGGACGACTACCTGATTGACGAGCAGCAGGGTCTACGAAGGGTCTTTCATCCGGCCCGCAAGTTGGAGGACCGGCCCCTGTTTCGGCCCGACCGGCCCTGGGAGGGTCACAGCGTCATTCTTTCCGAAGGAGCCGTCCCAGTCTTCAATCGGGAGAAGCAGCGCTACGAGTTGGAATACATCAGCGCGACCCGGTACCGGCTGCTGGCCGTTTCCAGTGACGGGAACCGTTGGACCAAGCCGGAACTGGGTCTGGTGGAGTTCCAGGGTTCCCGGGCCAACAACATCCTGGAGAAGATGGCGTCCCGGGGCCACGTGGGCGAAGGAGAGAAGTTCGGCGGGCTGTGGGACTACCGAACCCGCGGCATCCCCGATCTGCGGACCGCGACCCGGGTCGGCAGTCCCAAGTACCCGGACATGGATTTTCAGCGGGGGATCTACCTGATGGTCCGGGATTCCGAAGGGGTGGCCTATCTCACCACGGAACGCCCCTTCATGCGTGTTCACCTGCAACTGGAATCGCTGGACAGCCCCACCGACAACCTGGGCCCCATGTTCTACGACGAGCGCACCGGGGAACTGGTGCTCTATTTCGCGGCCCATCCTCCCTCCAAGGGAAGGGCGTTGGTGCGCTACGACAACAAGTGGGCCGTCTCGCGGAACCTGGGGCGGATGACCACGCGCGACGGGGTGAACTGGAACCGGAGCTACATCTGGGCGCCGCCGCGGGAGCACCCCAAACACCAGAGCTACGGGATGCAGCGGGTGAAGCGGATCGGCGACCTCTACGTCGCCTTCTTTCCACTCTATGATTGCGGGACCCAGCGGATGTCGATCCACCTCTGGGTGAGCCGCAACGGGATCCACTGGGAGGATCTGGGAGGGGATCGGGCCTGGATCCCCAGCGGACCCGAGGACAGCTTCGATTACGGGATCGTCTACGGTTTTTCGGAGGGCCCGGTGGAGGGGGACCGGTCCATCGGCTTCTACCACGGCACCAACACCCTGCACGTCAACGCCTGGATCCGGGACAAGCTGGTGGGCGGCGGGCCGGGTGACACACCGATTCCCGCCTCCGGGATCTTCGACGAGGTGCAGTACAACGGCCGGGCCTACCTGTCGCCGCCGGCGCCGGTGGAACCGGGTTGGGCTCTGTACGACTGCATCTGGAGTTGGTGGCGGCCCCGCTGCAGCCGGACGGTGGAGGAGGTCCGGGAGGCATTCTGGGCGGAGCTCGAGGCCAATACGGGCCAGACCCGGGAAGACCATATCGAAAAGAGCCGGGTGTTCCAGATTGCTCCCGCCCGGGTGGAGTACCGCACCAATGGATTCGCGTCGCGTCGGGCCGGCGAGCGTGAGGGCGCACTGACGACCCATCCCCTGATCTTTCAGGGGAGCCGGTTGACGGTCAACGCCGCGGCCGCCGAGGGCCGCGTAGCGGTGGAGGTCTTGGACGAAGCCGGGCGGCCGGTGTCCGGTTACGGCCGGGACGAATGCCTGCTCACGGCCTTCGACAGCACCCGGAAGGAGGTGACCTGGAGAGAAAAACCGGATCTGTCTTCGGTGCGAGGCCGGCCGGTCCGGCTCCGCTTCACCCTGCAGAACGCCGACCTGTACGGCTTCCGGATTCGATAGGCGGATCTTGTCCCAAGCCAGTCACGATCCCATCATCTCCATGCGCCGGGTCCGGAAGTCGTATGGAGACCTCCTGGTGCTGGACGATCTCGACCTCCAGGTGCCCCCCTCCCAGAAGCTGGCCCTGATCGGACCCAGCGGATCCGGCAAGTCGACCATTCTCCGAATCCTCATGACTCTGGAGCGCGTGGACTCGGGCCAGGTGCTCATCGACGGCCAGGCGGTCTGGGAACGGGACCACCGGGGACGGCAGGTTCCCGCCGGCTCCCGCCGCCTGAGGGAGATTCGGAGCAAGGTGGGCATGGTCTTCCAGCAGTTCAATCTGTTTCCCCACATGACGGTGCTGAAGAACCTTACGGTGGCGCCCATGCGGGTCCTGCGACTGTCCAGGGACACGGCGCGGGAGCGGGCACTGGCCCTGCTGGAGAAGGTCGGCCTGCTGGACAAGATCGATTCCTATCCGGCCCAGCTCTCGGGAGGTCAGAAACAGCGGGTGGCCATCGCCCGGGCGCTGGCCATGCAGCCCCGGATCATGCTCTTCGACGAGGTCACGTCGGCGCTCGACCCCGAGTTGGTGGGCGAGGTGCTCCAGGTTTTGGAAATGTTGGCCCAGGAAAGCGACATCACCATGTTGATCGTGACCCACCACATGGGATTTGCCCAGGACATCGCCGACCGGGTCGTCTTCCTGGACCGGGGACGGATCGTGGAGGACGCGGCGCCCGGGATCATCTTCTCGCAACCGCGGAAAGCCCGGACGCGAAAGTTCCTGGGAAGCATCCTGGCCGCCCGGTGAGGAGCGGCGACATCCTTGTCGCCGACCAGGGGGGGTAGGGGGGACGGCATTCCCTCCGCATGGTGTCTTCCAAGAGGGCGATTAGGAAATCGCCCCTCCTTTACACCAATAGTTTTTCCATCACCCGGCCGGCCACGTCGGTGAGCCGGAACTCGCGTCCCATGTAACGGTAGGTGAGCCGCGTGTGGTCGAGGCCGAGGCAGTGCAGCAGGGTGGCCTGCAGGTCGTGGACGTGGATCGGGT
>JAJDTT010000194.1 GCA_022827025.1 Acidobacteriota bacterium
ACCTTCCCTCCAAAGCAAAAAGCCAGGACGTCGAGCCGCCGAGCTTCGAGTACACCCAACGCTCGAAAGAGGGCGCCAAGAATGACGCCCCTCCAAACGAGCAGCGACCCTGAGGTCGCCGATTGGGAAAAGCCTCTCGGAAAAGCGGCGTGTTTCAGGCGGAGCGGCGTCGTCCGGAGCGGCGTCGTCCGGGGCGGCGTCGTCCTCGGCGCCGACTGGGACCGGCGTCCTTCCGGGCGCCGACCGGAGCGGCGTCGTCCCCGGCGCCGACTGGGAACGGCGTCCTTCCGGGCGCCGATCCCAGGGCCGGCTAGAGGAACCGCCAGCCCCCTGTACACCTCCCCTCCCCCCCCCCCTCTTCACCCCCTCCCAAACGGCGTCCCCCCAAATTTCTGATAGATTGACCGCTCCCGGGACAGGCGACGGCGTCCCGGCGGCACGGCCATGACCAAGATCAACAAGCTCATCAACCAGGAGATCACGCCGCCTTTCCTGATCACCCTCCTGTTCCTCACCTTCGCCGTGCTGACCCGGGAGTTCGGCCGCCTGACGGAGCTCCTCATCCGGGCCGACGCCCCCTTCCTGACGGTCGCCAGGACCGTGCTTTCGATTCTGCCCAGCATCCTGGTCTTCAGCGTTCCCCTCTCCTTCCTCATCGGGACGCTGATCGGATTCAGCCGCCTCTCCACCGACAGCGAGATCGTTGCCATGCGAGCCTGCGGAATCGGCATCCACCGGATGGTGCGCCACGTGGTCAACCTCGGCCTGCTGGTGAGCCTGGTCACGCTGGGGCTGACGCTGGTGCTGCTGCCGGCCGGGAACTGGAGCCTTCAGACGCTCCGTCATGAGATGGGCGTCCAACCGGTCCTTTCCCGGATCAAACCGCGCGTCTTCTACGAAGGGTTGCCGGGGGGATGGGTGCTCTACGCCGCCGACGTGGATCTGAGGAACGGGTTCTGGGACGGGGTCTTCCTTTCCAACGGCAGCGATGCGGAGACCAAGATCGTCCTTTCCCGGGGCGGGGAGGCCCTGATCGACGAGGACAAGCGCCGGATCCAACTGCACCTCGAGAACGGGCTGCGCTACAACACCCCGCGGGACGCTCCCGAAAAAATGACGCTGAGCCGGTTTCGCGTTCTGGACTTCGCCCTCCAACTCCCTCCCGTGGAGGAGAGCTCCAACGGTCCCAGGCGCCCCGAGGACAAGGCGCCGACCCAGATCTGGCGGGAGATCCGGGGCGATCCGGGCGCCACGCGCGACCAGAGTTGGCTGGAGCTGAACCGCCGGTTGGCGCTGGCGGTCTCGCCCCTCATTTTTGCCGTGCTGGGCGTCGCCCTGGGCGCCCGCAATCATCGTGGCGGACGCGGTTACGGACTGGTGGCCAGCGTGGTGGTGGCGCTGGCCTACTACGTCCTCTTCGCCACCGGCTTCGAATTGGCCCGCGGCGGGATGCTGCCTCCCATGGCGGGGGTGTGGGGGACGAACCTGCTGACCGGATTGCTGGCCTGGGCCACGTTCCGTTACGGCGCCCTGGATGCGAGACCGCTGCGCTGGCGGCAGGTCTACCCTCAGTTGGACCGGAGGTTGACCCGGGTCTCCCGGGCGTTCCGGCGGACGCTCTCCAAGGTTCGCAGCAGTCTCGCCTTCCGGCCGCGCCGGTCCCGCCTGGTCCAGATGCGGCCCAGGGTGGCTCGCGTCATCGATCTCTACCTGGTGAAGACCTTTCTCCTCTACTCCTTCCTCGCTCTCTCGGTCACCATGGCCCTCTTCTATCTCTTCACCTTTTTCGACCTCATCGACGACGTCCTGGAAAACGACCGCCCCTACGGTTTGCTGGCCTCCTACTTCTTCTACCTGGCGCCCCACATCCTGATGTTGCTGGTGCCCCTTTCCATCCTCATCGGGACCCTCGTCACCTTCGGCCTGCTGGACAAGACGGGGCAGATCACGGCGCTCAAGGCCTGCGGCGTCAGCGTGTACCGCGTGAGCCTGTCGGTGCTGGGGCTGACTCTGCTGGTCGGGGCCTTCCTCTACGTGCTCCAGGAATACGTCCTTCCCTACGCCAACCAGCGCCAGGACAACCTGCGCACCATCATCAAGGGCCGTCCCGTGCAGACTTTCTACCAGCAGGGACGGAATTGGATCTTCGGAGAGGGGAAACGGCTCTACCACTACAACTACTTCGATGTCCACCGGGGCCTGTTCGGCGACCTCTCCATCCTGGACCTGGACATCCGGGAGGGAAAGTTGAAACGGCACGTCTATTCCCAGAAGGCGGCCTGGGACCGGCGCGCCGGCCGTTGGGTCTTGTCCCAGGGTTGGATCCGCGACCTGGAACACCCGGATCGGAAAGACTTCATCCGGTTCGAGAGCCGTGACTTCGAACTGAGCGAAGGCCCCGAGTACTTCGCCCGCGAAGTGAAGGAATCCAGCAAGATGACCTACCCGGAGCTGAGCCGGTACATCCAGGACCTGCAACAGGGAGGCTTCGAGGTGGACCACCTGAAGACGGACCTCTACACCAAGATCTCCCTGCCGCTGGTCACTCCCATCATGGCCATCCTGGGCATCCCCTTCGCCTTCTCCATGGGCCGAAAGGGAGCGCTCTACGGCATCGCCGCCGGCGTGCTCATCGGGATCTGCTACTGGGGCGCCTTCGGAATCTTCGGCATGATGGGCGCCAACGGCCTGCTCTCCCCACTGCTGGCCGCCTGGGGTCCCAACCTCCTGTTCGGTTCCGGCGCCATTCTCCTGTTCTCCATGGTCCGAACTTGAGACGACCTTCCGGGCGGTGCTGAAATGGGAGCGATGAATCGAGCTCGGAGGAAGCCCGAGGGCTTTCAGGTCATTGCCCACGAACGGACCTTCTTCAAGGTCCTGGATCTCATGGAAGACCTGCCCCGGGGCAGGGTCCTGGACATTCCCTCCGGCGAGGGAGGAATCTCCTACTGTCTGCGGGAGATGGGATTCCAGGTGGTGGCGGCGGACCTGGACCCGGGCTTCTTCAAGTGCGAGGGAGTGGACTGCCTGGGACTCGACATGAACCGTCCCCTGGAGCTGCCGGACGAGTCGTTCGACTACGTGGTCTGCCTGGAGGGGATCGAGCACCTGGAGCATCCCTTCCGCTTCATCCGGGAGTGCCACCGGGTCCTCAAGTGGCGGGGCAGGCTCATTCTGTCGACACCCAACATCTTGAATTCGGCCTCGAGGCTGAAGTATTTCCTGACCGGGTTCTACTCCCTCTGTCCCCGTCCCCTGAACGAGTTCGCCCACACTCCCGTCTTCGACCACGTCAACCCCATGACCTACTACCAGCTCCGGTATGCGCTCCACAGCAGCGGCTTCCGCATCACCCGGGCCACCACCGACCTCTGGCGCCGCTCCTGCTGGCCGCTGCTCCTCTTCTATCCCCTGCAGCGCCTCTACTCCATCCGGACCATGCGCAAGGAGGCCGACCCCCGCCAGCGGGAGGCCAACAAGGACGTGCGCCGGACGATGCACAGCCTCGACCTGCTGGCCGGCCGGACACTGGTGCTGGAAGCGGTGAAGGCTCAGGCGTCAGGAATCGAGCGTATCGACGCCTCCGACGCGCGGTCGTAGGAGCGACTGGAGCGGCGACTTTCTAGTCGCCGACTGGGACCGGCGTCCTTCCGGGCGCAGGGCGTGGCAACGTGGAGCGGCGGAGCGGAGCGGCGTGTTTTACGCGCCGGTTCTCCAGAGTGACAAGAGGGGGGAAGAATACGGGCGCCCGGAAGGACGCCCTTCCCAGTCGGCGCCCGGAAGGACGCCGCTCCGACGCCCGTCCCGGTCGGTGCCCGGAAGGACGCCGGTGCTCGTTTGGAGGGGCGTCATTCTTGGCGCCCTCTTTCGAGCGTTGGGTGTGCTCGAAGCTCGG
>JAJDTT010000021.1 GCA_022827025.1 Acidobacteriota bacterium
GGGTCCCATTTTGAGAGGTTGGCGAGGGTGCGTTTTTTGACCTTGCCCTGGTGGCGGTAGGACTCGCGCAGAAGGATGGCGGGGGGAGATTTGCGGTTGGGGACGGCTTCAATGTACATGGCTACTCCTGATCTGACTCAAACACAACAAGTATAGTTAATTACAAAATATATGTCAATTAAATACATGGGTACACTCTACGACCCAGAATTCGACAGAAGCCCTTTCGAATCAATGACTTGCAATGAAAATTGGGGTCAGACAGGCTGGAAGTTCAGTCTAGGGGCAAAACCCCTTTTCGCCGGCCAGATCGACGGCGACACCGAGACCGGCAATCGGCGGTACGAAGAGTTCCTGAAGCTCATTCAGGGAGAAGACCCGGACCTGCTCTTCACCCACTGGCCCATCGACCGTCACCGGGACCACCGGGCGGCCAGCATGTTGGCTTTCGACGCCTGGCTCAAAATGGACCGGACGTTCGATCTCTACTTCTTCGAGGTCCTTTCAGGGAACCAGAGCCAGACCTTCTCACCCACCCACTACGTCGACATTACGGCGACCGAATCCCTGAAGCGCAAGGCCACCTACGCCCACGCCAGCCAGAACCCGGAGGGGTTGTACCGGCGTCACGACCTGATGAACCGATTCCGCGGCGCCGAATACCGCTGTGAGTTCGCCGAAGCCTTTGTGCGCCACGTTCAAGGTGCGGATCATGAGTTTCGGATCTGAGCAGCCAAATGTTCATCAGCGGACAGTTGACTGTCCCTATTATTCTTGCGCGAATGGAAGCGCAAATATCAGGGCTGGTCTTCCAGCGGTGCCCGCCCCTTTTTCTGCAAGTGGCTCAATGCCCTCTAACCTCGGCATGCCGATGGTCCAACTCGTCGAGCAATTGCAAGCCGCGCGCCGAATCGCCTCGCGCGGCGCGCATGCGAAATCTCATTTCGGTGTCGTGTTCCGTCAACGCTCGAACTGAAAGTTCTTCCATCAGCTTGTTTAGACTAAGGCCACGCTGTGCTGCCATGGCCTTCAACCGGTCGCGATGGGAATCAGGAAGCCGGATCGTCAACGTCGCCATTTAAGTGATCCTCCTTCAACCAAGCGCTTGGCGTGGCGATACGAAAGCTGTCGAAAAGCAATTCGCCCGCCGCAATATCTCGAACATTGCCGGTAATGATCCAGCCGGCATTGCCTGCAATGGCCAGTTCGATCAGGTGATTGTCGGACTCGTCCGGCAAATTCGGGCGCCACAGAAAAGTTATGTTGATCCATTGGCAGACGCTGAGAACTGCGTCCAACATTTCCGCCCGGTCCTCTGGATCGATCAGCGCTGTCGCGAACAATTCTTCTCTCGACAAGACAGCCTCATACTCCAGAAACAAAGCGTTGCTGATTAGTGGCCGGGCTCTGCCAGTCAGACATCGCCGCAGGACTTCCCGTGGCGCACCATTGGGCGACAGGATCGCTGAAACCAGAACATTTGTGTCGACAACAATCCTATCTGGCATTTGACAGTATATATGCTATCAAGACAGGCTGCAATTCCCGGACTTTCCTCGCTTTTCTATTCCCGTTCCCAGGGGCAACCCTATGGGACTCCAAAACCCTAAAACACCAGTTTCAATCCGAACTGGGCCGAAATCGGACCCGGGGTCTGGTCCAACTGCATGAAGTTGGGGTCGCCCAGGATGGCGTTTCGGGCCGCCAGGGGAGTGCTGGAGTAGTTTCCCGCGTTGGTCAGATTGAAAACCTCGAAGGTGAAGCGAATCAGAGCCGCGTCGTGAGCGCCCAGGGAGAACTCCCTGGTAATCCGGAAGTCCCACCGGAAGTAGGCTCCCGTGGTGAAGGGGTAGCGTTCCAGCAGGGCGCCATTCCGGTCCGGGCGGATGGGATTGAAATCGTTGGAACACTGGAAACTGTTCTCGAAGACCGATCCCGGGGACCCGTCGGCCACTCCGGGATCGCCGCAGCGGCTCGAATACGCCGGAAAAGGCCGGCCGCTGCGGGCGGACACCAGGGTGCTGATCCGGAGACTGGCCGGCAGCTCGAAATAGCCGAAAAACGAGAATTGGTGGGTGATGTCCAGTTGGCTGCGTCCCCAATCCAACTCCAGGAAGTTGAAGGGATCCGAAGGACCGAAGGAGGCGTCACTGGAGCGGTCGCTGGTGGCGTTGTCTCGGTTGTTGGAGAAAGAGTAGTTCATTCCGAACTGGGTCCTGTCCCGGAAATCCTTCTTCAACTGCACGATCAACGCGTGATATTCGGCCTCACCGAAGCTGGCGATGGCGTTGGCGTTGCCGACGTTCGGGTCCAGGCGCGGCAGGTTGAATCCGCCCACCGTGCGGCCATGCTCGTCCAGGGTCGCGGCCGAAGGGTCCAGGTTGCGGTCCCAGGGTGTGGAGAAGAACCCGCCGGTGCGCAGGTTGGAAGACCGGTTGAAGGTAAAGGTGCCGGTGATGCTGAGATCCCCTGCGATCTGCTGCTCGATTCCGACCTGACCGTTGATCACCCTCGCACTCTGATAATTGGGGTCCACGTAGTCGATGGGCGGGGGCCCGATGAGGCTCTCGACCTCGGGAGTCGCGGTCGAAGGAAGCAGATTGGGATAACTCAGTCCGAAACCCAGCAGGTCGGTGGGGGAACCGAAGAAGGGGACGAATACGACTGCGGATCGGAGGCCCGGACCGGCCAGCATTCCGGCGACGAAAATGGTGGGAGTCGCGGCGTAGTAAATGCCGGTGCCGCCCCGAATGATGGTGCTGCGTCGACCGCCCACGTCCCAGGCGAATCCGACGCGGGGCGCGAAGTTGTTGAAGTCGTCGGGGACATCGGAGGAGGCGGGGGCCATGTCCACCGAGATCCTGTTGCCGTTTATTCGAGGCTTGCCCACCGGCAAGGTCGCCTCGGGCAAGCCGAAACTGGACTTGGGATTCCAGATTCCATCCCAACGCAGCCCCAGGTTCAGGTTGAAGTCGGGATGCACCCGCCAGTTGTCCTGCACGTAGAAAGACAGTTCGTGTTGCCAGAAGTCCGTGAGGGTTCCGCTCTCCACCACGCCGACCCCGTTGATTCCCACGCGCTGGAGCAGGAAGGCGGGCGTGCGGGCCGCAAAGTCTTCCAGGCTGAAAAAGGTGTAGACGCCGCCGGCAAACCCGATGAAGGTCTGGTTGGACGCGTTGGAATTCAGGTCGCCACCCAGCTTGACGTCATGTCTTCCGAAGGTGTGGCTGAAGCTGTCGATGACCTGGTATCGCTTGTGCTGGCTGTCGATGGGAAGGAAGAAGACCTGGCCGAAGTTTCCAGTGTCGGTGATGGCGGTCTCCGGACCGGGAGTCCGCTGCCGTCGGGGCCGGACCTCCTGCGAATAAGAGAATCGCAACTCGTTGACACTCGCGTTTCCCAGCAGTGAGGTGATGGATTGAGCCGCGGCCCAGCCTTCGTTGACGAAATTCTCGAAGTTGGATTCCACGCGGCCCAGGACGAAGGTCTGGCTGCCGGCGTACCCGGTGAAGTTGTCCGTCTCGTTTCGGGTGTAGTTCATGCGAGTCGTCAGCGCATGGTTGCTGGTGAGGTTGTAGTCGAACTTGGAGAGCACGGTAGTCAGGTCCTGGCGCTGGGAGCTGCCGCGCTCCAGGTCGGCCAGGGTGCCGCCGCCGTAAAACGACGGGACCGGACAGGGGCAGGGCGCGGCCGATACGTCCCGGGCAAAGACGGCGGTGAGGGGGCCCTTCTGCTGCTGGGCGTCCAGGGCCAGGAAGAAGAAGGCCTTGTCCCGGGCGATGGGGCCTCCGACCGTCCCCCCGAACTGGTGCCGGGTGTTCAAGCCGGGGGCGATGGTGGTTTCCGGGTCGGCCGGAACGCTGGTGTCCGCGATGAAGGTGTTGGACTGGAAAAACCAGTGGGCGGACCCGTGCCAGTCGTTGCTGCCCGACTTGGTCACCACGTTGATCAAGCCACCGGTGGCATGCCCGAACTCCGCCGAGAGTCCCGTATCCCGAACCTGGAACTCCTGAATCGCGTCCTGTGGCACGGTGAAATTCTTGGTCTCCAGCGAGCCGAACCATTCCCCGAAGAAGGAGTTGCGATTGTCCACGCCGTCGATGATCAGTCCCGTGTACTCTCCCAGTTGACCCTGGAGCCGCACGGGAGACCGTAGTCCGGGCGTCGTGTCGGCCGTCGGCGACAGGTTGGCGAAGTCCCGGAAGTCTCGTCCACTGATGGGCAGGTTCTCCACGTAGTCGTTGTTGAACGCCGTGTTGACCCGGGTCTCGCTCGTGTCCATGCGGTTTGTCGCAGCCTGCACCGTGACTTCCTGACCGACGGCCTCAAGCTGGAGCGTGACGTCCTCGATCAGTTCCTGGCCCACCGAGAGCACCCCCCCCTCCACGATGGTTTTGGCGAAACCGGCCAGCGAGATTTCGATCACGTATTCGCCGGCCTGCAGAATGTCGGCTCGAAAGCGCCCCGCCTCGTTGCTGACCAGCGCCCGTTCCGTGCCGGTCGAGGCGTTGATCACCGTCACGTCGGCGCCTGGCACCACGGCGCCGGACGGGTCGAAGATGGTGCCGCTGATGGCGCCTTTTTCCAGGGTTTGGGCCACGCCGATCCCGCAACAGAGGAACAGGACGGCCAGAAGGGGTGGGAACGATCGTCTCGTCAATTCGGAGCTCAAAACTGAACTTCTTGACGACTTGAAGGCACCAAGCCGGCGCGATTTGGTAGCCGGGACGTCCAAGCTATTACCGTGGCATCGTGTCCGCCCATCGATTCACGGTTTCCCCGCTCGTCGGAGCGCACGGCACGGTCACAGCATACCAGAGCGGAAAGACACGGCCGGAAGGAGCCAGCGGCATCGGCGAGCGTGAACGCTCAACCGCCGATTCACGAGGTGACAAGGAGGTCTCCTCTCATATCCGTATCCCCCGGATCGATCGCGGCTCCGCAGGTGACGGCTATGGAAGGTCGTAGAATTTCAGGTCTACGTTTTTGCGCAGACGGGTGATGTAGATGATCTGCCCGGTGTGGTAGGCGAAGTGCTCGACGACGTGGAGGACGGCTTGAAGGCCGGTGACGTCGTACACCTGAATCCTTCGGGTCGTGGCGAGATCCTCCCCGGTCAACGATTCCAGCACCTGGGTCGCCTCTTGGACGGACGTTTCCAGCATGTCCAGCAGTTGGTCCTTGGGCAGGGGCAGACGGCGGGAAAACTCCGCCGGACGGAGCCGCCGGTCCTCCTCGCCGCCCAGGCCCGAGACGATCCACTGGCGTACGTTGCCGCACAGGTGCAGGACCAGGTTGCCGATGCTGTTGGTGTTCTCGTGGGCCCGCCACCAGAGGTCCTCCCCGGAGAGGACCTCAAGACAGCGGCGGATCTTGGGGAGGTAATCATCGTTCAGATGGTGGCGAGCCTGCGAAAGGAAGCGTTCAGCCGTATCGGAAGATGTCATTTCGACCTCCACCTATTTGGGATAACAAGAGTGGATGATGTCCGACCGAGCGGATGCGGCGCCTCTCGGTTCCCGACTCCGGGCGCAGTTTGAAGAGGGGGACAAGAATGTCCCCCCTCCTGCCCGATTTCGAATCAGGACAGGATCCCCTGGATCACGCTTCCGTGGACGTCGGTGAGCCGGAAATCGCGTCCGCCGAAGCGGTAGCTGAGCGCTTCGTGGTCAAGCCCCAGGAGGTGGAGGACGGTGGCGTGGAGATCGTGGATGGTCTGGCGGTTCTCCACCACCCGGTAGCCGTACTCGTCGGTGGCGCCGTAGATGAATCCCTTCTTGAGGCCCCCGCCCGCCAGCCACAGGCTGAAACCGAAGGGATTGTGGTCCCGGCCGTCCTTGCCCTGGACGAAGGGCGTCCGGCCGAACTCGCCCGAGAAGAGGACCAGGGTCTCGTCCAGCAGGCCCCGGGCCTTGAGGTCCCTGATCAGCGCCGCCACCGGCTGGTCCACCACCAGGGCGTTGGCGCTGTGCCCTTCGACCAGCTTGGTGTGCTGGTCCCAGGGATTGCTGTTGATGGCCTCGCCGCCGCCCCGGACCGTGGTGAGCTCCACGAAACGCACGCCGCGCTCCACCAGGCGTCGAGCCACCAGGCACTGGCGCGCATAGGCCGCCTTCGCCGAATTTGCGGAGTCGACGCCGTACAGCTTGCGGGTAGCCGGGGTCTCTCCGCCCAGGTCCACCAGCTCGGGCACCGAACTCTGCATTCGGTAGGCAGTCTCATAGTTGCGAATGGCGGCTTCCACCTGCGAGTGTCCGCCGGCGGAAGCCAGAAATTCCCGGTCCCAATCGTTGATGAAGTCGATCCGCTGGCGCTGGAGGAAGTCCGATTCCCGGGGACGAATGTTGCCGAGAGGCTCTTTGCGTTCGGGATAGATGAACGAACCCTGATGGACGGCCGAGAGAAATCCGTTGCCGAAGATGTTGATGCCCCCCAACGGAATCCCTCCGCTGCCCAACACCACGAATCCGGGCAGGTTCCGGTTCTCGCTCCCCAGGCCGTAGCTGATCCAGGCGCCCATGCTGGGAAACCCGGCGAAGGGCGTCCCGGCATGAAAATAGAAGTTGGCCTGGGCGTGGGACATGAACTTGGCGGTCATGGAGCGGACCACCGTCAACTCGTCGGCCACGTTGGCGATGTGGGGAAAGAGGTCGCTGACCGGGATTCCGCTGCTTCCGTAACGCTTGAACTTCCATGGACTGGGGAAGATGTCGCCGTCCAGGTTGAACATGGTCCGTTCGGTCTTGAACGGCATCGGCTCGCCCGCTTCCTTGTCTAGCCGGGGCTTGGGATCGAAGGAGTCGATGTGGGAGAGTCCTCCCGACAGGTAGCAGAAGATGACGTTCTTGACCCGGGGCTTGTGATGCCCCCGCCTGGGGGCCAGGGGATTCTCGGAAGGGGAGGGAACCAGGCCCGCGTAAGCGGGGTCGGCCATGAGGGCCGACACGGCCAGCATCCCGAATCCGGTGGACGTCCGCCGCAGCATCTCGCGCCGGGAGAATCCGGGTTGGAACGCTGGTGCCGCGTACGATGGAAGATGCGACATCAAGATTCAGTCTACAGGGGAAGCCCCAGATCGTCGAGAGCCCCTTTTCGTGAATGTGGGTCGATCCAGGAGTTCGGATCCGCACCGAACTCCTGGAATTTGTCGTTCCGCGATTCTAGAGATACTGGATTAACTCCGACCGATAAATTAACGGTATTGGAATATTCTTGATAGTAAACGACGTGTAGTCGTTACGCGTTCTCGCGGTCAAAATCACTGATGATTTGCATCACTTTTTTGGCAGTTTTGACGACCAAGTCGACGTAGTATTTCATCACTTTTCCGTTGCCTTTCTCGGTCTCCCGATAAAGACCCAGGATGCGACTCTCCCAATCACCGTATCTTGGGTGTTCGACATAATTCCACCATAGCCACTTCGAATCTTGCTTACCGCTCCCAAGACTTTTCCTTAACTCGGCCTTGAAATCCTCGGAGCGTTTCGTGTCGCCCTTCGTAATTTTTTCAAGGGGCAAAGGAGACACGATACCAAAGTACCGGCTTTTCGGGGCGTCCCCGACCTCCAAGCGAACTGCAATCCGTTCGGGCCAATCAGGATTTCCTACTTCGTATTGCGTCCAACTACGCCGATACAGCCAAAGACGAAATTTTATCGATGATTTGCCCCCGTACGTGGCCTCAACTTGGATATCATCTTGTAATTCACTTATTTTATCTTTCACATGACTACGGATATTGTCCGAGAATTTTGTGCATATCCTTTCTCTTACCGCCGGCCAAGACTTATATACCGTATAAGCAATTTCTAAGTTTTTCTCGGGCTCTGACAGCACAAAATCCGTTGCCAATTTCGTATCGCAATCGTTCGTCATGGTCTGGCCTCCGAATTGTCGTTGGCAAAATGCCTCTGCGTCGCGTAGAAACCATCTCAGCCGATCCACATCGCAGTCCCTGCGACATTCCTTAAACCAATCGGCAAGCGAATACGGAAGACGAAATTCTTCAAATCCATCCTCTCGCTCTCCTTCTGTTTTGCCATCTTCCTCGATGTGAGCTTTGAGATACGGCAATATTGCAAATTTACCGCTCCATTTTCCTAGTTCTTTCGTCGGAAGACTCCGATTCCTTGGTCCTTCACCCTTGGGAGAGAGGTAGATAAGAACGAATCGCTTGCCATATTGACACGAAAGATACTCCAGATACTTCTTGACTTGGTTTTTCTGGTCTCTTGCGTATGGCTTGTTTTCGATCGCTAGGCAGTATGGCGCGGCACCGTCGTCGATTTGCAAGTAGATATCAAACCGCCCGTTTTCCGCAGTGGCCATTTCCACTACTGGGTCCGAAATCCTGCTTGCACTGAGATTCGGCCGAAACGGCAGCTTTCCCAGAATCTTCACGAACCTTTGGAGAAAAAACGTACCTTGTCCGTGGGGGCCACGAGGGTTGAGCAGATCGGCCAGGATAGCTGAGAGTCCTAATTCATCCGTTTTCAGGTATTTAAAAACATTGAATCGGCGGGCCAATTGCCGGTCCAACTCAATATCCAATCCTCTCGCCGCTTCCAGCCGGGGAGCCAATACGGTGAAGAAGTCCCTGTACCTCTTGAGGTTCACCCGTCTCGCCGTTTCCAATCTTGACGCCAAATCGGTGAAGAAACGCTCAGTTTCCATAACGCTCAGCAACCCGACCGTTTGTGCTTATCAGGGACATACGTGGTCACTCTAATCACCTATTGGAGATAGATAAAGCCCTTCAAGTTGAAAATAACGTGGGCGAGATCGGTCCAGACCTCGCGGTTCGTGAGGACCAGGTGCTCCCGGGTCTTCCGCTGGTTGATGACCTTGGTGAGATACGCTTCGGCGCGGGCCGCCTCTTGGGTGGACGGTTCCCGCCCCAAGGCCTTGAAGATCATGTGGCGGATGCGGGAAGAGACGGTGTAACCCTCTCCCGCGGCCAGATTCTTGCCCCAGGCTTCGGCCTGGTGCCAGGCGAAGGGGCTGTTGAGCAGGGTCAGGGATTGGGCGGGGTCGTTGGTCTGATCCCGTCGTCCCCTTGTGCTGGCCGGTTTGGGCAGCCCGAAGGCCGCCAGAAAGGAGTTGTGCACGTTTCGCCGAATCGCCTGGTAGATGCTGCGTCTCCCGGCCCCGTCCAAGGGGCCCGGCGACCCGAGTCCCGTGCTCTTGTCCTCATCAATGTCGTGGTGGATCGGAATGGAGGGGCCGTAGAGCTCCGGGTCGAGGCTTCCGGAGACCAGCAGCATGGCGTCGCGGATCTCCTCGGCCTCCAGCCGTCTCAGGTTGGCATGCTGGTGGAGCCGGTTGGCGGGATCCGCTCGGAGGGCTTCGGGGGACGCCTGGCTGCTCATGCGGTAGGTCTGTGACGTGACCAACCGGCGCACCATGCTCTTGATGGAGTAGCCCTCCTCGGCGAACCGGGTGGCCAGGTGATCCAGGAGATCCGGATGCGTGGGAGGCTCGCCCAGCTTGCCGAAGTTATCGGTGGTGCGGACCAGTCCCTGCCCGAACAGATAGCGCCAGATGCGGTTGACCATCACCCGGGAGGTGAGGGGATTGTCGGCGGAGGTGAGGTCGTGGGCCAAGTCCAGGCGGACCCGTGCCGGATCGGGGTAGGCAAGGCTTCCCAGGGCCGTGAGATAGCGCCTGGGCACCGGCCTGCCGTGAGCGTCCTGGTCTCCGCGGACCAGGAACGGATGATCCGGCGCCGCTTCGTCCACGATGGACGGTGCGCGCCGGGGAACCGGCACTTGGGACTCGACTTCCCGGTACTGGGTCAGGAGCGGATCCAGGGAGGAGAGTTGGTCCAGGGACCGGGGCAACAGGTCGGCGCGGACGAACGCGTCCAGATACGCCGCCTGGAGTTCGGAAGCCCCGCCGTCCCGCCAGGCTTCGACGGCCTCCACCAGGCGGCGGCTCAATCGCTCGGCCAAGTCGCCGGCCGAGCGGGGAGGCAGGCCCCGGAGCAGGTAGAGAATCGGCGGACGCGTCTCTCGGGGCGTCTTTTTCGTCTCGTGAAACAGAATTCGGCTGGCGCCGATGGCGGATCGGCCTTCGGTGAGGATCTCCGGCTTGGGTTTGATCTTCTTGGTGTCGTACCGGATATAGGTGACGTCGTCGCGAGTGGCCAACTCGATATAGGCGGAGAATCCTTTCCAGTAGGACACATCCCACTGAACCCATTCCATCCCGTCCGTTACCGGGACATGCCGCATGTGGTAAATGCCGCCCCGGGGGACGGCGTAGTTCTCCACGATCAACTGGGCGAAGCCGATGTCGGATCCGAGGACGCTGAGGCTGATGAAATCGGTGTCGATGGTAAATCGCGGCGACTGGATCACGCCGTTGTACTTGTCGGACAGGAGGTGCGTGTAGACACCCCCGGGGCAGATGCCGTTGAGGATCCGTTCCCCGCCGGCAGCCACGGCGAATTCGCCTGGCGGGGACGGTTCCGGAGGAAGTCCGGAGCCATGTCCGATCCACTCCCCGTAGTCGGGGCCGGACAGATCCCAGCGGACTTTGAAGTGATCCCGGTTGAAGGCCCTGCCGGTGCGGACCCGGGTGTCCCATTCCTCTTGCAACGCGGCCCATTCCTGACGGAACTCGACGCCTTCCCGGCCTGCCAGTCGAATCCACGCCGCCAGGGGACTGCCGGGTTTGCACCGCACCTCCTCCAGTGCCCGGGTCAGCGCTTGTTCGACGGGCGAGGCCTCGGCAGCGTTGTCCCCACCTGTTTCGACCGGAGCCGCCTCAGCCTCCGGGGCCGCCGGATCAGCGGCAGTGTCCGGTGACGGTTCAGACTTGCAGGGAGAGTCACCCGAATTGTTGAAGGCTTCCTGCGGTGTTTCCAACAGCAGGGAGGCCAGCGCCGGCGCCTCCTTGATCCAGACTTCAGCCAGCCGCCAGCGGATCTCCTCCTTCAACTCCGAGAGTTGGCTCCGTCCCCAATCGAGGCGCTCCGGGTCGTCGATGGCCCGCTGGGTCGGCCGTGCCCCGTAGAGCACGCCGTACAGGGCGTAGTAGTCCTCTTGGCTGATGGCGTCGAACTTGTGGTCATGGCAGCGCGCGCACGAGATGGTGAGTCCCTGAAACGCCTTGGAAACCACGTCGACCTGATTGTCGGTCCACTTGATGCGGTCGCCCAGCGGGTCCACCGGCTGGAACCCATGCTCCACCATGCGGAAGTGAGCCGTGGCCAGGAGGGACTCGTTGATGCCCAGGGCCGGGTTCATCCGGGGAGAGGGGAGCAGGTCGCCCGCCAGGTGTTCCCGGATCAACTGGTCGTAGGGCACGTCGGTGTTCAAGGCCCGAATCAGGTAGTCGCGGTAACGCCAGGCGAAAGGCGCCTTGGGGTCGCCCTGACTGCCGTGGGATTCGGCGTAGCGGATCAGGTCCATCCAGTGGCGGGCCCATTGCTCACCGAAATGAGGCGAATCGAGAAGCTCGTCCACCAGGTTTTCGTAGGCTCGGGGAGAGGAATCGGCGACGAAGGCCTGGACCTCTCCGGGGAGGGGCGGGAGTCCCCGCAGATCGTACGAAAGGCGCCGGATCAGAGTGGACCGGTCCGCTGCCGCTGCCGGTTCCAATCCCTCCCGCTCCAGCCTGGCCAAAATGAACCGGTCCATGGGCTGCAGCGGCCACCCGGCGTCGTTCACCGCCGGAGGGGGCACGGATTCTACCGGTTGCCAGGCCCAGTGGCTGCGTTTGCGCGCTTCCAGTTGGAAAGTTTCGCCCGGATCCGCCGAAGCCGCCGCGGAATCGGTCCAAGGGGCCCCCATTCGCACCCATTCGATCAGCGACTGGATCTGCGTGTCCGAAAGCGCTCCGGTGGGCGGCATCAGCGCAGGCCGTCCTTGAATGCGTTGGATCAAGGAACTTTCGTCGGGCTTGCCCGGAACGACGGCCGGTCCCGAGACGCCCCCCTTGATCAGGTCTTCGCGCCGGTCCAGCCGCAAGCCGGCAAACGGCGTCGCCGTCTGGGCGCTGTGGCATTCGTAGCAGCGGTTTGCCAGCAGGGGACGGATCTCTTTTTCGAAGAATTCCAGGGAGGCGGGATCAGTCGGGGAGGCCAGAGCGGCGGACAGGCAGACGAAGAGTGCAAGGACGGCGCTCAAGCTTGCCGATGGAATCTTCATGACTGGAGCCGGCTTCGAACCCGCGGGCTCTCCGCCGTTGCTTGGAAGTGTAGCGATGGTGGACGGCGAGGGGCAAGGAATCCAAGGGCTACCGGAGTCTCGTGACGAGTCGTATCGCCGCCGGTTGCCGTCCCGCAGGTCTACCAGGACTTGCGGACCTGGATGGGTGAGTCCGAGTCTGACGGGTCGACCACGATGGAGACGCTCGTCGATTCCGAGAGTTTGAGGCGAGTTTCCAAGCTTTCCGCGTTCGGCAGGCGCAGAGAGAGAATGTAGGGCTGGAGTCCCAGACCGTTGACGCGGAAATGACCGTCCGATGGGGAAACGTCCGCGGTCTTTGAATCGAAGGGGGAGGCGGGTACGTCGTGTTGTCGACTGGCTGGGGACAGTCGAAGGGAGAATTCTCTTATCGGATCATTATTTTGGTCCATGACATGACCGGTCAACGAAAATCCCGGCTGCAGGGTGACGTTGAGGAATTCGTCCGTCGGCGTCACTAAGGCAAATTCATGAGTAACGTAATCGCGATGAGTCACCTGCATCCAGTGTCTTCCAGGGGGAACTTCCGGAATATTGAACGTGCCGTCAGAGGGAGTAAAAACACCGACGCCTGTTCTTCCTGTTCCCATTTTGAAAACGGCATTTACGCCAGCTTTGGCAACAGGCCGACCCTCCGTGTCGACAACGACGCCTTGGACTGCCGTCTGGCGTACCAGAACCAGATCGATTTCATATTCTTGACTGGATTCAATTGTCAGGCCCTTGCTTCCTTGGCCAGTGCTTGGTTGGGTGTAGCCTTCTGAGTCCGCTCTAATCGAATATGTACCCCAATGAACTCGGGAAAAGAAAAAGCGGCCCATCGAGTCTGTCGACGTGTGTCCCAAAGCGTTCCCGCTTCGGCTACCTGGCTCGCGTTCTCCAAGACCGACCTTCGCTCCGCGAATCGGACGTCCCTTCGTATCCCACACGTGACCGGATATCGATGCCAAAAGCCGTTCCGGCACTCGACGCATAGTGATGACCACCTCGTCGTCCATGGGCAACGTGACGGGAACGCGAGAATCAAGTTCATACTCAGGATGCGCGGCCTCGGCGAAGTAGCTTCCGGAAACCGGTGGTCTGGGAATCAGGAAACGGCCTGACTCATCGCTCCGCTCGCCGCAACACTTATCGAACGGCCCGGGGATCTCTTCCCGAAACCAGACCCACGCTCCAGCTATTCCTCGGAATTGCCGATCGACGACTCTGCCCCGAAGTTTCACTTGCGGTGTCATCAGAATGTTCTTCTGCAGGCTCTTCTCGGCAGGCGTAATGACTATCCGATCGTTGGAATAGGGCCGGAAGCCGTCCGCCTGGGCACGGAGCGTGTATCGTCCTGTGCCGCGGATGGCCATCTGGAACCGGCCGCCGGAACCGCTGACGGCTTCGTACCGAGCGTCCTCGCTGCCAACCGGAGATGCTGTGATGCGTGCGCCTTGGATCGGACTCTTATCCTGGCTGTTAGCGACGATGCCGGCGATGGTCGACTGCACTGCCCGCCGCTTTTCTGTGCCGCCAGACGGCGGGAGCCTGCGTTGATTTGGCGGGGTGTCTTCAGGATATGCGGACCCCGGCGTTTCGAGTCTGATGGGGGCCCGCTCTTTGGTTGAATTGCCTGCCGAGCGGGGAGCCGGTGCTCCATCGTTGCTGTTGGTCTGCGGCGTGAGGTTCGACGAGCGATCCTGTGGTCCCTCCCAAACAATCCACAGGCTGGCCAGCAGAACCAGGATTCCAATCCCGATGAGAATGGACTTGGATCGGGATGTCCTTGTCATGATGTCGTCCCACCCCGGAACTGCGGTCTCGCCGAGAGTTGAGCGTCGAAACTCCGCCGGCGGTCTGCACTCTCGCCTTCGACGCCCGTAACTTTACTCAAATGGTTTGTTGACACAGCTCCCTTTCTGCCGTTCGGACTACGCGGGACGCCTGACCCGTTTGTAGGGTAGTGGGGACATTCCTTGCCGGCGAACCCATGGGAGATTCCGTCTAGAATAGCGGGTAATAGGGAGATATGGGAATCCGCCGTCTCTATCCGTGGGTTACCATCGGCCTCGCGATGGCAATCGCCGCGTTAACGACCGCATGCTCCCGTTCCGAGGGGGTCACTGTCGACTGGTCTGCCGGAGACTTCCAAACGGTTCTGCAGTCCACCCTGCGGAAACTTCGATCCGACACGGGTCTGACCGGCGTCGCCGCCGCCGTGATGACCGATGGCCGGTTTAGGGGTGTGGCCGTCACCGGCGAACGCCAACGCGGCACTGGCATTGAAGTGAACGTAGACGACCGCTGGCACGCCGGCTCGATAGCCAAGTCGATGACCGCGACACTGATGGCGGTTCTGGAACACGAGGGGCAATTTTCATTCGACACTGCATTGCCTGAACTGTTGCCCGGGATCGAAATGGCCGACGGTTGGCGGCCCTGTACGTTGCACCACCTCCTGACCCACACGGCGGGCGCCCCCGCCAATTTTCCCTGGAAGGTCCTGAAGGTGTGGCCGGACTCCGCGGAAGAACTCGTCGCCGCGAGACGCCGATATATCGCCGAGATCCTTGCGGAGGGACCGGAGTCCCCGTGTGGAGAGCAGTTCGCCTATTCCAACGTTGGCTACACCATCGTCGGACATATCGCCGAGACCATCGCCGGTGTCCCGTACGAGGCGTTAGTCGAGCAGAAAGTGTTCACTCCACTGGACCTGAAGAGCGCCGGATTCGGTCCGCCGAAGGGCGACAAGCCGAACCAGGAACCGCTCGGGCATATGAAGTTGTTGTGGTTTCGTTTTGCTGTCGATCCATTCGAGTCGACCGCCGACAATACCCCGGTGATGGCGCCGGCCGGCGGGGTGCATCTGAGCATCCGGGACTTGGCGCGCTACGGCGCCGTCCACCTCGAGGGAGCAAACGGGGCTGCAACATCCTTGCTGCCTCAGGAGAGTTGGGAACGCCTGCATACGCCGTTTCTCGAGGACTACGCGTACGGCTGGGTCCGATACCAGCGGGAATGGGCGGGGGGACCGTTGATCTGGCACAACGGCAGCAACACGCTCTGGTACGCCTTGCTGATGTTGCTGCCCGCCAAGAACACCGTTCTCGCGTTTGCGACCAACGATGGCGCGATCGACGAAGCGGAGAAGGCATTTCTCGGGTT
>JAJDTT010000030.1 GCA_022827025.1 Acidobacteriota bacterium
GGTGCCGGAGTAGTCGTCCGATATCTTTTCGAACTCCGCTTCGGCGGCGGCCCGCCTTTCCGCGACGGTCTCGAAACGGTAAACCGGCGGCGGCTCCGGGGGCTGGTTCGGATTCTCGGCGCCCGGTTCGGAGTCGGGTTCCGGATTCAACTCCCTGACCGGGGCGTGGTACGTGTCCAGGGCCTCGGCGAACAGCTTCTGGGCTTCCTGGTTGGAGCTTTCCTGATAGCCCTGCCAGAGATAGAAGCCCAACAGGCTCAACACGACGATCCCGGACCCCACCACCAATGGCGTCCGGTTGACCACCGCCCATTGAGAAACCCCGCTCAGTACCGAGTAGATCCGGTCCTCTTGAACGATCTCCTTGCGCGTCAACCTGCGAGCCACGGAACAACCCTCCTGCGGTAATTCGTCAATGAGTCCATTTTGCGCCTGGCAGGACTCGAACCTGCGGCACAGGGGTTAGGAACCCCTTGCTCTGTCCTTCTGAGCTACAGGCGCATTGGTCCATAGTTTAGCAGCCCGTGGCGAAAGTCGTCACGGCATTGGCCCGGTCGGGTCAGATGCCTGCGACACCGCGGATCATGTCTTGACGGCGGACGGGGAAGACTCTACAGTAGCCGGGTCTCGTGACCGCATCCCAGTCTCTGAGTGGTCGCATACCTCTATTTCGACCCGCCATGGAGGCCCAGTACCAATATGGGTAAGAAAGTCAAACTGTTGTCGATTGGAGTCATCCTCCTTCTGCTGAGCTTCTCCAGCACCTTCGCCCAAAGGACGACGGCGGAGATCGTGGGGACGGTGACCGACGAAACGGGAGGCGTGCTTCCGGGCGTGGAAGTCGTGATCACCAACATGGACACGGCTCTCACCCGAAGCACCTTCACGGACGATTCCGGGAACTACCACGTCCGCTTGTTGCCGGTGGGCCGCTATTCCGTCAGCGGCGAGCTGGTGGGCTTCAAGAAGCAGGAGATCTCGGGAATCATCCTCCAGGTGGACCAGGTGGCTCGTATCGATCTGAGCTTGGAGGTGGGCGAGATTACGGAGCTGGTGGAGGTGGAAGGCACGGCGCCGTTGACCAAGACCGACGCCGCCGACATCGGCATGGTGGTCGAGAACCAGCAGATCGAGGAGCTCCCTCTTCGAGGCGAGAACTCCTTCGTCGACATGGTGGCTCTGGATGCCGGAGCCGCCAAGGTGTCGGGCCACTTGACCTCGATCTTCACCGACCTGTTCGGAGGTATGACCAACGCCTACGGGTCCCCTCCCGACGGATCGAGGTTCATGATCGACGGCGTGGACGTGAAGGACACGGCCTATTCCCGGATCGACATCCGTCTGAGCGGCAACGCCACCCGGGAGATGAAGTCGCAGATGAACTCCCATTCGGCGGAGTTCGGAATGAACAGCGGCATCCAGGTCAACATGGTGACCAAGTCCGGGACGAATCAAATCCACGGAAACGTGTTCTGGGATCACCGCAACTCGGCGGTGAACGCGCGGAATTTTTTCGATCCGTCCCGGGAGAGCCGGGTCCGGGAGGGTCTGTCCGAAGTTCCCATCCTGCAATTCAACATCTTCGGCGCCTCGGTCGGCGGACCCATCGTCCAGGACAAGACCTTCTTCTTCTTCAACTACCAGGGGACCCGGGACAACAAGTCGCTCACTCGTCCGGCCAGCGTCCCCACCATGAAGATGAGAAACGGCGACTTCTCCGAGATCCTTCCCGGAACGGTGATCAAGGATCCCCTGACCGGGGAGCCCTTCCCGGGCAACATCATCCCCGAGAACCGGATCCATCCGGTGGCCCGCAACATGATGTTCGGCACGGGTGAGGTGATGCCGCTGTGGCCCGTGCCCGATCGTCCCGGAATCGCCAACAACATCCTGCCCAGCCGTGTGCAGGAGCAGGTGTTCGACCAGTTCGTCTTCCGCGTGGACCACAGTGTCACCGACTCGGACAACGTCTACGTCCGTTACATCTACGACAAGCAGGACCGCGTCCTGCGCTACAACAAGTTCCTGCACCAACTCCCCGACTACAACGACATCTTCGCCACGCCCGCCCACAACGCCCGGGTGGGTTGGACCAAGGTCATGGGAGCGTCTGCGGTCAATGAACTGAAACTGGGCGTCAACCGCATGACGCAGACGCTGGAGGATGAGATTTACGGCACTCCGGTTCCGAAGCTCCTGGGAATCGAGGGGACGTCCACGCTGTTTCAGTACAATCCCTGGGTGGCCGCCTCCGGGTTCAGCCGGGTCGGCACCCTCTTGAACGCTCCCAACAACCGGGTGGACAACACCTATCTGGCCGGAGATACGATTTCGTGGAACGTGGGCTCCCACGCCCTCGGATTCGGTGGCGAATGGCGGGAGAGGGAACAGAACGGGGGATCCCAACCGATTCCCAACGGGTACTTCATCTTCGGCCCCTTCTATACCAATTATTCCATGGCGGATCTGATGCTCGGGTATCACCGGACGGCCATCACCGGCCGGGAGGACGGGTTCGGAAACTACAGCCACAACAACCTCAGTGTCCATTTCAAGGACACCTGGAAAGTCACTTCTCATCTGACCCTGGACCTGGGTCTTCGCTGGGACTACTTCTCACCCTATACCGATTCCAGAGATCGGATCTCGCAGTTCGATCCGGGTTCCGGATTGCTGATTCTGGTGGGAGACCCGCGCCCCACGGACGCGTCCCACTACGCATTGCCGGCGGATTACGGGGTTGCCGAGCGCATGCTCGATCCCTTGATCTCGGACGCGAGCTGGCCGCATGGAAGGCTGCTGCAGGCGCGCGACCTGAACAACTGGGCCCCCAGGGTCGGGCTGGCCCTTCGTCCCTTCGGCGGAAACGAGACCGTTATTCGGGCCAGTTACGGCATTTTCTACACCCCGTTCGATACCTTCTACATGCAGCGGGTCCGCTTCAACAAGCCCTTCGTGAATCAGCAGACCTTCGTGAATCAATTGGACGAGTCGGGCGTTCCCGTATTCACCATCGACAGGCCGTTTCCCGCCGGCTCCGGAATTCCGTCGTCGACGGGGCAGGGATTTCAGGCGGATTGGGCCCACGGTTACAACCAGCAGTACAACGTCACCGTGGAACAGGCGCTTTCCCAGACGGCCGTCTTCGAGCTCGGCTACATCGGAAACAAGGGCACCAAGCTGATCCGGGACGGAAACCTGAACCAGGCGCCTCCCGGCCCCGGCAACCGCGTGAATCGGAGGCCCTATCAGAACTGGGCGACGGTCGGCTGGAGGCAGCCCACCGCCAACTCCTCCTATCACGGCATGAGAGTCAATCTGAAGCAGGGATTCAGCAACGGATTCCTGGGGAACATTTCCTACGTCTATTCCAAGTGGCTCGACTGCGGTGGAAACAACCTGTTCGCCGATTTGGGCGACAGCGTGAAGAGGAATCCCTTCGACTGTTCCGCCGAATGGGGACGCAGCTCTTCCGATTACCGGCAGCGGTTCGTCTACAACTTCGTCTACCAGATTCCGGTCATGCGGGGGTCCGGCCACGGACTCGCGGGAGCCATCCTGGGGGATTGGAACATCAGCAGCATCGGGACCTTCTCCTCGTCGGGCGCGGTGGACGTCAGCAGTCCCTTCGACCCCGACAACTCGGGTGGAGCCAACCGGCCTGATCTCACTGGGGATCCCAACAGCGGGGCGCCCCGGAATGCCCAGCAGTGGTTCAACACCAGGGCTTTCACACGGGTTCCGAATCCGGCGGAAACAGGCACCTATCGTTTCGGAAATGCCGGACGCAACGTCATCGACGGTCCCGGCTGGACCACCATCGACTTTTCGGTCTGGAAGTCCTGGCACGTCATGCAAGAAGCGGCGCGGGTCGAGTTCCGAGTTGATGTCTTCAACATCACCAATCACACGAATTTCGATCTCCCCAATACGCTTTTCACGGGGGGAGCCTTCGCCACGATGGGCAACGCCGGCAATTCCAGGCATCTGCAATTCGGTCTGAACATCGAGTTCTGAGGGGCATGGATTTCGTCGCGAAACGGAAACCTGTCAGCAAGTCTGCCTTGGAGAATCTCGTTTGGAAGGAGTCTGTGAAGATATGCTTTCTGAAGTTGAAAACATGCTCTCCGGAAGCTTTCGCTCGGTGCCGTTGATCCTGCCCATCCTTCTGGGCGCCACCATGGCTCTCGCCATGGGGCAGAACGAGCGGTCGAAGCCTCAGTACCAGGTGAAGTTCAAGATTCACAACCTGGTGCCCATGCGGGACGGCGTCCATCTCTCGGCGGACGTCTACCGTCCCGACGCTCCGGGCAAGTTCCCCGCCGTGCTCCTGATGACGCCCTACAACAACATGAGGGGCTCCAATGACATGAAGCACGCCCTGTACTTTGCCGAACGCGGGTATGCGGCTGTGCTGGTCGACTTGAGGGGACGGCACGATTCCGGAGGGGAATGGGACCCCTACGTAAACGATCCCAAGGACGGGTTCGACACCCACGAGTGGATCGGCAAGCAGGAGTGGTGCGACGGGAATCTGGGGACCTACGGGTACTCCTATCCGGGTTTCACCCAGATCATGCCGTCGGTCTACGCCAGCAAGTACCTCAAGTGCATGGTCCCGTCGGTCTGCCAGCAGACCAACTTCGGTCACCTCTACAACGACGGCGTCATGCAACTCAACGTCACATTTGTGGCGGGCTTCTTCTGGGCCGGTCACACCATGCAGTTTCTGCACGGCCCCGGAATCACCGAGAATCCCATTCTCGACTGGAACAAGTTCTTCTGGCGCCTCCCTCTCATCACCGCGTTGGACGATATCGCGGATCTGCCCTGGTTCAAGACCTGGATCAAGCATCCCACCTACGACGACTATTGGAAGGGCTACGGCGTCAAGGAGAAGTACGGACAGATCCAGGCGCCCGCCTATTTCATCACGGGCTGGTACGACAACCTGGTGCGTGAGAATTTCCGAAACTTCAACGGGTTCCGGAAAGAGGGCGGGTCCGAGGCGGCCCGCCAGACCAAGCTTCTGGTCGGACCCTGGACCCACACCGTCAACAAGCGGATGGAGACCTCGATCCTCGATTTTGGTCCCGACATTTACGTCGACATCCTGGATGAACACGTCAGGTGGTATGACTACTGGCTCAAGGGAATGAACACCGGTGTCGATAAGGAAGCGCCGCTCAGGATTTTCGTGATGCGCGCCAACAAGTGGCGGGACGAATGGGAATGGCCGCTGGCCCGAACCCAGTGGACGAAGTATTACCTGAATAGTGGAGGTTCGGCCAATTCACTCTACGGCGACGGCACGCTCGGCACTTCCAAGCCTTCGTCGAATTCCCCACAGGATACGTTCGATTACGACCCGGCCAATCCGGTTGAAACCGTCGGAGGCCAGACCGAATTTCCGGCCAGCCAGAGAGGCCCGCAGAACCGGTTGGTGGTCCAGAGGCGGCAGGACGTCCTGATCTATACCTCCGACACTTTGACCGAACCGTTGGAAGTCACCGGGCCGGTCGAGGTCAAGCTGCATGCGGCTTCCAGTGCCGTCGACACCGACTTCACCGCGGTCCTGACCGAGGTCCTGCCCGACGGGCGGTCCGTGCACATCAGTGAGGGGATCGTTCGAGCCAGCTTCCGGGATTCCCTGGAGAATCCGACCCATATCGAGCCGGGAAAGGTCTACGAGTACACGATTCACATCTGGGAGACGAGTTGGGAGTTTCAGCCGGGGAGCAAGATTCGGCTGGAGATCAGCAGCAGCAATTTCCCCCGCTGGGCCCGCAATCTGAACACCGGTGCCGAGTTCGGCATGACTTCGGAGATGAAGATCGCCACGCAGACGATCTATCACAACGAGATGTATCCCTCGCATGTGATTCTGCCGGTGATTCCCCGGTAATCTCGTAGAGAAGCCGTCCGATCGCGCAAAACACGCAAGGATTCTCTGAACGCCGGGTCATAGGGCACACCCGTCCTTCGGCATCCAGCAAGGCAAGGGAAAGGGGGACAGGAAAGTCCCCCCTCCTCGCGGGAAACGAGCCAGGATTCTCTGAACACCCGGTCATAGGGCGCACCCGTCCTTCCGCATCCCACGAATCAAGGGGAGGGGGGACAGGAATGTTCCCCCTCCTGTCTCCCGTGATGATTGCAGTCGCGATTTTTCTCCTGTGCCATCCGCTATTTGCACAACGTCCGCCGGGCGACCGCGTCGTGTTCACCGACGTCACCCGGGCGGCCGGGATCGACTTTCTCCACGAAAGTGGTCTTTCGAAAGAGAAACTGATCGTCGAGACGGTTGGGTCCGGTCTGGCCTGGATCGACTACGACAATGACGGACATCTGGATCTTTACTTCGTGAACGGTTCGAAGATGTCTGAGGAGAAACCCTCTCCCGGGAATGCGCTTTTCCGGAACCGGGGCCGCGGGACCTTCGAAAACGTCACCGGGAAGGCTGGAGTCGCGGGCAACGGATCCTACGGCATGGGCGTGGCGGTGGGAGACTACGACAACGACGGCCGGTTGGACCTCTACGTGACCAGCTATGGTCCCAATCAGCTCTTTCGCAACAACGGAGACGGAACCTTCCGGGATGTCGCCGCGAAGGCCGGCGTCGACAGCCGGCGGTGGGGGAGCAGCGCCGGCTTCTTCGACTTCGACCGCGACGGCGACCTGGACCTCTATGTGGTCAACTACCTGGACTACGATCCGGCAGACAATCCCTACTGCGGACTGCCCAAGGAGGGATACCGCCTCTACTGCGACATCCGCATGTTCGAGGGTGTGTCGGATCAGCTTTTTCGAAACAATGGCGACGGTTCCTTCACTGATGTGTCGAATCCCGCGGGGATCGCCAATCCGGCGGGCAAGGGTCTGGGATTGACCTTTGCCGACTTCGATGGAGACGGCTATCCGGACATCTACGTCGCCAACGATACGATTCGGGACTTCCTGTATCGCAACAACCGGGACGGCGCCTTCTCCGACGTCACCTACACCGCCGCAGTCGGGTTCGACGCCAACGGCGAACCTCAGGCGGGAATGGGCGTGGACGCGGCGGACCTGAACCGGGACGGCCTGCCGGAGATCTTCGTCACGAATTTCGCGTACGAACTCAATGCCCTTTACCGGAACGGCCCCAACCTTCTCTTCGAGGAGGTCTCGGAGAGGATGGGATTGGGGTCCGGACTTCTTCCCCTGGGCTTCGGAACCAAGCTCTTCGACTATGACAACGACGGCGACGTGGACGTCTACGTCGCCAACGGGCACATCGAAAACAACGTCCATCTCTATTTTCCCAACCTCACCTATGCCCAGACGGACCTCCTCTACGAGAACCAGGGCACGGGCTTCCTCGACGTATCGGCCCAGAGCGGGGCTCCATTCGGTATCCCGGCGGTCGGACGGGGGGCGGCGGTTGCCGACTACGACAATGACGGCGACCTGGACATCGCGTTGTCCAACTCGGGCGCGAACGCGGTCCTGTTGAGAAACGAAAGCGGAAACCGCAACCACTGGATCGCGGTCCAGGCCCGCGGCCGGAAGAGCAACGCTTTCGGCCTGGGCGCCGTCGTGCGGATCGAAACGGAGCAGGGAACTCAGGTGGGGCAGATCAACAACGTGGCGAGTTATCTGAGCGCCCACGACCTCCGGGTTTATTTCGGCCTGGGCCGGCAAAGGGAAGTCAAGAGCGTCGAGGTGAACTGGCCCAGCGGCAGGAAGCAGGTTCTTTCGAACGTCCCTGCCAATCAGATCCTGAAAGTCACCGAGCCGTAGTTTCAGCGCCCGCCGGCCGGCTCCGTGAACTCCGCTTCTTTGGCTCGTGCAGCATGTTCCCGCGACCTTTCCGGATCGCCGGCCGTTGCGAACAACCGGGCCAGCCGGTGGTGAGCCTCGCCATGGCCGGGGTCGAGCTCCAACACTCGCAGATAGGACCGGATCGCATCCGCCGGTGAGTTCCTGGCGTCAAATGCCCGGCCCTTTTCCAGGTAGACCTCCAACTCGAACTCCAGGTACTTCCCGGAAGCCGAGAATCCGCCGGCATGGGAGAGAGCCGCATCCAACTCCGCAAGGGCCGAGTCGGGTTCACCCATGAGGCGAAGGGCGCGGGCCAGTTCCAAACGTCCTTCCGGCACCGCCGGACTGACTTCCACGGCCTTCCGGAGCAGCTCGACCGCCTTCTGCAGGACGCCCTCTTGCAGGTAGATGGAACCAGTCTTGAGGACCATGTCGGATGTGGCCCCCTTCGCCGCGATGGCGCGGTCCAGCCGGCTGAGCGCCTCTTCCGTGTCTCCCCGATCCAGGTGCGCCAAACCCAGGTAGTAGTGGGCTTGAGCCAGGTCCGGGTCCAGAATGGCGGCCGACTCGTTCTGCCGAATCGAAAGCCGGGGATCTCCCGACTGCCGGTTCACTTCGCCCAAAAGAGAGAGCAGTTCCGGCGTCTTTTCAGTAATTTCGAGGCGCTCCTCCAACGTTTCCCTGGCCTTGCGGATCCGGCCCAGGTCGAGATAGACGCGGGCCAGGTGGAACCTTGCGCTGGTGTTGCCGGGATCGAGAGACAGAGCCTGCCTGAACTCCCCTTTCGCTTCGCCGATCATGCGATAGGAGCCCAGGAGACGGTAAACGTAACCCAGCATCAGGTGAGCATCGGCCGACTTTGGATCGAGGGTGAGCGCCGCTTTGAGCTCCGTGATCGCTTCCCGGGGCTTCCCCTGGTTCAGATGCCGTGAACCCCGCCGCAACGCCAGTCTGGAATAAGCTCGCTTCGCAGCCTTCCGTTCGAGTTTCCGGATCACGACGTAACCCAGGCCGGGATCGACGAAATGGTTGATCGAGCCCGGCGAAATTCCTTCGACCTGCCGGCGCATCCCGCTGCTGAGATCGTCGGTGGACATTGGGCCGAGATAGCCTCCGCCGGCAGCCGTGGGGTGGTTGGAATGCCGGCGCGCGACGGCTTCGAATCGGGCGCCCGATTCCAGCTCCTCCAGAACCCCGGTCAATTGGGGATTGGTGGTGACGGTGATGATCTGCAGATCGACCGGCGAGTCGTCCTGGACGATCCCGGCCAGGCAAAGCGGCGAAACCAACCAGGCCAGAGTGACGCGGGCGAGTCTTCGTGACACCGAGGAGATCTTAACAGTCCGCGACTGCGTACAGGGGACAGTCACGGACTGCGTACAGGGGACAGTCCCTACTGCTGGGCAGTCAGGGGCACGCGTACGCGTACAGGGGACAGTCACTGCTACTAGGCAGCAGGGGGTACGCGTACGCGTACAGGGGACAGTCACGCGCAGGTACGCAGGTACGCAGGTACAGGGGACAGTCACTGCTACTAGGCAGCAAGGGGGTACAGGGGACAGTCACCGCTACCGGGCAGGGGGAATACTGGGTACTGGGTACAGGGGACAGTCAAGTGCGCAAGTACGCAAGTACAGGGGACAGTCCCTACTGCTGGGTACGCGCGCGCGCAGGGTACTGCTGGGCAGGGGACAGTCCCTACTGGGGACAGGGGACAGTCACGTCCAGGGGACAGTCGGGCACGTACGTACAGGGGACAGTCACGTGCAGGGGACAGTCACCGCTACTGGGCTACTGGGCAGAGGGACACATAACAGTCCCCGACTGGGTAGAGGGGGACAAGAATGTCCCCCCTCCTGTCCGATTCGCCTCCCGGTGTGTACATAGGCTATCCTGCCGTCATTCGCCTGACCGTTCCGTCAGTTTCTGGAGAGATCATGTTTCGAAGCGTGACCACGCGGGTTCTGATCGTTCCGGCTTTGACTCTCTTCCTATCCGTGTTCGCCGCCACGGCCCAGCCGGATTGGGAACCCGGCCCCGAGCAGTACGAGGTCAAAGTCAAAATCAACGTGAAGGTCCCGATGAGGGACGGGGTCAATCTCTCCGCCGACATCTACCGTCCCGACGCTCCCGGGAAGTTTCCCTGTCTCCTGCTTCGGACCTACTGGGGCAACAACATCGGTCCTCTGAAGGTGCCGTGGGGCCTCTACTTCGCCCGCCGCGGCTACGGAGTGGCACTGGTGGACGTGCGGGGACGCTACGACGCCGAGGGTGTCTGGGAACCCTACGTCGACGAACCTCAGGACGGCTACGACACCCAGCAGTGGCTTGGGCAGCAGGAGTGGTGCAACGGCTCGGTGGGGACGTTCGGCCGCTCCTACGACGGCTTCACGGCTCTGATGTCGGCTCCTCTGGGCAGCCCCTATCTGAAATGCATGGTCCCGGCGTCCAACCAGCAGACCAACTTCGGCCATCTCTACAACGACGGCGTTCCCCAGTTGGGCGTCATCTTCATGGCCGGAGTCTTTCTCGCGGGCCATACCTTGCAGCCGAACATCTCCCGTTTCGCCCACGGAGAGGTGACGGTCAACTACGAGGAGGTCTTTCGCCGGCTCCCCCTCATGACTGCGTTGGACGACTTGCAGGAGGGTTCGTACTACAAGGACTGGCTGAGCCACTGGAAGTACGACTCGTACTGGAAGTCATACGGAGTGAAGGAAAAATACGGCCGAATCACGGTTCCGGCCTATCTGATGAGCGGCTGGTACGACAACCTGGTGCACGAGGCGTTTCGCAACTTCAAAGGCATGCGCCAGGAAGGCGGCTCGGAAATTGCGAGGAAGGGGACCAAGATCCTGGTGGGTCCCTGGGCTCACGGCGGCTATCGCATGGCGGACGGAAAAACGGTCACCTTCGGCGACGGTCTCGATCTGCGCGCCGTCCATCTGCGCTGGTACGACTATTGGCTCAAGGGGATCGAGAACGGAATCGACCGGGAAGCGCCGATCCGCATCTTCGTGATGGGAGACGACCGGTGGAGGGACGAGACGGAGTGGCCCCTGGCCCGGACCGAGTGGACCAACTTCTACCTCTCCAGCCAGGGGAGCGCCAATTCTCTTCACGGAAACGGCCGCCTGTCTCCGCAACCGGACGCCTCCACCGCTCCCACCGATTCCTACCACTACAATCCCCACGATCCAGTGCCGACGCTGGGAGGCCAGATCTCAACCCACGGCGAACTCAAGGGTCCCAGAGACCGCCGTCCGGTGCAGCGAAGGGACGACGTGCTGGTGTATACGAGCCAACCCCTGGAGCGGGAAACGGAAGTCACCGGCCCGGTGGAGTTGAGGCTGTACGCCGCCTCGACCGCCAGGGATACGGACTTCACCGCAACCCTGACCGACGTCCATCCGGATGGGCGCGCGATCCACATCTGCGAGGGCATCATGCGGGCTTCCTTCCGGGAGTCGCTGGAGAACCCGAGCCTGATCGAACCGGGCAAAATCTATGGGTATCGAATCAGCCTCTGGGAGACCAGCACCGTCTTCAAGGCAGGCCACCGGATCCGGCTGGAGGTCTCCAGCAGCAACTTTCCCCGCTACGCCAGAAATCTGAACACGGGCAATCGCCTGGGGACCAGCGCCGAAACGAAAATCGCGGAGCAGACCATCCACCACGGCGCCCAATACCCGTCGGTTCTGGTGCTTCCCGTCATACCTCGGTGAAGAAGGCGAAGGACGGGCGAGGATCGAAGAAGCATCGCCTTGAAAGGACACTGATTTGAAGATCAGCGATATCAAGACGACCTGCTTGAATCTGCCCCACCGGGAGCCCGAGTTCGTTTCCACCGGGTATCGCTTGGGGACGACGGAGATCCTCATCGAAGTGGAGACCGACGAAGGCGTTACCGGACTGGGAGAGTGTATCTGCCGGCCCAACGCGCAAGTCATCGAAGCCGCCATTCTGTCCGCCAAGCCGTTCCTGCTGGGACGGGATCCAAGAAACATCGAGCGCATTCTCAACGATTTGAGGAGTCTCGGGAACTGGAGCTTTTTCGAGCGCGTCGGCAACGTGATGATGGGAGGCATCGAAACCGCGCTCTGGGACATCCTGGGGAAGGTGTCCGGCCAGCCGCTCTACTTCCTGCTGGGCGGGTGCCTGCGGGAGCGCATTCCCATCTTCTACTACCTTCTCCGGTTCCCGCTGGACGAGATGGTCCGGAGAGCCAGGCAAGCGGTTGCCCAGGGCTTCCAGACCATCTTCTTCAAGGTCGGTGGAGATATGAACGGAGACATCGCCGCCATTGAAGCGGTGCGTGACGCCGTCGGAACCAAAGCCAACATCCGGGTGGACGCCAATGAGGCCTGGACCCCGGGGACGGCGATCCGCTTCATCAAGCAGGTGGAGAAGTTCGATCTGGAGTGGGTCGAGGAGCCGGTGATCATCAACGACCTGAATGCCCTGGCCCACGTGCGGCGTTCGGTCAACACCCCCATCGCCGCCAATCAGTCGTCCTGGACCCTGTACGACGCCAAGCGAATCCTGCAGGCCAACGCCGCCGACGTTCTGGTCATCGATCAGTGGCAGATGGGCGGATTGCTCTCCTACAAGAAAACCGCGGCGCTGGCGGAAGCCTACGGCGTCGGGGTCAACCATCATTCGTGGGGTGAAACCTGCGTCGGCCACTTCGCCGGCTTTCACGTAGCCGCCTCCAGCCCCAACTTCCTCTACGCCAATCAGAGCTATCTCACGATGCGGGAGGACGATATCATCCAGGGGGGCTTGCCCAAGGTCGAGCAGGGATGCGTCGAGATACCGCACGTTCCCGGGATCGGGGTTGAGCTGGATCGGGAGGCGGTGGAAAAGGCCGCCGAGCGTTATCGGCGCGACGGACCCTACGCGGCCCGCGAAGGGCGTGAAGACCTCCCGGTCACCCTGATTCCCCAAATGTAGGTTCGAGCCATGGAAAATCCCGGCCACCAAGGCGACTCCCCGCTGAACCTGGCGCAACTGGATGACAACGAGCCCTCCTGGAGGAGCGCCGCTGCCGGCTTCGTTCTCATCTTCCTGGCGGTGGGCGTCTTCTACATTTTCTGGATTCTCCTGTTTCAATTGGTTTCTCCATGAGCGAGATCCTCTGGCCCCTGGTCGCCCTCTATCTGATCGTCGTGGTGGGGATCGGCGTCTGGAGCGCGAAGCGGCGCGTTACGACCTATGAGGACATGACCGTCGCCGGCCGGAGCGTGGGCCCCTGGCTCATCGGCTGTTCCGTGGCGGCGACCTGGATCAACGGCGTCACCCTCATCACCATCACCGGTTTCGGCAAGAGCTTCGGCCTCAGTTCCTACTGGCACACCAGCGCCGTGGGAATCGGAACCTTGTGGATCGGAATCTTTCTCATTCCCCGGATGTGGAAGCTCCGGGTCATCACCACTCCTCAGATCCTGGAGCGGTTCTTCGGTCCGACCCATCGCCTGGTGGCGCTGGGAGTGGCGATGCTGCGTGATTTCGGCGCCACGGCGGGGACCATCGGCGCCACGGCCATCGTGACATCGTCGGCGCTCGACATCAGCATCTTCACCGCCTTGGTCCTGACCTATTTCATCACCGTCCTCTACGTGGCGCTGGGGGGGATGTGGGCGGTTCTGCTCACCGACACGATCCAGTTCTTCATCATTGTCTTGGGAACGGTGCTGCTTCTCGTCCTGTCCATCGTGAACCTGGGCGGGCTGGGGGCCATGGTGGAGAAAGTCGACGAGCCGGCGCTCTTCTCCTTCACCGGCAACTTCGAGGCGCTGGAGATCCTGGGCTGGTTCTCCATGGGCTTCTTCCTGGCCTGCGGGTACCAGAGCCTGGCGCAGAGGGCTTTTTCCGCATCCAGCGCCGAGGTGGCGCGCCGAGGGTTCATCTACGGCGGGTTCCTGACCATCTTGTGGTACATCATCCCGGCCCTGCTGGGGGTCGCCGGGATCGCTTTCTTCGGCAAGGACGTCGAAGCCGACCAGGTTTTCCTGAACCTCTCCGGTCAGATGGCCGGACCCTACCTGGGAAGCATCATTTTCATCGCCATCCTGAGCGCCAACATGTCGACCTTGAGCTCCACCATCGGGACCATGGGATCGAACGTGACCGTGGACATCTATCAGAGGTTCGTCGATCCTGGCGCCGGCGCGTCGCGGATGCTCCTGGTGTCCCGGTTGAGCATCTTGCTGACCGCCGTTCTGGCTTGCGTCACCTACTACTACATACCGCTTCTGCTGGAGTTGTTCTTTGCCGGTGGGCGGCTGGTGGCGGGCTCGCTGTCGCCGGTCCTGATCGCCGTCCTGCTCTTCCCGTCCATGCGGAAGAAATCCCGTACGGTGCTGACGGCATTGACGGTCAGCGCATTGGTGGTCATCGTCTCGCAGGCCGTCACGCCCCGGGAGTTGAAGGCGGGCGCCAGTTTCTTCGTCTGGGCCCTCGACCCGGTGCTGATCGGCGTGTTGGTTTCCACCGTGGTCCTGGTGGTCGGCAAGCGGCTGGAAAGGAGCGGCGAGTGGAGCGGCGACATCCCTGTCGCCGATTAGGGGGTAGGGGGGACGAAAGTCCCCACTGTACACTTCCCCCTATACTATGGAGACAAAGACTGGGAGACCGAAAATCGCCTCCGGATAGTCTGTTTGGAGAAAAGAATAAATGCCATATCCGCTGGCCCGTCTCAAAGGACGTCTTTCCTGGCTACTCTTGCTGATCGGAACCGCAGGCTGTTCCGTTCCGGACCCGGCCGAGGTGAGCAAAGAACCGTCGCCACCAATCGACATTCTGAGCGCCGCCCTAAGCTTCCATGCCTCCTTCGACCAGGGCTTGGACGCCGATTTTTCCCGCGGCGATGCGCAGCTCTACTCGGCGCCCAAGTACGACCAGCTCGATCAGACCTCGCCCGGCATCGGCAACCCGGACATCACCCTGGAAGAGGGTGTGGGCCGCTTCGGAAGCGCACTCAAGTTCAGACGCAGCAACAAGAGCGCCCTGTTCTACAGGTCCGAGAAGAACCTGGCCTACTCGACCGAAAACTGGGCCGGCACCATCTCCTTCTGGCTCAACCTGGATCCGGATGAGGACTTGGAGCCCGGCTATTGCGACCCGATCCAGGTGACGGACAGCGCCTACAACGACGCCGCGCTCTGGGTGGATTTCAGCAAGGATCCGCCGCGGGAGTTCAGACTCGGGGTCTTCGGCGATCTCGAGGTCTGGAACCCCCAGAAGATCTCCCCCAATGAAAATCCCGACTTCATCAACCGGCTGGTTTCGGTCGCGAGTCCTCCCTTCAAGCGCGGCAGTTGGACCCACGTCGTGATGACCTACGCCGGCCTGAACAGCGAAGCCGGCGGCACGGCCCGGCTCTATCTCGACGGCCGTCTACAAGGGGCCGCGGAGGGGATTCACGAGCCGTACACCTGGGATCTGTCCCGCAGCACGATCCGGCTGGGGATCAACTACGTCGGCCTGTTCGACGAGCTGGCGTGTTTTGACTGGGCCCTCAGCGACGAAGAAGTCCAGACCCTCCACCAGCTCGAGGGCGGCGTGGCGGCGCTCCGCTAGATTCTTGGAAAAGCCCCGGAGGAGCGACCAGGAGGGAGACTCTCCTGTCCCCCTTGGGAAAATTTCCAACCCTTCGTCAAGCGGGAAAAGAAGCCCTCTTAGGTTGACTCTTTGTGTGGTCGCCCGTGCCGATCAGTGAGCGTGAAGATGAAACATACGGTACGGCAATCCGGCGGGTTGCCGGAACGGACACTCAGATTTTATACTATGGGTCCAATACGACCCACCAGGCTACCGCCCAGACAGGGAGATACGGAGTCCGGTCATTGTTACCCCAGGGACGCCTTGCGCGTCCCTGTATCTTTTTGCACTGTGGTATGCCCGGTGATGATTCGACACTTGGAAGACGCCACCGCATTAGAGTATTCGTCGACTTCTGGAACTACACTCTCTCCATGCGGGCCGTAGACCAAGACTTTCGCACGGATTGGTCGAAGCTTGGGCCGGTTTTGTCACATGCGGCCGCCTCTGTCGTCGACGCCACTGCGAACGGCGAGTATCAGGGATTGAACTTCTATGGTTCCCATGACCCGAACAGCGCCAAAGACAAGAAACTCCTCCGATGGGCGAGGACTGTGGTGGACACGTTTCCGGGGGTGACCGTGTCGATGGTTGCCCGACAGAAGAAGCATTCGCCGCCAACGTGCCCAATCTGTCGTGAGTCGGTGGAAAACTGTCGTGCTTGCGGTGCCGACATGCGTGGGACAGAGGAGAAGGGCGTCGATGTTCGGATGGCAACGGATATGATCAGCCTTGCGTGGGCGGGCAATTATGAGATCGCCGTTCTGGTCTCATCCGACCGGGATTTCGTACCCGTAGCCGAGTTTTTGGAAACCCGAGGACTCAAGGTCATTCATGGGGCGTTTCCACCGAAGGGTGCGCAACTGACCCAGCGGTGCTGGGGAAGCATCAATATCGGGCGTTTGCGGGAAAGATTCCGGTTCTCGTCGCCACGGTAAGACATTCAGCTTTCAGTTGAAGACGGTGTCAATTGCATTCCCCCCGTGAACCGGGCGATGCCGTCCGGGTTCCATTCCAGGCCGAGGCCGGGACCGTCGGGAATGGGGATCATGCCGTCTTCGTCGGGATGAATCGGCACGGCCAACAGCTCTTCGATGTAGGGCGCCGGCGTGATGTATTCGACCCAGCGGGCACAGGGGACGGCCGCGACGAGTTGAAGGTCGGCCGCCAGGCCCACCGCCGTATTCCAGCCGTGGGGAACGAAGCGGATGGAGTGGTCGTCGGCATACTGGGCGATGCGGATTTCCTCGCTGATTCCTCCGACCTTGGTGACGTCCGGTTGGATATAGTCCACGGCTCTCCGTTCGATCCACTCGAGGAATGACTGCCGCCGCGTGAAGACTTCGCAACCGGAAATGGGAAGCGGCGCGTTTTCGGTCAATTTCACGTAGCCGTCGAGATCGTCCGGTCGCAACGGCTCCTCGAACCAGGCGATTTCGTAGTCGGCCAGCATCCGCGCGGTCTGCAGACCCCATTTGTAGCCGTGAGGCCAGAAGGCGTCGGACCCTCCGGCGTCCACCATCAACTCGATCTCCGGTCCCACCGTTTCGCGGGCAGCCTTGACGATGGCTTCGTCGGTGTGCCGGTCGCGGCGTCCGAAGGGCCCCCACCCGATTTTGAAGGCGCGGAATCCCCGGTTGAGCCCATCTTCCAGCGAAGCTCGCAGAATTTCGGGTTCGTCCATCAGCAGGGAACCGTAGGGCTTGACCTTGTTGCGGTAGCGGCCTCCCAGCAGACGGCTGATGGGCTGACCAGTCACCTTCCCGAGAACGTCCCAGAGAGCGATGTCGATTCCAGAGATGGCATGGGTGACGGCCCCGCCGCGGCCCTGCCAGAAGGTCTGCTGGTGGCACGTCTCGGCCGTCGCCGCCGGGTCCAGGGCGGAGGCGCCGATCAGGAAAGGCCGCATCACTTCGATGGCGCCCCGGATCAGCCGTTCCGAGGTGAACACGCTGCCCACTCCGGTGACGCCTTCATCGGTGACGACCTCGACCAGGGTGTGCAGGTTGTTCTCAAGATCGGAGAACTTGTCATCCCATCCGCCATCGGGGGTTTCACCGCGGAGCGGGAGGAGACGAATATCTCGAATCTTCATGGTGGTCCCAACCCGTGGACTGCCGGCCAAAATGCGCCTATCGGCTGACGCCGGGACAGTGGAGCTTGGGGGCTGAAGAGGTGATTTGCCACGTCACACTTCGTGTCCCGTAACGATCGGCTCGTAGCGGAGCTGTCGGCGCCGGTCTTCGGTAGACTCGTGGTCCACGGCCAGATCGTCGTCGAGAACCACGCCGTAGTCGTCGCGAGCCGCCTGGACCGACACTTTCTCGTTCTTCACGTCCCGCTGAACGGCCTCCGGGGGCCGTTCGAGCGGTTCGCCCCAACCGCCGCCCCCGGGCTGCCGG